>JARGOE010000116.1 GCA_029210015.1 Vicingaceae bacterium
TCATTATTAACCCTTTTATTAAACCCTTTTTGATTTTTAAAGTATTTGCTATAAAGCATTTTAAACTTTTTAGTTTTTTGAAACTCTACTAACCATTCATTAATTGAAGCTGTAAGACTATCGGAGTTATTTCTAACCGCCCAAGAAATTTGTTGGTCTAAGCTTATGGTTAAACTAGCATCTATGTTTGGGTAGTGCCACTGGTTAACTAATGCTATATTTTTATCAGCAATAGTATAGTCTATATCTCCATTGGCAACTTGGTCAATAAGTTGTTCCATTGTAATTTCTCCAGGCACAGTTTTTATATTTATTTTTCCACCAATTTCATTAGATAAACTTTTTAACCTTGGGTAAAACGCGGAGCCTTCTCTAACAACAATAGTTTTATTGGCTAAATCTATAGTTGAATTAAGTAACTTATTTTTCAATTCTTTCTTTCTTAATTTTCTCCAATTATCTGGTTTTCTTTGAATTAAAACTTGTTTGGTAATTAAAATGGGGTGAGTAAAAGATGTTTTTTGAAGTCTCTCTTTTGTTATTGTAAGGTTTGCTGCTACAATGTCTCCTTTTCCTTTATTTAAATCAACAAAAACACTATCCATATTTTTAATGGGAATAACTTCTAATTCTACATCAATGTGTTTAGCATATTTTTTTAAGAGTTCATACTCAAATCCCATAGGGTTTCCTTTATATAAAAAATAGCTAGTAGAACTATAGTTGATTAATGCTTTTAATTTTTTATCTGTTTTAATGCTATCTAAATCTTTATATATTACTTGATGAGCATGATTTCCAGAAATATCTGAACTGTTGCAACTAAAGATGAATAGTACGCAAAAGATTGGGAATAGATATTTGAAGTATTTTATCATACTAAGCAAGTGGCAAATAATTTTAAGATGAAAATTTGTATTCCTAATTTAGTCGCTTATTATTTACGTGTAAAATAAGAAATAGTTTTAGTTTGAGGCTTTCAGTAAAAATAGTAGTTGTGTTTGTGATGATGATGTTAGCTTCTAATGCTACTAGAGCTAATATTTTTGGCAATGGTATTGATGATGCTTTTGAGGCTTTAGAAATACATGATTATTTTAAAGCTAAAAAGTTGTTTTACAAAAACCTAAAACGTAAAAAAACAGCTTCTGCTTATGGGTTAAGTGTTATTTATTCTCGAAATAATAATCCTTTTTTCAATTTAGATTCGGCTTTACATTATGCTAAAATTTCGGCTAAAAACTACTACCTAAAAACTTCTGAGAAGCAAAAACTAAAGTATAAGGCTTATAGTGTTGATACAGTTTCGATTTGTTCGCAAAATGATAAAGTGGATGAATTATGTTTTCTTAATGCTAAAGAAAAAAACACTGTAGAAGCATATAATCACTTTATTAAAAATAATGAATCAGCACTCCAATATGATTTAGCTGTAAAAAATAGAAACGCTTTAGCCTATAAGGAGACAAAGAAGCTAAACACTTCCTATGCGTATGAAATTTTCATAAAAAAGTACCCCAAAGCTGAACAAATTAACGATGCTAAAGCTAGATATGACAAACAGTTATTTAAAGAATATACAATTGATAATACTTTAGAAAGTAATGTAAAGTTTTTACAAGAACAACCTCAAAGTTTTTATACTAAAAGAGCTCAAGAGAATGTTTATGAAATTTCAACTGAATCTAAATCCATAAAGGCTTATTATGCTTTTATAAAAAACTATCCTTCAAACCCTTCGGTGCCAAAAGCATGGCGAAATATATATAATTTATCTACACAGGTAAGAACTCCAGAAAATATTAAAAAGTTTTTAGAACAATACCCTGAGTATCCTTATAAAGAAGAGTTACAACGAGATTTTGTTTTAGCTAATGCAAAGTATTATAAAGTTGAGATTAATAATAAGTGGGGTTTTGTTAATGAAGAGCTACAATTAAAAATTAATCCAATTTACGAATGGGTTTCTGATTTTAATGAAGGAGCTGCGGCTGTAATGTTAAACGGGAAAGTCGGGTTTATAAATAAGAACAATACTACTGTAATTGCTTTTGAATATGAAGAAGCGGAGCCTTTTATAAATGGGTTGGCTATAGTTGGTAAAGACGAAAAGTACGGATTGATTAACCGTACAGGGGAAATAATAGCTCCTATAATTTATGATGAGATTGGAAGTACGCAAAATGAATTTATTTCGATAGAATTAAATGGAAAGTATGGCTTTATAGATACTAAAGGAAACTTAAAAGTTGGAATGAAATACCAATCAGTTGGTGATTTTAATGGAGGGATCGCTTATGTAAAACAAAATGATTTATATGGTATAATTGATACCAATCTTTACTATGTGATAAAGCCAAAATATGAATGGATAGATAATTTGGAGAATGATTTTATTCGAATTCGAGAGAATAATTTATATGGAGTTATTGATGCAAAAGGAAAATATAAAGTAAAACCAATATATAATCAATTAACAGAAATTGAAAATGGTTTTGCGATGGCTGTAAAAGATGATAAATATGGATATATAAAACCAAATGGAGTTGTAGCTATTCCTGTTGAAATACCATATGTTGAAGGAGTTTTAAATTGGGCTTTGTTTAATGATAAAGGATATGCACGGATTGTCACAGAAGCTAAATATGGCTTAATCGATACCTTAGGAGTTAAGTTTATGCCTGCATTATTTGAGGATGTTGGTGATATCTCTAAAGATTTAATTGCAATTAAACGAAATGGAAAGTGGGGTTTTTGTGATTATGATACTAAGTTAAGAATACCTTATAATTTTGACTATGCTTCTGGATTTGTTGATGGATTAGCTTTTGTTAAAAAGGATGGATTGTATGGAGTAATTGATAAAAAAGGCTCTTATGTTTTAAAGCCAATTTATGAGGAAATGGAATGGTTTTATAATAAAAGCTTATTGGTAAAACAGAACGATTTGTATGGGATTATCAATGTTAAAGGGGAATTTATTTTGCCTTTTCAATATATGAAAATCGAATATGATAAAATAATAAAAATGTTGAAGTTGTATA
>JARGOE010000026.1:0-13444 GCA_029210015.1 Vicingaceae bacterium
TCAGTAATAACTCTTTCAATCATCATTCTTCTAGGGTCAATCGCTGCTTTTACAGGAATAGAATCTACTTCAAATGTAAAAGATAAGTCATTTTTATTAAACTTAACTCTGTCATAATATACTAAGTTTTCCTCATCAGTATCAGAGTAAATACCAATATCAACCCAGTCATTCATATCTACTTTAACTTCGTTTCCTATGGTATCCGCTTTTAATTTATAAGCTTCAATATCCATAGTTACTTGGTATTTACCATTAGAGTTTTCTTTATAAGTGGCCTCTTTTAATCTGTAATCGTATAAAGTAATTTCTTTAAACCAATCATCAATTAAATAGTTTAGTGAATCTGGTACTTGTTTCTCTAAATGCTCTAAAAAGTCTAAAGATGTAGGGTAGGGAGGTTCTTTATATCTGTAGGCTTCTAAAAATGATTTCAACGCATTGTTTACCTTATCTTCACCAATATAATCTTGCAAAGCATAAAGTATAACACTTCCTTTTCCGTAATGGATATAAGTTTGATTTTCTACTTTATAAAGAGGTAATTCTTTTTCAACTTCACCACTTCGTCCTCTTAAATACCTATTAAAATCATATTTTAAGAATTTCTTCATTTGTATATCATCATCATTTAATGATTCTTTCATTACCATTAATGAGGAGTATTCAGAGAAACTTTCGGTAAGCATGGTTGCACCTTGCATTTTTGCAGAAACCTCTTGATGAGCCCACCATTGGTGAGCCATTTCGTGGGCAATTACTGCATCAATTACATTGTTATCATCTTCATCTTCAAGGTTAACAATAAAACCAAATGATTCAGAGTAAGGCATAGTTCCAGGAAATGCCTGAGCAAAATTTGCATACCTAGGAAACTCAATAATTCTTGCTTGCTTATGAAAGTATGGACCAAAGTTTTCTGTGTAATATTTCAACGACTTCTCTACGGCTTTAGACATCATATCAATATTATAAGGATGAGAACTGTCGTAATAAATTTCTATATCAATTCCATTCCATTTTGTTCGAGAAACTTCATAATTAGCAGACATAAAGTTGAAAAAATTCTGAGATGGATGATCTACTTTGTAGTTATAATAATTTCTGCCATTTTCTGACCATTCCTTAATTAATGAACCTGGAGCGATAGCTAGTTGGTCTGAAGAAGTTGAAATTATTGTTTCAACATTGACCCAATCTGCTGCACCATCAGATAGATAGTTGTTGTGACATTGTCTACCGCAATTTGCAGTAAGCTCTGGCATTCTCTTTTTAGGCTTTAGATCGTACTTTTTTCTATCATTCTTATCGTTTATTTCATAACCTTCGTTATAACCTAAAGAAGGTAAGATAGAAAAGTTGTTTATAAATGTTCCGTTTTTAGCAACATTAGTATTGCTTACATTGTTTTCAAAACCTTTACTGATATATGATGCTTCAACCATTAACCACATTTTTTCATTGGGAGCCAATGGCTTTTTTAATTTGTAGATTAAATAACCTAAATCTTCATCTTCAAAAACTAACTCAGCATCTTTTAAATGAAGTTTCATGTTCCAATCTGCATCAATGGTATAATGTAATGAATCAATTGGCTGATTAGATTTATTCTGTAAAATCAAACCTGACAATGCAATTAAATTTCTGTCTTCAGGATAAATATCAATTTTATACTTAGCATCAGTAATTACAGGCTGATTAATTCCTTCATATTTCTTGTATTTCTTTTCATAATTAACTTGACCTTGTTCTGCTTCATCTGTAGTTTTATAAGTGTTTAAAACCTTTGTGTTGTAATAAACATAGCTGCCAGTTGATATCCATAGTAATAGTAACGCAGTAAATCCAAGTGCATATTTTTTAGTGAAGTGTTTTTTAGCAGACTTTAATCTATTTTTAAAACCAGAAGTAACACCTCTTACCCATATAACACCTGCAAAACCAAGTAAAACTAATCCAAATAAAATCCAATAAAGATTAAACCAATTAGATGATTCTAATGCAGCGCCAAACCCATTCATATCCGAATACATATAAGATGGTGAAGAACCAAAATCTATCATGTGAGATTGCCAATCGAAAATCAACATTAATATTCCTGTAAAGAATAACATAATAATTGAAACAAAGTAAGCGACATACTTACTGTTAATGATAACTTGAATAAAAATTAAAGCTGCTGACCATATAATATAGGTCGGTAATGTTCCATATATGAAATCTTGGATATAAACTCCTAACTCAATATTAGTGTAGCCATTTGCTAATTGATAAAGAATGGAAATAACAATAAATAAAAGATTAAGAATACTAGATAAACAAATTAGTGATAGTGTTTTAGCACAAAGTGATATCATAGAGTTATGAGGTGTAGTGTCTATTACTTCATTGATTTTACTTCCTCTGTCTCTCCAAACTAATTCACCACTAAAAAATACTAAGATGATAAGTACGAAAAATCCAGCAATACCACCAACGGCTTCCATCATTTTGTAAGTAACCGGATATGATTTTAGTCCAAAGTATTCAAATCCACCCCACATAGTAAGGATAAGTATTAGGATACTTATAATGAATAATATTTTAAAAGTGCTACTTCTTAGTATGCTATAAAAGTTTAATTTAAAAAAGCTTTTAAATTGACTAAGGTTGCTCTCTTTTTTTGGAATGTCATTAACAGCTAATGCGTTTATAGTTGCTTCAGAGATATTACTTTCTTGTTTCTTTTGTTTTTTTACTCTTTTGTTTTTTGCAACAAAGCTAAAAGAGAAGTAAGAGCCAAATAAAACTAGAATTCCTAAGCCAACCCATATTAATCTATTGATGAATAATAGGCCTGTAAAGCCAACACTAATAGTGTTTTTCTCAATAGGGGTATAGTATTTAGTATCTATAAAGTAAGCTCTAATTCCAAAAATATCAGTTAAAGCAGCAATTGTTTCATTATCTATGTCAGAAATAAATGTCCCTGATAAAGTATAAGTTAGTATAATTACCATTGTTCCTACAAAAGAAATTATAGTGCTTTTCCATTTGTTTGCCATTGCAAATATTATTGCTCCAGCAAAAAACATGTTAGGTAATATAAAAAGCAGGTAGTTATTAATAAATGTTATAGGGTAGAATTCTCCAATTCTAGCTTCGTCAAGCCAACCCGCAGCAGGAGCAATTTCAGAACCCATCCAAAAACCAATATAAACACCTAACAAAGGAATAGTAGATAAAATTAATGCTCCTAAAAATCGTCCAAAATAATAACCAGCTTTATTAATAGGTGTACTAAATAATATCTCTTGAAAGTTGTAATTGTGGTCTCTTAATGCAGCATTATTGAAAAATGCTGTAGCCATTAATAAGCCAAAAAGTGATAAAATAGCACAATAAGTACTAATTACGTGAGGTGCATTTTTGTAAACATTACCAACACTTCCGCCAATTACAATATTGTCGCTTGCAACAGCACCAAAAACCATAAGTGTAATGATAAATGTAAATACATAAACCATTGGTTTTTTTAAGTTAGAGCTAAGCTCTTGAATAAAAAATTCTCTAAACATTTTAATAGATTTTTGGTTTATGCTTTAGTTTCTGAAGAAACATGAATTTTAGTAAAGAATACATCCTCTAAATTAGGAGCAACACTATTGAACCCATCACCAGGGTTTGTATCACTTAACACATGTATTAATGGTTTTCCAGCTACCATTTTATCAGATATAACAGTGTGCGTTTTTCTATAGTTATCAACCTCAGAACGCTCAATTATTTTTTCCCAAACTTTTCCATTTAGTTCTGCAATTACATTTTGAGGAGTTCCTTGGTAAACCATTTCTCCTAAATTCATAATTGCCATGTTAGAACATAGCTCAGTTACATCAGCAACAATATGAGTGGAAAGTATAATGATAACATCTTCTGCAACATCAGCTAATAGATTATGGAACCTGTTTCTTTCACCAGGGTCTAAACCTGCTGTAGGCTCATCTACAATAATTAATTTAGGGCTACCAACTAATGCTTGTGCAATTCCAACTCTTTGTTTCATTCCGCCAGAAAAACCTTTAACACTTTTATGCCTCTGTTGATAAAGGTTAACTTTATGTAACAAATATTCAACTAACTCTTTTCTTTTTTTACCATTTGAAATACCTTTAAGTATTGCAATATGATCTAACAACTCATAGGCAGTAATTTTAGGATATACACCAAATTCTTGTGGTAAGTAGCCTAAAACTTTTCTTAATTCAGTTGGATTTTTTAAAATATCTATATCATCTAAAAATGCAGAACCAGTATCAGCTTCTTGTAGAGTTGCTAAAGTTCTCATTAATGATGATTTTCCTGCACCATTCGGACCTAATAATCCAAACATACCGTTTGATATTTCTATATTAATACCATTTAATGCTTTTACACCGTTTGGGTAAGTCTTTGTTAAGTTTTCAATTTTAAGAGTAGCCATAAATCTATTTTATTAAAAATCAAATATATATATATGACATTGATTTGGGTAAAAAAGTTACACTAACGGTAAAATAGGTTTGATAAATGGGTTTAATTAAGTTTGTAATATGTCTTTAGCAGATTTACATAAAGAAATAAAGTACAGAACTAGTCGAAGTAGTGGCGCTGGAGGGCAAAATGTAAATAAGGTATCTACTAAGGTAGAGCTGCTTTTTCATGTCTTGAATTCTGAAACATTATCAGAAAGACAAAAGTTTATTATTACAGAGAAGTTAAGCAGCAGAATAAACTTAGAAGGGGTTTTAATTTTGCAATGCGAAGAAACTAGGAGTCAGTTAAAAAATAAAGAGATAGCTTTAACCCGATTTATGGAGTTAATTAAAGAAGCCTTAAAGCCCGTTAAAAAGCGTAGACCTACCAAACCATCTAAAAGAGCTATTAAAAGACGACTGGAAGGTAAGAAAAAACATTCTCAGAAAAAAGATTCAAGGCGTTTTAATCCAAATAAAGATTAAACATTCATTAATTTTGTTGTTATGACAATTCCATTCTATAAATATCAAGGAACAGGTAACGATTTTGTAATGATAGACAATCGTGAAAATGTGTTTGATAAAACCAACTTAAAATTGGTTCAAAAACTTTGTGATAGAAGATTTGGAGTGGGTGCTGATGGCTTGATTTTAATAGAGAATATTGAAGACTTAGACTTTAATATGATTTACTTTAATGCAGATGGAACCCAAAGTTTTTGTGGGAATGGAAGTAGATGTGCTGTAGCTTTTTCTAAGTTTTTAGGAATTATTGAGAAACAAGCGTTCTTTTTATCAACAGATGGAGAGCATGAAGCATGGATTAATGCAGATAATCAAGTGTCATTAAAAATGCATGATGTTGAAGAGATAGAAATAGGTGAAGATTATTATTTTATCAATACAGGCTCACCACATTATATTGTTGAAAGTAAAGATGTGAAAGCTATTGATGTTAAAAATGATGGTGCAGCTATCCGCTATAATGATAGGTTTAATGCAGAGGGAACTAACGTGAATTTTGTGCATTATAAGGATAATGAACTTGATATAAGGACTTACGAAAGAGGAGTGGAGGACGAAACGTTGTCTTGTGGTACAGGTGTTACTGCTGCCGCATTAAGTTTAGCACATAAAAACAAAATAGAAGCTGGTAAAATAAAAGTAAATGCTGTTGGTGGCAAACTGGAAGTTGGCTTTAGAACTAAGGATGGTAATTACATTGATATATGGTTAATAGGACCAGCTAAACATGTTTTTAAAGGAGAAATGGAATTGTAATGAGTACTTATCAGTTAAATATCAAATCTGAAGCTACTTTAGAGAAACTCCAAAAAGGGCTTTATATCTTTATTTATAGAGCAAGTAGAATTCCTCCGCATTTAGGTATTTTGCTTAATGGCAAAATTTATGACATTTCTTTACAAGGACCAAATATAGCATTGGGAATTGATGAGTTTTACCAGACTATTGATAAACGAAAAATGGAAACTGTTTTTATTGAATTACAATTACCAGTTTTTAATAATTTTATTGATGAAATATTGGTAGACTGTATCAATAAATATCAAAAAGTATCTGAAGAAGTAAGTTGTTTGTTTCCAATAAGAGAGTTTTTGGCAAGTGTTTTCTATAATCCAAAAATGGAAAAAGCTGAATTCATTTTTGAGTTAATACCAGTTTTAGATGAACATAAATTGATTAAAAATACTACACAACTTAATTTAGATAAGAAATTATGTAAGAATGTTCTTACCTTGAATACTTATAAAAAAGAAGATATAAAAAACTGTATTGCTGCACTTAACCGTAAAGAAGAACTAGCGTGTTAGTTTCTTTAAGAGAAATACAGTTTACTGACGTAGACTTGCTATTAAAGTGGGAAAACAATCCAGATAATTGGCAAATAAGTGATACTGTAGCTCCTTTTTCAAGAAAACAAATAGAGGGCTTTGTAAATCAACAACAATCGTTAAAAGACAATACTCAACAACGTTTTATAGTTTGTTTGGATGGACAACCGATTGGTTGTATTGACTTGTTTGAGTATGATGAGTCTGCAAGCAAAGCTGGAGTAGGAGTGTTAATTGCTCAGAAAAAAGATAGGAATAAAGGATATGCTTCAGTAGCATTAAATTTATTGATTGATAAATGTAGAAATGAACTAAACGTTGTTCATCTTTTTTGTAATATTTATAAAGAAAATAAAACTAGCATTCGTTTATTTGAAAATTGTGGGTTTCAATTTGTTGATGAACGAAAGTTGGATGGCAAGCCCGTTAATTATTACGAACTGAAAAATGATTAAAAAAACAATCATATCAATATTGCTAATTGGTGCGTTAGTTGGAGGTTATATGGCTTACAACATGTATCAAAAAGTATATCAACCAAATGTTACATTAGAAAATACCACTGATAAATACTTTTACATTTATTCAAACTACGAGTTTAGTGATGTTGTTCATGATTTATATGAAAAAGGTTATATAATTAACAGTGAGTCTTTTGAATGGGTTGCAGAACAAAAAGCCAATTTTACTAACAATGTAAAGCCAGGAAGGTATTTGTTGGAAGATGGGATGAGTAATAATGAGTTGGTTAATTTATTACGTTCAGGAGAGCAAGTACCAGTTAAAGTAACTTTTAATAATGTAAGAACTACAGCTCAGCTAGCAGGAAAACTAACTAAAAACCTTGAGTGCGATAGCTCTGAAGTTTATGATTTGTTAAACGATAAAGAGTTTGTCGGTAAGTATGGTTTTAATAAAATAACTATTCTCACTTTGTTTTTACCCAACTCCTATGAGTTTTATTGGAATACTTCGGCTGAAGAGTTAATAGGAAGAATGGCTGATGAATATAAAAAGTTTTGGACAGATGAGCGTAAAGCAAAAGCTAAGAAGTTAAACCTATCACAATCAGAGGTTGCTATTTTAGCTTCTATTGTTCAAGCTGAACAATCTGTTCACAGTGATGAGCGTCCAATAGTTGCAGGTTTGTACATTAATCGTTTACGACAAGGTATGTTGTTACAGTCTGATCCAACTATTATTTATGGGATTGGAGATTTTACAATTAGAAGAGTATTAAATAAACACAAAACACACAATTCGCCTTACAATACATATATGAATAAAGGTTTGCCTCCAGGACCGATTAATTTGCCAAGTATTAAATCATTAGATGCTGTTTTAGATTATCAGCAACACGATTACATTTATATGTGTGCCAAAGAAGATTTTAGTGGATACCATAACTTTGCTAAAACTTATAACCAACACTTGGTTTATGCTCGAAAGTATCAACGAGAGTTGAATAATAGAAGGATTTATAATTAAAAAAAAAAGGGTTGCTAATAGCAACCCTTTTTTTTATTAAGCTTCCTCTTTGCCTTTTTCTTCATCAGGCTTTTTAGGTTCTTTCTTCTTTTTAGGGGCTGTAGTTGTAAATATTAATTCTTGCAAAATATCATCTAATTCAACTTTAATAACGCTTCCTTCTTTAATTTTTGCTTGAATTATTTCTTCAGCTAAAGCATCTTCTAAATACTTTTGAATTGCTCTTTTAAGTGGTCTAGCTCCATAAGCAGAATCATATCCCTTATCAGCAATATAATCTTTTGCAGGGTCAGACAATTCTAGATGATAACCTAAGCCTTCAATTCTATCATAAAGTTTCTCTAATTCAATATCAATTATTTTATGAATATCTTCTTTATCTAAAGAGTTAAAGATAATCACATCATCAATTCTATTTAAAAATTCTGGTGCAAATGCTTTTTTCAATGCATTTTGTATAACACCAGCAGAATGGTCATCAGCTGCTTCTTTCTTGGCAGTAGTTCCAAATCCAACACCTTGTCCGAAATCTTTTAATTGACGAGCACCTATGTTAGATGTCATTATAATTATAGTATTCTTAAAATTTATTTTTCGTCCTGAGCTATCTGTTAAAAGGCCATCATCTAATGCTTGCAATAACAAGTTAAATACATCAGGGTGAGCTTTTTCAATTTCATCTAACAATACAATAGAGTATGGCTTCCTTCTAACTTTTTCAGTTAACTGGCCACCTTCTTCATATCCAACATATCCCGGAGGTGCACCAACTAAACGAGAAACAGCAAATTTCTCCATATACTCACTCATGTCAATTCTAATCAATGATTCTTCTGAGTCGAATAAGTATTTAGCTAATACTTTAGCTAATTGAGTTTTACCAACACCAGTAGGACCTAAAAATATAAATGAACCAATTGGTTTATTAGGGTCTTTAAGTCCAGCTCTGTTTCGTTGAATTGCTTTAACAACTTTTTTAATGGCTTCATCTTGGCCAATAACTTTGTCGTTAATCTCATCATACATTTTAAAGAGTTTCTCTCCTTCTGCTTGAGCAATACGTTGTGTAGGAATTCCTGTCATCATACCAACAACTTCTGCAACATTTTGATCGCTTACTGTTTCTCTGTTGTTTTTAGTCTCTTCTTCCCATGCTTGCTTAGCATTATTTAACTCTTTTATTAAATTTCTTTCATCATCTCTTAATTGAGCAGCCTCTTCATATTTCTGACTTCTAACCACATGGTTTTTCTTGTCTTTAATCTCCTCAATTTTCTTTTCGATGTCAATAATGTTCTTAGGAACCTTAATGTTAGTAATATGAACTCTAGAACCAGCTTCATCTAAAGCATCAATAGCTTTGTCAGGTAAGTGTCTATCAGTCATGTATCTATCTGTAAGGTTCACACAAGCTTCTAAAGCTTCATCAGTATAAGTTACATTGTGATGGTCTTCGTATTTTTCTTTTATATTATTAAGAATCTGAATAGTTTCTTCAACTGTAGTAGGTTCTACAACTACTTTCTGAAATCTTCTTTCTAATGCACCGTCTTTTTCAATGTACTGTCTGTACTCATCTAAAGTTGTAGCACCAATACATTGAAGCTCGCCTCTTGCTAACGCTGGCTTAAACATGTTAGATGCGTCTAAAGAACCAGAAGCACCACCAGCACCAATTATGGTGTGAATTTCATCAATGAAAAGAATTATCTCTGGAGATTTCTCTAATTCATTCATTACAGCTTTCATTCGTTCTTCAAACTGTCCTCTATATTTAGTACCAGCTACTAAAGAAGCTAAGTCTAAAGTCACAATTCTTTTTCCGAATAAAACTCTAGATACTTTCTTCTGAGTTATTCTTAACGCTAAACCTTCTGCAATGGCTGATTTACCAACACCAGGCTCACCAATTAAAATTGGGTTATTCTTTTTTCTTCTACTTAATATTTGAGAAACACGTTCTATTTCTTTTTCACGACCAACTATTGGATCTAATTTGCCATCTTCTGCGTATTTAGTTAAATCTCTACCGAAGTTGTCTAAAACAGGAGTTTTAGACTTAGCTGCACCTTTTGAAGATCCAGTCCCTCCTCCAGAAGAACTTCCCATAAATTCCTTTGAATCGTCATCATCATCGTCAGGAGTACTTGGGAAGTCTGCTCTTGGGCCATCATCTTCAGCAACATTTAATATCATAATTTCTTCTTTTACAGCTTCATAATTTACATTAAGGGCATTAAGGGCATTGGTTGCTATATTGTCTTCACCTTTAAGGATAGAAAGTAAAAGGTGTTCTGTTCCAATTACATTGTTCTTAAAAACTTTAGCTTCTAAATAAGTTATTTTCAAAACTTTTTCAGCTTGCTTTACTAAAGGTATGTTGGATAGTTGGTTGCTTGTTCCATTTCCTACTTTAGTAGAAGATTCTATTTTCTTTCTTAATTCTTTTATATCCACACCTAGGTTAGATAATATTTTAATTGCTAAACCATTTCCTTCTCGGATAATACCAAGTAATAAATGTTCAACACCAATATAGTCATGCCCTAACCTTAAGGCTTCTTCTTTACTAAAGGTAATAACATCTTTGACTTTTGCTGAAAAATTTGCGTCCATATAATTGTTTTAGGTTTCTCAATTCCTTTAAAATTAGGATAAATTGAGTTAATCCAAAAATAATAATATATGTATTTAGTTAAAGGTTTTTAAAAATCACATTTTTCAACAGATTTTTGTTAGTAAGTAACGTTTAAAAAATGCCTTTTTAGAGCATCAATTTGCGTATTTTCGATGTCTTTGAAATAATAGTATAATTAACATAAAAATATGGCAGACGGAGAAAGAATAATTCAGATTAATATTGAAGAAGAAATGAAATCAGCTTACATCGATTATTCGATGTCAGTTATTGTTTCTAGAGCACTTCCAGATGTAAGGGATGGTTTAAAACCAGTACACCGAAGAATTTTATACGGGATGTTAGATTTAGGAGTTAGAGCTAATAGTCCCTTTAAAAAATCTGCAAGAATCGTAGGTGAAGTTTTAGGAAAGTATCACCCACACGGAGATACTGCGGTTTACGATTCAATGGTTCGTATGGCTCAAGAATGGTCTTTAAGATATATGTTAGTTGATGGTCAAGGGAACTTTGGTTCTGTTGATGGTGATAGTCCTGCTGCGATGAGGTATACTGAAGCAAGATTGAGAAAGATTGCTGAAGAAATGTTGAGTGATTTAGATAAGGAGACTGTTGATTTTAGTCTGAACTTTGATGATTCACTTCAAGAGCCTACAGTTTTACCAACTAGAATTCCAGCATTATTATTAAATGGTGCATCGGGTATTGCTGTTGGTATGGCTACAAACATGGCTCCACATAACTTAACAGAAGTTATTGATGGTACTGTTGCTTATATAGAAAATAGAGATATAGATATAGATGGATTAATGCAGCATGTAAAAGCACCAGATTTTCCAACAGGAGGTATTATTTATGGCTACCAAGGTGTTAAGGATGCTTTCCATACAGGAAAAGGTAGAATAGTAATGAGGGCTAAAACGGAATTAGAAGAAACTAATTCAGGACGTTTTAGAGTTATTATTTCTGAGATTCCTTACCAGGTTAATAAGGCCGATATGATTAAGAAGACGGCAGATTTAATAAATGATGGTAAAATTGAAGGTATTTCAGATATTAGAGATGAGTCTGATAGAAATGGAATGCGTATCGTTTATGAATTAAAAAGAGATGCCATTCCAAATGTTGTTTTAAACAACTTATTTAAGCAAACGGCACTTCAAACTTCTTTTAGTGTAAATAATATTGCTTTGGTTAAAGGAAGACCAGTTGTCTTAAATTTAAAAGACATAATTGCTGAGTTTGTTGAATTTAGACATGAAGTAGTTGTTAGAAGAACGAAATACGAATTAAGAAAAGCAGAAGAGAGAGCGCATATTTTAGAAGGTTTAATAATTGCATCAGACAATATTGATGAAGTAATTAAATTGATTAGAGCCTCTAAAAGCCCTGATGAAGCAAGAGAGAAATTAATAGAACGCTTTAAATTAAGCGATATTCAATCTCGAGCTATTGTTGAAATGCGTTTAAGACAATTAACAGGTCTTGAACAAGACAAGTTAAGAGCAGAGTACGAAGCTTTAATGGCTACAATCGAAGATTTAAAAGATATTCTTGAAAATGAAGATAGAAGAATGCAAATCATTAAAGATGAATTGATAGAGATTAGAGAGAAGTATGGTGATGAGAGAAGAAGTGAAATAGAATATGCTGGAGGAGATTTTAGTATTGAAGATATGATACCAGATGAAGAAGTTGTGGTTACAATTTCCCATCTAGGTTATATGAAACGTACATCTTTATCTGAATATAAATTACAGCGTAGAGGAGGAGTGGGGTCTAAAGGAACAGCTACAAGAGATGCTGATTTTGTTCAAGAGTTATTTGTGGCTACCACACATAATTACTTGTTAATTTTTACTGAGAAAGGAAAATGTTTCTGGATGAGAGTTTTTGAAATTCCTGAAGGATCTAAACAGTCTAAAGGTAGAGCTATTCAAAATCTTATTAATATTGAGCCTGGAGATTCTGTGAAAGCATACATTAATGTAGCTAACATTAAAGATGAGGAGTACTTAAAACGACCAGCAACACAAGAAGATATCGATCACGAATTTGCTACTGGGTTAGATGAGTTGGTAGATAGATACTACATAATTATGTGTACTAAAAAAGGTACTGTAAAGAAAACTGCTTTAGAAGCTTATTCTCGTCCAAGGGTAAATGGTATTAATGCTATTACTATTAAGGATGGTGATGAGTTATTAGAAGCTAAATTAACTAATGGTAATGATGAGATTATTTTAGCTGCTCGTAATGGTAAAGCTATTCGTTTTAATGAAAGAAAAACTCGTCCGATGGGTAGAAATGCTGCCGGAGTAAGAGGCATTAGATTAGCTGATGATTCTGATGCAGTTGTTGGTATGATTACTATTCCTGACTCTGATAATTCTAATGTGTTAGTTGTTTCTGAAAATGGTTACGGAAAGAGATCTGATATTGAAGATTATAGAGTGACAAATAGAGGTGGTAAGGGTGTTAAAACCTTAAATATAACTGACAAAACAGGTCAACTAATCTCTATTAAAAATGTTACTGATAATGATGATTTAATGATTATTAATAAGTCAGGTATTATTATTCGTTTAGCAGTTGAGAAACTGAGAATAATGGGTCGAGCAACACAAGGAGTTAGATTGATTAATCTAAAAGGATCTGATCAAATTGCTGCCGTTGCTAAAGTAGAAAGAAGTGAGGATGATGATGAAATATTATTAGATGAAGAAGGAAACCCAATAGTTTCAACTTCTGAAAATGAAACTTCTGAAGATTCTGAATCTACCGATTCTGGCACTGATGTTGATAATACGGAGGAAGATTAATAATTTTACAACAAAACAAATTAATGATGAAAAAATATTTTTTAATATTTTCTGGAGTAGCGTTAGCTTCGGTTGCTGTTGCTCAGAAATCAAAAGTAGTAAGTGCATATAATTATAATAAAGCATTTACAAGGTCACAAAAATGTA
>JARGOE010000026.1:13544-29458 GCA_029210015.1 Vicingaceae bacterium
GGTTTAGCTGGTGAATTTGCAAATAAAGGAATAGGTCAATTTAGTTCTAAAGACTATAAAGGTGCTCAAGAGAGTTTTGGAAAGTCAATGATGCTTAGTCAAATGACTGGAAAAGTTGATACAATGACATTGTATAATACAGCTTTAGCTTCGGAATATGCAGAAGATTTAGAGACAGCAAAACAATTATATGATGGATTGATTGCAATGAAGTATAATATAGATGGTGCAGGACCTGATTTATACCGTTCTATGTCTAGAATATACAAGAATGAAGGTAATCCTGATAAAGCAATGGAATACATTAAAAATGGAAGAGAAGCTTATCCAAATAATAATAATTTAATTGTAGAAGAATTAGAAGATTATTTAAAGAATAATAAACATGAAGAAGCTTTATCTAGTTTGAAGACTGCTATTACAAACGATCCTAATAATCCAGTGTTGTACTTTGCAAAAGGAACTGTTCATGAAAGTTTAAAGCAAGAGGCTGAAGCTATTGAGAGTTACAATAAAGCTATTGAAATGAAGCCTGATTATTATGATGCATCATTTAACTTAGGAGCTTATTACTTTAATAAAGGAGCTGATAAAATTAATGAAGCTAATAAACTGCCTTTAAGTGAATCTAAAAAATATGACGCTTACAAAGCAGAAGCTAAGGTTGAATTTGCTAAAGCAGTTCCACATATTGAAAAGGCTCATAATTTAAAGCCAGAAGATGTTGATACTGCAAATATGTTGATTAAACTATATACTCATACTGGTGAGTATGATAAAAGTGCTGCGATCAAAGCTAAATACAAGTAACCATAAAATGATTTATAAAAAAAGGTTCAACGTAGTTGAACCTTTTTTTATGTATTAATCAATCTTATTTGAACGTTAGGTAAAATAGACTAATTATAAATACAATCATTAACGCAATAGAAATATAGCCAGCGTTCTTATCTTTAGTTCTAAGAAAACCTACCATGTACACTATTGATAGGAGGAAAGCTAACGCTCCAATACCATATATTAAAATCAATAGTAGGTTAGACATAATTAAAAATCGATTTTTCCTTTTGCTCTAATACCAAGACCTTTAACTCCAAACATTGTTGGTACCCCTGGATTTTCTAAATAGGTAAGTCGTTGAAGGAACTCTACTCTAAATAGTTTAAATAAGTTCATAATACCAACACTTGCTTCAACGTAAGGTATTCCTTTGTCAAATGCAAAAGTTGAAGTAGCCCCATCTTTAGCTGTTGGGAATTTGAATAAATCTGCGTTTAAGTCTGGATTATTTTCAGATGTAAGATTTCCGTAAAGTGCTTTAAATGATAATACCTCTCTTAATTTTAGTCGTTTAAATAACGGTATTTTGTTAAAAATAAATCCATTGAAATAATGGGTTACTTTAGCACTAGTGTACTCATCACTTAAAAACTCCATAAAGTTCATCATATTAAACGAAGTTTCTTGTAAGAAAAATGATTGATTGGCTTGTGGTAAGTTTAATAATGGGAAAGGTACACTTCCAAATACTTTCCCTCCTTCAATTTCAACATCAGAAAAACCTAATTGAGCTAAATAAAAACGTTTAAATACTTGTCCTGCAACTCTACTAAACTCAATGTTTCCTTTTGTTAAACCATTTACCCCTTGACGGTAGTTTAATTTGAAAATAGGATACTTATTAGGCAAGGGTAATCTAAAGTTCTTTCCTTGGTAAAATTGTTCGTTTGGGGCAAATCTTAAGTTAACATCAAATGCATCAGTTCTGATAGCATCTACTTGAATTGGGTTTAAATCATTACTGGTTTCAAAAACTAAACGGCCTATTGGTCTTTGTTTTTTATATTCATAAATTAAGTTGTAAGAAAAACCACTATGATTTTCTTTATTATAATCTATTTTGTAAGAATCAAAGAAAATCATTTGGTCTGAATTTCCTCTTCTAAATGAGAGTAAAAAGTTATCATCATTTAAAAATTGTAAATCTTGCCCAGGAAATACAGTCTCCTTTTGATAGTGCACTGTTATCCGATTCTGGGGGTTGTCGAGGAAGTTTTTATTAAATGAATGGGTGAAAGCAAATATCCCTTTCCATTCCTTATCCTTAAATCCATAAGCGCTATATGTCTCAAACATATTTTTTTTACTGAATTTTTGAGTGGTTCTAAAACCAGCTCTCAAACGAAAACCTTCTACTTCATTAAAGCTATAAAATGCTGGAAGTGGGCCAAGCTCTATGTAACCAACATCTTGCCACCCAGTAATTAATAAGAAAGCAATATCCATTGCCCTTTTAAATGCAGGTATTTTTTGGATACTATCAATCATGGTGTAAACCCCAGCCTCCTGTTTAGTTAATGTGTCAGGGCGGTTTTCAATCCAAAATGAATCTGTCTTGTTATCAAGATCTTCCTCCTTAATTATTTTTTCTACTCTGTTATAAATATCATCATCAGCAGGTTTGTTAAAAATGAAATTGTCATAATTTATAGACTTTTTACCAAACATTCCTCTACCTTTTCTGGTAAGATTGTAGTCAATAATTAACTTGTCTTTTGATATTACCCATACGCTATCATTATATAATGTAAACTCTTGATCAAGATATAGATCTTTAACAAAGTTTAAGTTGATTTCATCTGCAACTCCCATTACAACTTTTGTTACAGCATAAGTAGCAGAGTCGTTTAGTATGTACATGTTACCTTTAAAAGCAAAATCTGCTTTGTTTCTTGGGGTAAATGCTAGGTTAATGCATTCGTGTCCATTTACATCTACAGTATCGATAATAAAATACTTATAAATAGTTGTTCCTAAAGGAGAAATTGGGCTTGTAAACTGGTTAGAAAGTAAGTCAATATTATTGTCATAGATATTAATGTCTTGATACAATTTATCCATAATAAATGATACACCACTATCATCTAAATAACCATCAAGACCAGTCATTTTTGTTCCAGATTGATATTCTTTTAATGTTTTAGGCTTTTTACGGTAATACATTTTTGAAGCAGTCTCCATTAAGAATATAGGTAAGTATGGTTTTCCATTAATTTCAGAAGTATCAATATGATCAATTACTACTTGAAACTTCTTTTTTAACCACCCTTTATTAAGAAAGTCCTCGGTAATATTATTTAGATCAATTTCAATTTTTTCATATTTATCATACTCATAAAATTCCATTGACTCTATTCGGTTATCGTCTTTATGTTCGATAACTTTTTTGATTAGAGCTACGGCTGGGTTATCCTTGTTCTTGTATCGCTTTTTATCTGCTTTAACTTCAAAGGTTTCTATTTCAATAGCTTCGTTTGTTAAGTTAAAATTAATTGTTTGAGACTCTCCAAGTTTAACAGGTCGAGATGCAGTTTTGTATCCAACAAATGAAGCTAAAAGAGTCGATGTACCCCATTGAGTTTCCAAATAATAGTTCCCATCAAAATCGGTAGTGGTTCCTACATTCGCACCTTTAAATGCAATGTTTACAAAAGGAAGAGGTTCTTTTGTTTTAGCATCAACAACAGTACCTTTTATTTTAGTAAGTTTTTGAGCGTTTATGCCAAAACTCATAAAGCATAAAATGCTTAATATCAAAAAGTTTAAGATATGTGAATTTGTACTCTTCAAAATGTTAATTCCCCATTGTTTAATGGGCAAAATTAAGCAAAAAGGAAAGTCTATAAGGTTTTTATTTATAAACATTTTAAGTAATAGTGGCAAGGTCGTTGTAATGACAAATATCACCTTAAATTAAGGTTATATTTGTAATAAAAATTATTGACATTATGAAAAACGTGCTATTTGTATTTTTATTGATTCCTTCATTACTATTGTCTCAGGAAGATAATAAAGCTCTTTTAAAAAAAGGTGTAAATACTGAAAAGTATATTCCTAAAGGAGTTAACACAGGTAGTGATGCCCCTTTGATTAAAGGAAACTCTATAAAAGGAGAGGAGGTAAACTCAAAAACCATTCTACAAGAAAAAGAAATTGTAGTTATTTTTTATAGGGGAGAGTGGTGTCCAATTTGTAATAGATATTTAAGTAACCTGAGTGATTCATTAAGTTATATAATTTCAAAAAATGCAGAAGTACTAGTTGTTGGACCTGAGACATTTGAAAACGCTGAAAAGACAAGTGAAAAAGCTGAAGCAGCATTTACTATAATATCTGATACAACAATGCAAATCCAAAAAGATTTTGATGTGTTATTTTATGTTACTAAAAAATATCAGCGAAAAATTAAAACATTTTTATTTACAGATATAGCTGAAAACAACAGTCAAGAAGAAGCTCAACTACCTGTACCAGCTACGTATATAATTGGTAGGGATGGTAAAATCAAATGGAGACATTTTGATTATGACTACTCTAGAAGAGCATCTGTGAAATCTATAATAGATAATTTAGATTAGTTTAATTAGGATGTTCTAGATCTTTACACCAATAACACAAACATCATCTAGTTGCTCTAAGTTTCCTTTCCATTTTTCAAAAGCTTCATCAATTAATTGCTTTTGTTTGTCCATAGATTCTTTATGGATAGAAAGTAACAGCTGTTTAAAATTAGCTGTTTTCAATTTCTTTCCTTTTTCTCCTCCAAATTGGTCTGCATATCCATCAGAGAAAATGTATAAGCTATCTCCTTTTTCTAATTCTAGTGTGTGTGTTGTATAAGGTTCTGGATTATCAAACTGTCCAATAGGTTGTTTGTTTGCTTTTGTTTCTAATAACTCACCATCTCTTATTACCCATAATGGGTTATGGGCACCTGCATATTTTAATGTATTACCTTCAAGAGAGCATAAGGCTATATCCATACCATCTTTTACTTCATCTTCACTCTTTTCAAATTCTTCTACAACAATCTCTCTAGTCTTGTCTAATATTTTACCTGGATCGGTTAGGCCATATTCTCGAACACTTCTGTTTAACCCATTATTACAAACAACACTTACCATTGCTCCTGGAACTCCATGGCCTGTACAATCTGCTGCAGCAAATAAAACTTTACCTTCAGAGTGTTCTAACCAATAAAAATCTCCAGCAACTATATCTTTGGGTTTGTAATAAATAAAGCTTTCTTGCAAGTATTCCTTTACCACTTTGTTAGGTGGAAGTATTGCATTTTGAATTCGTTTAGCATATTGAATACTATCGGTAATTTCTTTGTTCTTTTCTTCTAGTTCGGTATGGGCCAATTCAACTACAGTTTTCTGTTTTTCTACTTCTGTTTTTTGTTCTTCAATAATATTCTTTTGCTTGCGGGTTACTTTTAATCGGTTAAATACTACTAAAAGAAATATCCCAACAAGCCCTAACCCTCCAGCTGTAGCATAGGTTAAAATGGTTTGTTTTTCTTTGGCCTCTTGCTCTATTGCAATTTCTTTATCATGCTCAGCATCATCAACGGCTTTTTGTTTCTCGTATTCAAAGCGTGCCTCTTGTTTTGCAGTGGCTTTCTGGTTATTTTCATTATTAATACTATCACCCATTAAAATTTGTAGTTTGTACATTTTTAAGGCGTTCATATAATCTCCTTTTCGCTCAAATATATTGGTCATTAAAGCAGAGGCATTTCTAATTTCAATTGGTAGTTTATAGTGCTGAGCTGTTTTTAATCCTTTTTTAGCATAGCTCTCAGCTTTAACATAATTTTTTAATTTAAAGTAAGCAATTCCCAGATTAATGGTTGTATTTAAAGATCCATTAATATCTCCCAATTCTTCCCTTAATTTTAGGCTTTGTTCAGCATATATAATTGAGACTTCTATTCCTTTTTTTATACATTCTTCCCTTGTTAAATTGCATGTGGGATCTCCGAGTGTATTATAAACACTTCCTATGTTGTTAAGTATGATAGCAATAGTGTGTTTTCTATCTAATTTCTCATAAATAGATAAACTTTCGAAATAATATTCTAGTGCTTTTTTTGCTCTAGTTTTTACTTCGTTTTCATCAATGTTTAAATCCCCATAATTTTTATATATGTTAGCCATATTTGCTAAGCAGTCACCAATTCCTTCTTCGTCTTTAATTTGTCTAAATATTGTTAAACTTTCCTCATATTTTTTTAATGCCTGATCATTTTCATTTTGATTACTATATGTGCTGCCGATTCGAGATAGTGTATAAGCAACACCCCTTTTATTGTTTAAAGATTCATGGATAGCATATGCTTTATTTAAATATTCTAATGCATTTGCAGCTTGACCTAGCTTATTTTTAATAGTTCCAATATTAGTTAATTGTTCAGCTACACCAAGTAGATCTTCCATTTTAGTGTAGATGTCTAAACCTTTTTCAAAGTAGGTAAGGGTTTTTTCCAAATCACCTTTATGACTTGATATAACACCTAAATTGCTAATTGCTGATGCTTGCTTTTTTAGTAATGTTAATTTTATTTTTTTAGATGGGTTTTTCTTTAAAACTTTATCACAAGTATTTGAAATACTGTCCCAATAGCCATAGCGATAAATTTGGTTTAACTCGCCATAAGCTGCTCTAGCAATAATTTTAAGGGTATCATGAGATTTGATATTGTTAATGATTAAGTTTAAACTATCATTAGATTTTTTGTTTTGAGCTAATACATCACTTTTGTTTAGTAGTAAACTAAAAGCAAAGATAAAACCTAATGATAGATACTTGTTCAAATCAATTTTAATAAATGAGTTAACGAATATAAGATTTTTATGGTTTTAAATCTCACTATCCATAACATCACTTACAACATGATAACGAGGGTCGTCTATAGCATCTTTAATAATTGAATTGAATTTTGGGTTAGCTTTTAGTAAAATTGTTTTACAATCGCTACTTAAATGTGTTAGCTTTAAATCAACACCTAAGTATAAGTACTTATCTGCAATTGATTGAATGGCTTCAATTCCAGAATGGTCAGTAATTTTAGATTCTATAAAATCTATTTCTACTTTTTTAGGGTCAGTTTTAGTATCGAATTTTGCACTAAAAGCTTGTACAGAACCAAAAAATAAAGGTCCCCAAATTTCATAAACCTTAGTACCATCTTCTTTGGTGTGTTTTCTTGCTCTAATCATAGTGGCATTTTTCCAAGCAAATACTAAAGCAGAAATAATTACACCTGCTATTACAGCAATGGCTAAATCTTGCCAAACGGTAATGGCAGAAACAGCAATTAAAACCACAGCATCAGCCAAAGGTATTTTATTTAAAATACGGAAACTACTCCAGGCAAAGGTTCCAATTACTACCATAAACATAACTCCTACTAGAGCAGCTAAAGGAATTTGTTCAATTAACCCTGCACCAAACAATACAAAACAGAGTAGGGCAATGGCAGCAACAATACCTGATAAACGGCCTTTACCACCAGCATTTACATTAATTAATGATTGACCTATCATAGCACAACCACCCATACCACCAAATAAACCGTTTAAGATGTTGGCACCACCTTGTGCAACACATTCTTTATTTCCACTTCCTCTGGTTTCTGTAATTTCATCTACTAAATTTAAAGTCATTAACGATTCTATTAAACCAACTGCAGCCAATAAAAACGAAGTTGAAATAATTAATCCCCAATGTCCGTTAAGGGTGCTAAAGAACCCAAATATTTGGCTTTGAAAAGTTGGTAAACCACCTTCTAATCCGGAGCCACCACCATCAGTAATAAACGAACCTACTGTGCTAACATCTACTTTTCCGAAAATGGTAATACAAGCCACTACAACTATGGCAGTTAATGCAGCAGGTATTTTTTTAGTGATTTTTGGTAGCACAAACATAATTAACATAGTTAACCCAACCAACCCAAGCATTATCCAGCTTTCGGTACTTTGTATAAAGTTAGACAGCCAAGTAATAGGAGAGTCGTTAAACGAAATACCACCTTCTACAGGGAATAAGCCTAATTGAGATAAGAATATAACAATGGCTAAACCATTTACAAATCCCATCATTACAGGATGTGGGATTAGCCTTACAAATTTACCAAGCTTTAAAACGCCTGCTAAAATCTGTATTAACCCAACAAATAAAAGTGTAATAAATAGCCATTGTAATCCTAGGTTTTCAATAGGTACATCCAAAGTCATACCTACCTGATTACCTTGTTGTACCATGTGTACCATTACTACAGCCATAGCCCCGGTAGCCCCGGAAATCATTCCTGGACGCCCACCAAAAAAAGCGGTAACAATTCCCATCATAAAAGCACCATACAAACCAACTAAAGGATCAACACCAGCTACAAAGGCAAAAGCAACTGCTTCAGGCACCAATGCTAAAGCAACAGTTAAACCTGATAAAATATCATTTTTAGGGTTTTCGGTAAAGTTTTTTATGATTTTTCGCATGCCTGCCAGTTAATTTTAAAGCGGCAAAGATATACTTTTTGATGGGAGTAGGAAGTAAATCCTTACATTTGCAGCCTTAAAAAAATACAATTATGATAGCTGCACACAATATATCGTTACAGTACGGAAAAAGAGTTTTATTTGATGATGTAAACATAAAGTTTACCGAGGGGAATTGTTACGGGGTTATTGGAGCCAACGGAGCAGGTAAATCTACCTTTTTAAAGATTTTATCTGGAGAAATTTCGCCTAACTCAGGGAATGTGACTATTGATCCAGGTAAACGGATGGCAGTATTAAGTCAAGATCACTTTAAGTTTGATGAAGAAACAGTTTTAAATACCGTAATGCAGGGACACACTCAGTTGTGGGAGGTTATGCAAGCTAAAGATGCTATTTATGCAAAGGAAGATTTTAATGATGCTGACGGGATTAAAGCAAGTGAGCTAGAAGCTGAGTTTGCAGAAATGGACGGATGGAATGCTGAAGCGGATGCTGCCAACATGCTAAGTGGTTTAGGTATTGATGAAAGTTTGCATTATAGCTTAATGAAAGATATTCCTGGTTCGTTAAAAGTAAGGGTATTGTTAGCGCAATCGCTTTTTGGTAACCCAGATATTTTAATTTTAGATGAGCCAACCAACGATTTGGACATTAATACCATTAGTTGGTTAGAGAACTTTTTAATGGATTTTAAAAACACAGTAATTGTTGTTTCGCACGATAGACATTTTTTAGATGCTGTTTGTACACATATTGCAGATATTGATTTTAGTAAACTAACAGCTTATACCGGTAACTATACGTTTTGGTATCAAAGTAGTCAATTGGCTTTACGCCAGAAACAATCTGCTAATAAAAAAGCTGAAGAAAAAAAGAAAGAGTTGCAAGATTTTATTTCTCGTTTTAGTGCCAATGCATCTAAATCGAAACAAGCTACAGGACGTAAAAAGATGTTGGAAAAGTTGAATTTTGAAGAGATAAAACCTTCTACAAGAAGATATCCAGCTATAATTTTCAATCAACAGCGTGAGGCTGGTGATCAGATTTTGCACATTGAAAACCTAAGTAAAAATGGTTTATTTAAAGATTTGAACTTAAACGTTCGTAAGGGCGATAAAATTGCTTTTGTAAGTAAAAACGCAATAGCTATGACTGCTTTGTTTCAGATTTTAAATGATGAAATGAAAGCTGATGAAGGAACTTTTGAATATGGACAAACAATCTCTACAGCTTATTTACCTAACGAAAATGAAGAGTATTTTAATGGAGATGATAACCTGATTGATTGGTTGCGTCAGTTTTCTGACGAAGAAAAAGATGAAGTATTTATTAGAGGGTTTTTAGGTAAAATGTTATTCTCAGGAGAAGAGGTGTTTAAGAAATCTAATGTGTTGTCAGGAGGTGAGAAGGTGAGGTGCATGGTTTCTAGAATGATGTTAGCTGAAGGAAATTTCTTAATGTTAGATGAACCTACCAACCATTTAGATTTAGAATCTATTACGGCTTTTAACAACTCTTTAATTGATTTTAAAGGAACTGTTTTCTTTACTTCTCATGATCATGAGTTTGTTAATACCATTGCTAATAGGATAGTGGAGTTAACTCCTAATGGTTGTATTGATAAGGAAATGACTTACGATGAGTATTTGGAGAGTTCTAAAGTTCAAGCTCAGCAAGAAGGGCTTTATGCTTAAGTATTGAATTTATTAGGGATAGAAGTTTTAAAGCTAATGTCTTTTTTTGTTTTAGGATGCTTAAAACTTAGTTTGTGAGCATGTAAAAACAAACTGTCATTAGGGTAGGTGAAAGGATTGTTTTTAAAAAAATATTGATTTTTATGACCCTCATCACCAACAATAGGAAATCCTAATTCAGCTAAGTGCAAACGTATTTGATTAGTTCTTCCAGTTAAAGGAATAACACTTAATAGGGTTTGGTTTTTATCGTTCCTTCTTTCCAAAACAGTAATGTTGGTTTCTGCTTTTTTACCACTATTATCCACCCTTCTTGCACCACCAACTAAAACTTCATTACCTATTGATTGTATGGATTTTATGTTGTTCTCCTCAACAATTCCTTCAACTAAAGCAATATATACTTTTTGTATTTGCTTTTCCTCAAATTGTACCCTAATATTATTAGCTACTTCTTTGCCTTTTGCGATTATTACCAAACCAGTTGTATTGGCATCTATTCGGTGTAACAACTTTAAATCTTTATCAGGAAATGCTAAGGTTAATATATTCAGTAAAGTGTTTCTAGCATATCTTCCTGAAGCATGCATAGGGAGAGGAGAAGGTTTGTCAACTACTAAAATACTCTCATCTTCATAAACTAATAGAATGTTAGTGTTGACTTCAGGTTCTATTTTTGGTTCCGAAGCATGTTGAGTTAAGTCACCTGCTTTTACTTTGTAGTTAGTAGTTACTTTTTTTCCATTTACAGTTAAATTACCAGATTCAACTTTACTTATCCATAGCTCTTTAGTTGAGCGTGGTACAGCTTGATTGAAAAAATCAATAATAGAAAGACCTTCAAACCTTTTTTTTACAGTTAGCTTATAAACAACAGATTGTGGAGTACTACCTGGTAATGGAGTAGTAACTCTTTCAATAGCTTTTGTAAATTCGCATAAACTCATTAGTGCAAAATAAACTTATTCTGAGAACATATAATATGAAATATTCAATTCTTTTGGTTGTATTATTAGCATTGGTTGCATGTTCCAAAAAAGAAGTTGAAATTGAAATTACATCAATTCCATTAGGAGAACCATCTTTAATGAGAGGATTGTTTATGGTGGATGATGATGTTGCTTGGGCTTCTGGCACAAAAGGGATAATAAGATATTCAGGTAACGGTAAAGATTGGGTTGCTTATAAAGACACATTGTTTAAAGATTTAGACTTCAGGGATATACATGCTTTTAGTGAAAAGGAAGCAATCATAATGAGTTCAGGGAATGGATGTAAGATTTATAAAACTAAAGACCAGTGTGAAAGTTGGCAGATAGTTTATGAAAACACTGCTGAAGGAATATTTTTTGATGGAATGGATTTTTGGGATGATAAAAATGGAATAGCCTTTAGTGATCCTATTAATAATCAGTTGTTTATTATTACTACTCAGGATGGTGGAGATACATGGCAGAAGCTGAGTAATAGTTCAATTCCTTCTACTTTAAATGGTGAAGCTGGTTTTGCAGCTAGTGGTACAGGGATAACCTGTGTTGGTGATAGTACAGTTTTTATTGGAACAGGTGGAGGAGCAATTTCGCGTATTTTTAAATCAACAAACAGAGGAAAAACGTGGAGTGTTACTAATACTAATATGAGAGCAGGTGAAGCATCAGGTATATATTCTATGCTTTTTGTTAATAACCATAGAGGAATAGCAATAGGTGGAAACTATCTAGATTCTACTAATATTAATGGGAATTGTATTGTTACAATAAATGGTGGTCAGACTTGGGTTGCTTCTCAAAAACCACCTTTAGGTTATAAATCTTGTGTAGCAGATAATGGTGATGGGATTTTAATTTCAACCGGGAGAACAGGTGTAGATGTTAGTTCTGATAATGGTTATACTTGGAAACATGTTTCTGATGATGCTTATTATAGTTGTGTAATTAAAGGTAAAAAGGGATGGTTATCAGGAAAAAATAAGATGGCACAAATTATAATTCATTGAAAATAAAATAAAAGGCAACTATTTTTTTGTGTAGCCGTCTATAAAATCAAATAACAAAACAAGTAAGTATGAGATCAATTTTCGTAGCATTTTTATTAGTAGCAACAAGTGTTACTTCTTTAGCTCAAACACAAGATCCTTTGGATTGTGAAAGTCCTATTTTAGGAGCAACATGTCACCCTAGTCAGGTTGGTAATAATGGTCCTGGTGGAAATCCAGAAGATGGAAGTGGAGTTTTAGGTTCTTTTTATTCTTACACTGCTTGTGGATTAAATTATGTTCAAGCATCTAATCTTACAACAACTCGTTATACAGGGTCTACAGGGACAGGGATTCCCACAACACTAACAATTGCTGGTATTCCTGTATGTGCAAGTGTGGAGAAAGCTTTTCTATGGTGGTCTGGAGGAGGTACAGTAAATAACCCTAATTATACTTTTATGGGTAATCCATTAGTTGGAGCTAGAGTTGGAAACCATGGCCAAAAATGTTGGGGTACTGGTGGTACTGAAACTTATAGAGCTGATGTTACAGCTTTTGTAACTGGTAATGGAGCTTATAATTTTTCTCACCCTATAGGTAATGATATTGATGGAGCAACTTTGATGGTAATTTATACTGATCCTACGGCTACCTATGAGGGAACTATTTCTTTAGCTGATGGAGCAATTTCGGCAGCTACTACCCCTACTAATCAAACTTTAACATTACCTGGGGCAGTTTGTGCAAATACTGTAAATGGGAGCGCTTTTGTTATAAACTCAGATATGCAAAATAATGTTGCTGCAAACCATACTTGTACAATGAATGGTGTTGGCCCAACAAACTTTCCTAATGATTTTTACAATTTTAATATACAACCTACAAACTTCACAACAGGACAAACTACTGTTGCTTTTGAAGTGGCTCCTACAGGAGGAGATTGTTATTTATGGTCTATGATGGGTATTTATTATCAAACTACAACATGTGTTGTTTGTGTCCCACCTCCAGGATTAACAAGTACAATGGCTCAGGTTGATGCATCTTGTAATCAATGTGATGGTACAGCTACTGTAACACCAAATGGTGGTACAGCGCCATATACTTATTCATGGAATACTACACCTGTTCAAAATACTCAGACTGCAACTAATTTATGTCCAGGAACATATATTGTAACAGTAAATGATAATTCTGGATGTTTAACAGTTATGGATACTGTAGTTATAACTCAAGCAGCGACTCCTAATCCACCGGTTATTACACCAGCAGGACCTTATTGTTTAAATTCTCCTGCAGTTAATCTTACAACATCATCTCCTGGAGGAACATGGAGTGGAACAGGAATAACTAATGCTGCAAATGGAACATTTGACCCTAATACAGCTGGTGTTGGTACACATCAAATTATATACGTAGATTCAGGTGCATGTGCAGGAGCTGATACAATAAATATTATTGTAAACTTAACAGCAGATGCCACGATTAACCCTGCAGGTCCATATTGTACAACTGATCTAGCAGTAGTTTTAACTGCTGCAAACCCAGGTGGAGTATGGAGTGGAACTGGAATTACTAATACTGCAACTGGAGCATTTGATCCTAATACAGCAGGAGCAGGTACTCATACAATTACTTATGCAATTGCTGGAGCATGCGGAGATACCCAAACTGTTAATATTATAGTAGGCTTAACTATGGATGCAACAATAACTCCTGCAGGTCCTTTCTGTGAAAATGATCCTTCAGCACTTTTAGCTGCAGTTGATCCAGGAGGAATTTGGAGTGGAACAGGTATTACTAATACAGCTAATGGGACATTCGACCCTATGACAGCAGGTCCAGGTACCCATACGATAACTTATGCAATTGGTGGTAACTGTGGAGATACTCAAACTGTAAATATTACAGTAATATATAGTGAAGATGCTACAATTACACCTGCAGGACCATTATGTATTAACGATCCAGCATTTAATTTAACTGCAGTAGACCCTAATGGGGTATGGGCAGGAAATGGTATTACAAATGCTGCATTAGGAACTTTTGATCCTATGGCAGCAGGTGTTGGAACGCATACAATAACTTATACTATTGCAGGCGCATGTGGGGATGTTGGAACAATAAATATAGTTGTTACAGCCTTAGATGACCCTACTATAAATCAGATTGGTCCATTCTGTGTGTCTGAACCTCAAACATTATTAACAAGTGTTACGCCAGGAGGAACTTGGAGCGGACCTGGTGTTACTAATCCTGCAGCTGGTTCATTTAGTCCTGGTGCTGCAGGTCCTGGAACACATCAAGTTATATATGTTACTGGCGGTTCTTGTAGCAATACAGATACAATTGATATTGTTGTTAATGCTCTGCCAGATGTTCAATTTACTGTTGATACATTAGCAGTTTGTATGATACCAAGTCAACCTTTTGAATTTACTAATACAACTGATACTACTGGAGGGATGGTGGGTACTTCAATTTGGGATTTTGGAGATGGCTCAACTGGAAGTGGGAACATTGTTTCTCATACTTATAATGCTCCAGGAACTTACAATGTGACACTAACAGTTACTTCAACACCTGGCGCAGGTGGTTGTACAAACACCCTTGTTAAGAATAGTTATGTACAAGTTTATGCAAATCCTACAGCTGACTTTTTGATTGCGCCTAATCCTGCAACTGTGTTTAATCCAACTGTTAATTTTATTGATCAGTCCTATGTAAATATAGTTACTTGGGATTGGAATCTTGGAGGATTATTTTTTAGCAATAATCAAAATCCTACCTATACATTTCCAGAAGATACAGGTACTTACTTGATTACGTTAACTGTAACTGATAATCATGGTTGTCAAAACACAATGTATGATAACCTGATTGTTAAAGGAGAACACGGAATGTTTGTGCCAAATGCATTTACTCCTGACTTTGATGGTGTTAATGATGGTTTCTATCCTAAGGGATTTGGAATTACAGATTTCGGATATGGTTTTTACATCTTTGATAGATGGGGAGAGTTAATATTTGAATCTCATACTAAGTTTGAACCATGGTTTGGAACATACAAGAATAAGTTAGTTCAGAATGGTGTTTATGTATGGAGATTAGAATACCAAGATGTAAATGGTAAACAACACGAAGCTGTTGGAAAAGTAACAATCGTAAAATAGTTAGTTTATTAGTAATAAAAAAAGAGCCGCAATTTGCGGCTCTTTTTTTATTCAAAAATTGAAACTCCGTTAGAGTCTGTTGTGACACTTTCGCTCATGTAGTCAAAAAATGGTCGCATTTTTTTAAAAGTATCATTTACCATTTTTGCAAAATCAGGGCTTAATACTTCTTTATTGCTAAATTTTTTAGAAATTATAAATTGTTTATAGCGAAGTAAATCTATATCTGGATGTTCTTTATCAAAGCCCTTAGGGCAAGTCTTTAGTTGTTCACCCTCTAGTTCTCCAAAAGTTGATTTGAAGGCTTTGCTATTAATTATTTTGCGTAGTTCAGAAGCATCAGAAGCAATGTCTTCTCTAATTCGTTGCAAGTCATCTTTGTTAGGTGCCCAAAATCCACCACCAACAAAAGCGAAATCTGGTTCAATATGAAAATAGTAACCACCTCTTAATTGTTTGGTAGCTCGCTTAAAACCGCCAGCCCAATTTGTTTTATAAGGAGATTTATCTTTACTAAATCTAACATCCCTGTAGATTCTAAACAAACTTTTTTTTCCAGTAGGAGTTTCTATATTATCATGTTTGTTTAATAACTCTAAGAGACTATCAGCAAATTCAATAGTGTTTTGATGTTGTTTTAAATACTCATCTTTATTGTCGTTGAACCAGTCTCTATTGTTGTTAGCTTTTAAGTCTTTTAAAAACTGAAGATTTGTTTTAC
>JARGOE010000026.1:29558-30847 GCA_029210015.1 Vicingaceae bacterium
GCTATTGATATTTGTAATAAAGTGTTTTTTGGTACTGATTTGACTAAGGTGGATACACATACCGCTCATTTTGGAACGATAAGAGATAAGGATAAAATTATAGACGAGGTATTACTAACTGTTTTTAAAGGAAGAAAGTCTTTTACAGGAGAAAACTCTGTGGAAATCTCTACACATGGCTCGCCATATATACAGCAACAAGTACTACAGTTGTTGCTAAAGAATGGTGCAAACCCTGCTGGACCAGGAGAATTTACTTTAAGAGCTTTTTTAAATGGTAAGATGGACTTGAGTCAAGCTGAAGCTGTAGCAGATGTTATTGCTGCAAACTCAGAAACTTCTCATGAATTAGCCATGAGCCAAATGCGAGGAGGCTTTAGTAATGAGATACAAAAATTAAGAGATCAGTTAATACATTTTGCTTCGTTAATTGAACTAGAACTTGATTTTGGAGAAGAAGATGTAGAGTTTGCAGATAGAGATGATTTAAAGGAGTTGGTGCTAAAGCTGAATAAAGCTATTACGCTTTTGGTTAATTCATTCGACTATGGTAATGTAATTAAAACAGGTGTTCCTGTTGCTATTATAGGAGAACCTAATGTTGGAAAATCTACATTGTTAAATGCTTTATTAAATGAAGAAAGAGCAATTGTTTCTGATATAGCTGGAACTACTCGAGATACCATTGAAGATGAAATGGTAATTAATGGCATCAGTTATCGATTTATTGATACAGCAGGAATTAGGGAAACAGCAGATGAAATAGAAACTTTAGGGATTAAAAAATCTTTTGAAAAAATTGATTTAGCATCAATTGTGTTGTTGTTGGTAGATGCTTCTGCTATTGCTGTAGAGCAATTAACAAAAGATGTAACTAAGATTAAAGATAGAATAGAGGGTAAGAATAAACGATTGATTGTAGTAGCCAACAAAATTGACAAAAGCAGTCTGAAAGAAATTGAAGCTAAGTTTACTGGTATCAAAAATGTTATTTATACTTCTGCTAAGGAAAATCAGAACATTGAAAAAATTAAAGAGCAGCTGCATAATTATGTGAAAAGCGGTTTGCTACAAAATACGGATACAGTTGTAACTAATGCACGTCATTTCGAAGCATTATCTAGCGCTAACGAATCTTTATTGAAAGTATTAGAAGGATTGGATGTAAACATTACAGGCGATTTCTTAGCCATGGATATCCGCCAAGCGTTACATCAATTATCTTTAATAACGGGAGATATTTCAACAGACGACCTTTTAGATAATATTTTTACCAAGTTCTGTATCGG
>JARGOE010000027.1 GCA_029210015.1 Vicingaceae bacterium
TAGTTACCCATTGGGGAATGAGCGGTCCTGCTGTTTTAAAGCTATCCTCTTGGGGAGCTCGTTTTTTGCATGAAAAGAATTACGAGTTTGATTTTAGTGTTAATTGGTTACCTGAACACAATAATGAATCAATTATTGACGTAATTAATCAGCATAAACAAGAGCTTGGTAGTAAAAAGGTAATCAATCAGTTTGATGTTGATATTCCTAAAAAGTTAAAATTATTCCTATTACAAAAAGCAGGAATTAACAATGACTTAAAGTGGGCTGATGTTTCAAAAAAACACATTAATAAGTTAACTGAACTATTGGTTAATGATGTTTACCTATCCAAAGGAAAAACAACCTTTAAGCAAGAATTTGTAAGTTGTGGTGGAGTTAAATTAAATGAAATTAACTTTAAAACAATGGAAAGTAAATTAGTGCCAAACCTTTATTTTGCTGGTGAAGTTTTAGATATTGATGCATTAACTGGTGGGTTTAATTTTCAAGCAGCTTGGACAGGTGCTTGGATTATTTCGGAAAGCATACAACAATAGCGTAGTGTCCTTATTTTAATTATTATATTTATAAAAAAGCATTTCTTATGGCTAAACATATTCTGATTTTTATTTTAATCCTTTCGTCCCTAAACACATCTAAAGCATGTATTAACGCAGAGGGAATAACCATATTTGGAGATACAATAATGGTTGATATGCCCTTTGAATTTCTTAGAAGGCTAAGGAAGCCTCTTTCAGACAAAGAACTTCAATCAAAAATTGAGAAACATGGAGATTTAGTTAAAACAAAAAACAGACCATCAGATGCTATCAATCTATCTGTATTTCTGATTTTAGACATGCAATCCGACTCTGCAATCACACTATTAAAAAGTCATTTAAATACATCTTCAAAGAACTACAGCTTACTTTCAAACCTTGGGGTTGCATATGAACTAAGTGGCAATTTAGATTCAGCATACCACTACACAAGTAAAGCAGTTGAAATTAATTCTAATTCTCACAGTGGCTCGGAATGGATACACCTAAAAATATTAGAGGCACAAATTGAAATTGCAAAAGATCCTAATTGGTTAAAAAACAACACCGTATTGGGTCTAAAAATAAGCCAGGATAGCTTACCTCTTAAAGCAAAACCTAGAGATCGAGGAAAATTACATCTTACCAGACAAATTGAGTACCAACTAATTGAACGTATGTATTTTGTAAAACCTAAAAATAAAATTATTGGTCAATTATTACTTCAATTAGCAGACTTATACAGCACTAATGTTACAATAGTTGACGCTAGTACTATTTATTTAATGGCAAAAGAATATGATGCAAACCTTGCTACAATTATCAATAAAAGATTGGCAAAAATTAAGGCAATCATGAATCCAACAGAAGAGGAAAAGGTAATACTAGACAGCTTAGAACAAGAATTTGTTACAGATACAATAATTGAAGATATTGCTAAAGAAAAAGAAGAACCTAAAATTGTATCAGAAGAAAAATCGAGCAACAATTTTATTTGGTATATATTCGGAGGAACATTATTAATAATTTTATTGGTTGTAAGATTTAAACTTTCTAAAAATCAACAAAAAAAGAAATAGTCTTTCATAGATTCTTGTTTCCTTACAGAAAAGTATTCTTGTATTTGTTTCTGTGCCAAAGGACTAGCTACAGAGACTATGCTTTGGATATTGTCAATATCATCTAAAGCTGTAAAAGACAACATTTCTTGGTCATAAATAGTCTTACCAATCTTTTTAGGATTATCACAAACCCAGTGAAAAGGAATGTCATTTTTTAGTAATAGTTCAGCTACAGATTTCCCTTTTTTACCTGCACCCCACACAACCAAGTTTTTTGATTTATCATAATGCAATTGTAAAAAGTAGTTCGTTTTAATTTCTATAAAACTACTATCAGCATAATTCTTATCTGTCCGGGATGTTCTTGTCGGATAATCCCTCCATAAATGCAACAACGCATTACTTGGTAAGCATTTTAAACCTTGTTGATAAAAACGAAACACCAAATCATAATCCTCAGGATAAATTTCAGAATTAAACCCTCCACACTTCTCAAAATCTACTCTATCAACCATCCAACATGGAGAGGGAACTACACACTCTTTGTATATCTCACTAAAATTACTGCCTTGTTTTGTTAAACCATTTAACCAAGCCTCATATTTACTAAAACCCTCTCCTATTCCATCTTTAGAGAAATACTTTACTAATCCTAACGCAATGTAACCTGTACCTTTTTTTTGTAAATCTTCCAACATTAGTTCAATCTTCTTTGGCAGCATCACATCATCAGAGTCCATTCTAGAAATATAGTCACCTGAGCTTTTAGAGTAAGCTAGGCTTAAAGCGTCAATAATTCCATTACCATCAGTATTAAAGACTTGTATTCGTTTATCCTTTTGTGAAAATTCAGATAGAATTTCAAAACTATTATCATTAGAGTTATCATTAACCGCCAATAACTCCCAATTACTATATGTTTGATTAAGTATTGAAGTTAAACACTCCTCCAAAAAAGCAGCTGTGTTTTTAACTGGCATCACTATGCTCACTAATCTCACTTAATTTCCCTCCTTAGCATACCTAACGCAGCTATAGAAGCACGTTGTATATTTATATCTCTTTGTTTTCCAAACACAAATTTTTCAGATATTACTCCATTAGGTGTAGCAACAGCTATCCAAACAGTACCTACAGGTTTTGCATCAGAACCACCAGTTGGACCAGCTATACCAGAAGTAGCTAAAGCATAATCTGTTTTTAAATTATTTTTCACACCTAAAGCCATTTGCTTAACTACTTGCTGGCTAACAGCGCCATACTTTTTAATATCATCAGCATTAACACCTAACTGATTTATTTTAACCTCATTTGCATAAGACAATATTGAACCTAAGTAGTAATCTGAACTCCCAGCTATTTCAGTAATCAAATGTGCAATATAACCTCCTGTACAACTTTCAGCTGTAGAGACAGTTAATTTTTTACTTCGTAACAAATCGCCAATAACTCGCTGTATATCTTCTTCGTTTTCTGAATAAATATTATCTGGAATGATTTTTTTTAATTCCTCCACTTTAAAATTAATGTCTTGTTGCAATTTGTTTCTATCTAGTCCAATAGAACTTAATCTCAACTTAACCCTTCCAGGAGAAGGTAAATATGCTAGTTTAATAGTTGCTGGCAAACTGTTTTCCCAATCTTCTAGAAGTTCTGCTAACATAGATTCAGGTAAGCCCTGTGTATAAACCATGTGATGAATGATTTCTGGTAATTCATACACCTCTTTTAATTGTGGAATAACTGTATCAGAAAGCATGGCTTTCATTTCATAAGGCACTCCTGGCATTGCAACTACGACCTTCCCTTCTTTTTCAAACCACAATCCAGGAGCTGTACCATGTTCATTTCTTAGAGGAGTACAAGCACTGGAAACTAATGCTTGATTTTTATTGTTTTGGTTCATCTTAAAACCTCTACTTAAAATCAAACGCTCTATATCTTTATAAACTTCTTTATTCTCAATTAATTCCCCACCAAAAAATTTATTTAAAACTGGTAATGTTAAATCATCTTTTGTGGGTCCTAAACCTCCGGTAATTAAAACAACATCTGAATTTTTTAAAGCCTCATCAACCGAATCGAATATAATTTGTTCATCATCACTAATAGTTAATTGCTGCCTTACTTCAAAACCAATTCTTGTCATTTCTACAGCAATCCACTGAGCATTAGTGTTTAAGGTTTGACCAATTAACAACTCATCCCCTATGGTAAGTATATCCAATTTCATTCGACTAATTTAGCGTTTAATAGCCATATTTTCACCTTTGATTTCTTATTTTTGAATCAATTATTATTTAGAATAACCAAATCAATCAAAATGAAAAAAATTGTAATTATATGTAGTGCTTTAGTTCTATTGGTTAGTTGTGCAGAAATGACTAAAGTAATGGAAGATGTTAATTCTGCCATGGAAACTGGAGACACCCCTTTATCTAATGGAGAAGTTATAAGTGGTCTTAAAGAAGCTTTAACTATTGGAACAAAAAACTCAACGTCTCTTACATCTAAATTAGATGGTTATTATAAAAACCCTGAAATATTCATACCTTTTCCAGAAGAAGCCATTAAGGTAAAAGAAAAAGTAGAAAGCTTAGGAATGAAAAAACAAGTTGATGAATTTGTTATGACAATGAATAGAGCTGCTGAAACAGCGAGTAAAGAAGCTACACCTATTTTTGTTAATGCGGTAAAAGAAATGACTATTGCTGATGGATTTGCAATCCTTAAAGGAGAAGACAATGCTGCTACTATGTATTTAAAAAACAAAACTTCCGGACAATTAAAAGTTAAATTTAACCCTGTTGTTAAAAATGCAATTGAAAAAGTACATGTAACTAAATACTGGAACCCAGTAATTAACACATATAATAAAATTCCTTTCATAGATAAGCAAAACCCTAACTTGGATGATTACATCACTACAAAAGCTATGGATGGCTTATTTTTAATGATAGAGAAAGAAGAAAAGAAAATCAGAAAAGATCCTTTAGCCAGAGTAACTGATATTTTAAAACGAGTGTTCGGTTAATCAATGATTGATGAAACCAAAAACCCATGGAAAACCTTAAAAAGTGAGGTTAAATATGATAATCCATGGATAAAAATAACAGAAAGCAAAACCGTTAATGCTGATGGTGGTGATGGAATTTATGGTGTTGTTCATTATAAAAATATTGCCATAGGCATAATTCCTCTTGATGAAAACAATAACACTTGGTTAGTTGGTCAATATCGTTACCCATTAAAACAATACAGTTGGGAAATTTGCGAAGGTGGTGGATTGTATAATGATGATGTGATTGATTCAGCAAAACGCGAATTGAAAGAAGAACTAGGTATTGAAGCCAAGCAATGGACAAAATTATTAGACATGCACCTAAGTAATTCTGTTAGTGATGAAGTTGGTGTAATATACATTGCAAAAGACCTGAGCTACTATACTCCTGAGCCAGAAGAAGGTGAAGTTTTACAAATCAAGAAATTACCTATAAATGAAGTTTACAAAATGGTAATGGCTGGCGAAATAACTGATAGTCTTAGCGTTTCTGGAATTTTAAAAACTAAAATTTTAATAGATAAAGGAGAAATTTAATGCGTTGGTTTAAGTTTAAAGCGATATGGTTTATCTGTTTACTTGCTTTTGCGAGTGCACTAACCATTAACCAACTTAATCTTAACCAACTTCCCAACGAAGATAAACGACAAGGTAAAACTATCATAACAAATGATGACCCTAGTTATTTACGCCCTGCTGAAAACTATATAGAAACAGGTAAATGGAAGGATAATTCGTTAGGAACACAAAGTTATTTTACTCGCCCTCCAGGATATGGGATATTATATTTTACATGCATTAAAATAGCTGGAACAAATGTCGCATTATCACTTTTAAAAACCATTCAACTAATACTTTTTACTCTATCTGTTTATTGGCTTTTTTATATTAGCCAACAACTATTTAAAAGTAAGAAAGTCCCTTACTACATTGCAATTATCTATGGCATCTTACCCTTTGCTAGTAATTTTTTGTTTTATACTTTAACTGAAGCTATTAGTCCGGCTTTACTACTTTATTATGTTTATTTATTATTTAAAGCAGACTTTACTAATGTATTAAAAACTAAAAGAGTTTACTTCTTAATTGCAGCTCTTGTATTTGCATTTTTAATTATAGTTCGTCCTCAAGTAGGATTATTTGGCTTATTACTCCCATTTTTTCTATTAAAAAACTACCTAAAGTATGGCGTTAAAAAACTATTATTAAAAATAATATTCTTTGGATTAATTGCTTTAAGTTTTACAATAATATGGCAAGTTAGAAATTATAATCTTACAGGAAAATACGTTGGTTTACACTCTATTTATCATGAAGATGGAAACTCTATGTTTAGACCAACGCTAGAAGCGTATTGGAGTTTTGTAGGTGGCTGGGCTCAAGAAGGAAAAACAGCATATAACTATATGGTGCCTATGTGGCAAGGAGCAATTAAGGGAGATGTTTCAGAGAAATATATAGAATCTGCAATCAACACATTCCCTAAAAAAGTAATAGATTATTATGGGAGAGATAGGTTAACTGAGGTTTTCAAAAAATATCAAGAGAGTGTTTTATTCCAAAAACAATACTATGACCAAAACTCAGCTATGCCTAATAACGTTCCGGATATAGAATTAGAAGTAATTAAAGATTTTGATCAACTTACAGATGAGTTCAAAAGTAAATTTTGGATAGATTACTACTTTGTTTCTCCAGCTAAAGTATTTAAAACAATGGCTTTTCATTCAAATCTATCTCTATACATTTTTCAAGATACATACAGAGGGAACATCTTGATTGAAACCCTTAGATACTTTTGCTACGCAATTCATAGTATCTGCTTCATAATTCTAATAATTAGTCTATTTATTATAAAACAGACTGACTGGAAGCTAGGACTTATTAACATAATCTGTTTTGCTTATGTCTTTTACTTATGTTTCTTTCAACGTGGAATCGAAGAAAGGTACACCCTACCTATACTATCTTTACTAATAATTGGATTATTTAATAGCTGGGATATTTTTTGGAGAAAATTAAGGAGCTAATCTACTTAATTTCCAAACACTCTGATTTTTTGAATAAACGATTCTATCATGTAAACGGCTAGGTCGACCTTGCCAAAACTCAACCTCAAAAGGTCTTACCAAATAACCACCCCAATGAGGTGGTCGTGGCACATCAACACCTTTAAATTTGTCAGTATAAAAAGCTACTCTTTCTTCAAGTTCTTCTCTATTTTTAATTAATGTACTTTGATTAGATGCCCAAGCTCCAATTTGGCTTTCTCTAGGCCTGTTATTAAAATAAGCATCACTAACTGCTTCGGTTACTTTTTCAGCTATTCCCTCTACTCTAATTTGACGCTCTAAAGCACCCCAGAAAAAATTTAAAGCGATCTTACTATTGTTTTCTAAGTTTTGTCCCTTATTACTACTATAGTTGGTGTAAAACACAAACCCATCCTCATTAATCCCTCTCATATAAACAATTCTTGTTGATGGTTGGCCATCCTCACTTACAGTTGTTATTGACATTGCATAAGGGTCTAACAATTGAGCATCTACAGCCTCTTCAAACCAAACATCAAATTGTTCAATTGGATTTTTCTTAACAGATTGCTCATCTAAAGGTTTTCCTGAAAAATCCCTTCTTATTTCATTTAAATAATTTTGTACATCTTCACTCATCAATACTATTATTAGGTTCAATAACTTATTAACAACACTTCAAATGTAATTATTTATTAAGTATATTTATTTTTGAGTTATGACTATTAACCCATTAGATTATACCATCAAAGAGCTAAACAAAGTCAGTCTAAAAAAAGGCCGATTACTTTTAGCTGAACCTTTTATGGATGACCCTTACTTTAAGCGTTCAGTTGTTCTGCTAACAGAATATAATAAAGATGGTGCGTTTGGATTTATTTTAAACAAGCTTCTTAATGTTAAGCTTAATGAAGTAATAAAGGACTTTCCTGAGTTTAATGCTCCAGTTTTTATGGGAGGCCCCGTTCAAACTGACACTCTTTTCTTTATTCATACGCAAGGAGATATTATTTCTGATAGCATTAAAATAAATGACAAATTATATTGGTCTGGAAATTTTGATCAATTAAAAGGGTTGATTAATGATCAACAAATATTCCCTAATGAGATTAAGTTCTTTATTGGATATTCTGGATGGGATTATGAACAATTAGAGAAAGAAGTGAAAGATGAGTCTTGGTTAATTTCTAAAAACAATTTAACCACTATTAAAGAGCTGAATAATGATAATTTATGGCACTCTTCTTTAGAACAAATGGGTGGTAAACATGCTGTTTTATCTAACTTTCCTGAAAACCCTAGCTTGAATTAACATTATGAAAAAGCTTTTTATCTTTTTCACCTTCACCCTTATGTTATTACAAGTAAAAGCTCAAGATGACTATGTTTCTAACGAAAAAATTCCTTCAAAAGAAGAAGTTTATGACGGAATACCAAATCCAGACTTTACCAATTATACATTTACCGCCTCTGCTTACACCTTAAAAAAGAGAGATTTTAGGTTTTCAAATACAGATATTATCTTTAATAAAGTCAGTTATGGTTTATCAAATAGAACCACAGCATCTTTAAACACATCATTTGCTGGAACTTTTATAGGAGCAATCAAACATAATATTAATTTGAATGAAGGAGTTGATTTAGCTTTTTCTGCAAGTGCTGGACAAGCTTTGTATTTACCAAAAGATTCTATTATTTATGCAGCAGGTTTACAATCATTAATAACATTTGGTGATTTACAAAACAACTTTACTGTTGGGGCTGGTTTTTATTATGCTAAAAGTAATTATGGTATGGTTGTAGAAGAAAGAGAATTATACTTACAAAACATATTTGTTGCCACACAACAACAACTAAGACCTAAAACCTACTTAGTTGCAGAAGGAATATATTTTTTAAACTACAACGCTTTTGCGGGTAGCTTAGCACTTAAATTTATAATTAAAACTAGAATGTCTTTGTTGGTAGGATTAATGCCTATTTATAGAGATGGCCGAGTAGCACCTAACAGAAGTGTTGCTGAAGGAGGTGTAATTCCTGTAGCTTCTTTTAGAATGTATTTAGACAGACACTAATTCATTTAATCGATCTAAAATTTCTTTTGTAGCCTTATTAAAATATCTTTTCTGCCTATAAGCTCCAACCCACTGAATACCTCTAATAGCATTAGTTAAAAACATCTCATCTGCCTGCAATAACATACTACCATTTAACATTCCTTCAAAAACATTAATATTCATCTCTTTAGCAATAGTTAATATTTGCTTTCGCATCACCCCATCCATACACCCTTCATCTAAAGCTGGAGTATAAATATTGTGGTTTTTATATAAAAAAATGTTAGAGCTAATTGTTTCGACAATTCTACCTAAATCATTTAGCATAATACACTCATCTAAATCATTTTCAGTTTGGTAAATACCTGCTAAAACATTAGGAATACTATTTGTTGTTTTAATTTGTGACAAAGGGTTTCGTGAACGTCTAAGCTCATTAAAAGTATCAATAATCAACCCTTTTTCATTCATTACATATTTATTATCATCAAATGGTTTTGCCTCAATTACATATGATTTTCTTTGATTTATGGGAGCATACAAGCCTTCTGCAGAACGAAAAACGGAAAGCCTTATTCTCCCTCCCTTTATTAGATGATTCTTTTCAATGAGCTTTTCTATTTGCTCTTTTAAATCATTGAATGAAATATTGCCTCCTGGCTTCATTTTTAAGGTTTCCATCCCTTTCTTAAGGCGCTTAAAATGATCCTCTAGGAAACATGCTTTACCGTTTACGACTCTAATCGATTCAAATAATGCATCTCCATACCTAAACCCTCGATTTTTAACCGTAAAAATAGGTTCATCTTCCATATATAGGAAACCATTGTAATTGATATATAGTTTATTACTCAAATAATTTGGTTTAAATAATTTGCTAACAAATCGTTTTTTGTAATTCTAACCACATTTACACCAGCTCTTTCTCCTGCAATCATATCAGTATCGCTATCTCCTATAAAATAAGACTTTGTTTTTTCTACATTATATCTAGCAATGGCTTTTTCCAACATAAGTGAGTTAGGTTTTCTACAAATACATTTTTCGTTTATGCTATGATGAGGGCAATAATAAATGTCTAACAATTCTATTCCCGCTTCATCAAACTGCTCTTGCATATATGCGTGTACGGAATTTACATCATTATGGTTATATATTCCTTTAGAAATACCTCCTTGATTGGTAATAATGATAAACTCAAACCCACTATCTTTTAGGATAGATAATGCTTCAAATAAGCCATCTAAAATTTTAAATTTTGAAACTTCATAAGTATAATCACCAGGTTCAAAATTGATAACCCCATCCCTATCTAAAAATATAACTTTTCTCAACACCTATAAGCTTTTAAAGGCTCTAAATTATATATAAGTAGTTGGATTTCTAAATTTTTGATAGACTTTTTGCTTTAAGAGTCATTTCTCAAGCATAAACTCATAGCCATACTTTATAACAAGAATAAAGTAATTGAAAAAGTACTAATTCAACAACCCCATCACCTGAGACACAAAATTAGTAAAAGCATCAGGGACGAATAGTAGCACAAATACAAACCCGAAAATAGCACCCCAGATGTGGGCATCGTGAGCGATATTAGTGCCTCCACGTTTCCCCATATACACTTCGTAAGCAATATACAACACTCCAAATACTAATGGAGGAATACTTATCGGTATAAACATAATACCTATACCTCCTTGAAAAGGAATAAAAGCTATGGTAGCAAATAATACTGCTGAAACAGCTCCAGAAGCACCTAAAGAGTTATAATGGATATTATCTTTATGCTTTATAATACTTGGTACTGAAGCGGCCACCATACCACCAAAATAAAGAATCAAATAAAAGGCTATGCCTAAACCTTTACCCATAATACTACCTAATATTTGCTCCGCAATATTCCCAAATGAATACAAAACATACATATTAAATATCAAGTGAAAAATACTGTTTTTATCGTGAATAAAACCGTGAGAAATCACTCTATACCATTCTTTACGATGCACCACCTGGTAAGGGTTAAATATCAATCTAGCATATAAATCGGTATTATTATTTGCCATTAAGGAAACCCCAACTGTAACAATAATAATGATTAACGTAATGGTTAAACTCATTTAAAACAAGGTCATTTGATTCTCTTCATCATCATCCACATCCTTTATCGGATTTGGTTTCTTTTCCTCTTTTGGTGGTTCAACCACAGCTTTAGACTCTTCTACTTTTGCAGATATATCTTCTGAACTATCCGTTTCTTTTTCTTTAACATCAGATTCTCCACTTTCATTTTCAGAGTTAGCTGCTGTATTTTCATCTTCAACTATCTCTTCTTCCTCTTCTACTTCAGTTGTTGGCTCTTCGTAAGGCAAAGACTCTAATAAATCTATATTTTTAACCTTATGCGATGTTAAACGATTACCGATAGCTTTCATTCCTTTAATGGCAATAAACTCTTCTAACGCAATGGTTTCATTATCTCTTTGATTCCCTTTTACTTTACTAAACGTTAGTTCTACTTGTGGTAACCAATCTGTAGAAACAATCTCTAATTGAGAATCCTCATGTTCTGTAATGAAAGAAACTTTCTTGTCGGTTGGTTCTATTAAAAAACGTTTAACAAAGTATTGTTTCTTATCACCATCATAATAAATAGCAGAGACTGGTTTGTTTGGATTCCATTTCTCCAACACAATCATATCCTCTTCAAACTTGGTAAACAAATCGAAACCTGTTAATTGGTACTCTCCACTTTGCATAATAGTCAATATCTTATCTTCAGCTTTAAAGTCTCCTAAAAACTCACCGCGCTCTTCTGAATTTAAACGTTGAACCGTATCATCAAACCAGATTTTACGTGCAGCCAAGGTAGAAACTCCTTTTTCTCTCAACTCAATTTTAGCAATTGGATATTTACTTACTCTGTTTCCTCCTGCTCCACGACCTTTAATCGCCAATTCAGAGAAATCTATCTCAAACTTAAGCTTACGTACATTAGCTTTAGGTTTTAATTTCACCAACACAGTTTCAGCTTCTCCATTAGGGTTAGCAGTGAACCACAACACTTTAGAGCCTGCTGTTCCTTTTGTTAACGGATACTCTTTATCCCTTGTAATAGAAGTGACAGCAAAACGTTTCATCATTGATGGCCCAGTATTACCATCTTGGTAGATTAGATTGTAAATAGTTCGTTTATCTCCTTTTTTCCATACACCTACGTGGATAATTCCTTTTCCAAAAAATGCTTTTTGAGAAATTTTAGAAACCATCATTGTTCCATCTTCCCTAAACACAATCACATCATCAATATCAGAACAATCTGCTACAAATTCGCTATCCGAGCGTTTTAACCCCATTCCAACAAAGCCTTCTTCCTTGTTCGCGTAAAGCTTCACATTGCTAACCGCAACCTTCGTAGCGTCAATGGTTTCGAATGAGCGCAACTCAGTTTTTCTCTCTCTTCCTTCCCCGTATTTTTTCTTTAATTCCTTAAAATAATCCACAGCAAAATCAACCAAGTTTGCCAGGTGGAATTTCACTTTTTCAATTTCACCTTCTAAAGATTCTAACTTTTCTTCTGCCTTATCAGAGTCATGCTTGGTAATTCTACGCATTCTGATTTCTAACAAACGCTTCACATCATCATCAGTTACTTTTCTAAGCAAATGCTTAATGAAAGGTTTTAACAAATCATGTGTTAAGGCTATTGCCTCATCATAACCCAAACCATGCAACTTCACATATATCTTATTCTCAATAAATATTTTCTCTAAAGATGAAAAGTGCCATTGCTCCTCTAATTCTCCTTGACGAATTTCTAACTCAAGCTTTAATAAATCTAAAGTCCTAAAGGTAGAAACCTTTAGCATTTCGTTTACCCCAACAAATTTTGGGCTATCATCTTCAATAATACCAGCATTTGGCGAAATTGAAACCTCACAATCTGTAAATGCATACAATGCATCAATCATCTTATCTGGAGAGACTCCAGGAGGAAGATGAATTAAAATCTCAACGTGTTCAGCTGTATTATCCTCTACTTTTTTAACCTTAATCTTTCCTTTAGTATTGGCTTTAATGATAGAGTCTATCAACTTGTCCGTAGTTGTTCCAAAAGGGATTTCAGTGATTTTTAAGGTCTTTTTATCTTCCTGTCCAATCCTTGCTCTAACCTTAATCTTTCCTCCTCTTAAACCATCGTTATATGCAGAAACATCTGCCATCCCTCCAGTTAAAAAGTCAGGATAAATCTCTGCTTTTTTACCTCTCAATATTTTGATAGAACCATCTATCAATTCATTAAAATTATGAGGCAATATTTTACAAGCCAAACCAACAGCAATACCTTCAACACCTTGTGTTAATAGTAATGGAAACTTAATAGGTAAGGTTTCTGGCTCTTTGTTTCTTCCATCGTAAGACAATAACCAATTGGTTGTTTTTGCATTAAATACAACCTCTAAAGCAAATTTGGTTAAACGAGCTTCAATATATCTTGGTGCTGCCGCTCTATCTCCAGTATAAATATTACCCCAGTTTCCTTGGCAATCAATCAACAAATCTTTCTGACCAACTTGTACTAACGCATCACCAATAGAAGCATCTCCATGTGGATGATACTTCATGGTGTTTCCAATAATGTTTGCTACTTTGTTGTAACGCCCATCATCCATCTCTTTCATAGAATGTAAAATTCTACGTTGCACAGGTTTTAACCCATCATAAATATGAGGTACAGCTCTTTCTAAGATTACATAAGAAGCGTAATCCAAAAACCATTCGTTATACATGCCCGAAACCTGTATAACATTCTCTAATGAATCATTCTCTCCCCCTTCAAATTCCTCGTCTCTTTCTATATTATCTTCTTCGTTTTCTGCCATTATTATAGCTATATTTCTTTTGTTTTAATGAATTTATTATTGGATTAAATCCTCCACTAAATCTTTTTCTACCTTAAGGTTTTCGATAATAAACTGTTGCCTTTCAGGCGTGTTTTTGCCCATGTAAAACTCTAATAGTTTTTGTATTGGCGTATCAGGTCCAATTACAACAGGATCCAAACGAATATCTTCTCCAATAAAATACTTAAACTCACTTGGAGAAATCTCTCCCAATCCTTTAAATCGTGTTATCTCAGGTTTTCCTTTTAATTCTTCAATTGCGTTTCTTCTTTCTTCCTCAGAGTAACAATAGATGGTTTTAGATTTATCTCTGACTCTAAACAAAGGTGTTTCCAAAACAAACAAATGCCCATTCTTAATTACATCTGGAAAAAACTGTAAAAAGAATGTAATCAATAGCAAACGAATGTGCATACCATCAACATCAGCATCAGTCGCAATTACAATCTTGTTGTAACGTAAATCTTCTATGCTTTCTTCAATATTTAAAGCAGCTTGTAGCAAGTTAAACTCTTCGTTTTCATAAACAATTTTCTTAGTTAACCCATAAGAATTTAAAGGCTTACCCTTTAAACTAAATACTCCTTGAGTATTTACATCTCTTGACTTAGTAATAGAACCAGATGCAGAATCTCCCTCGGTAATAAACAACATTGTATCCTGCTTTCTCTCATCATCTTTTGCATCACTAAAATGCACTCTACAATCTCTTAACTTTTTATTGTGCAACGATGCATCCTTAGCTCTTTTTCTAGCAATTTTCTTAATACCAGCCATATCCTTACGCTCACGCTCAGACTGCAATATTTTACGTTGTAAAGCCTCTGAAACTTCTGCATTTTTGTGTAAGAAATTATCAAGTTCCTTTTTTAAGAAATCAGTTACAAAAGCTCGCATTGAAGGTCCATCAGGACCAACTTCCGTAGAACCTAGTTTTGTTTTTGTTTGAGATTCAAAAACTGGCTCCATTACTCTAACACTAATTGCAGCAACGATTGATGAACGGATATCTGAAGCATCATAATCTTTACCATAAAAATCACGAACAGTTTTAACTATAGCAGCTCTAAATTCTCCCTGGTGTGTCCCTCCTTGTGGTGTATATTGTCCGTTAACAAACGAATAATACTCCTCACCATAAGAATGGGTATGAGTTATAGCAACCTCAATATCATCTCCTTTTAAATGGATAATTGGATATAATGGATCATTAGAAAGATTCTGATTTAATAAATCTTTCAACCCTTCTTCCGAGTGAATTTTCTCTCCGTTAAAGTTTAGGGTAAGCCCAGTATTTAAGAATGCATAGTTCCACAATAGCTTCTCTACGTGCTGTGCTCTATATTGGTACTTTTTAAAAACTTCTTCATCAGGAACAAAAGTCATTTTAGTTCCTTTACGTAAAGTCGTTTTTTCAATTTTTGAATCTATTGTTAGGTTTCCTCTCTCAAACTCAGCTTTTTTAAGTTCCCCATCTCTAACGGATTGCACTCTAAAAAAACTAGACAAAGCATTTACTGCCTTAGTACCAACACCATTTAATCCAACTGATTTTTGAAAGGCTTTAGAGTCATACTTACCTCCTGTATTCATTTTAGAAACACAGTCAATCACTTTCCCTAAAGGTATTCCCCTACCGTAATCTCTAACTTTAACAACTTTATCTTTTATGCTAATGTCAATATTCTTTCCGTGTCCCATTGCGTATTCATCAATGGAATTATCAATCACTTCTTTCAGTAAGATATAAATTCCATCGTCATACGCAGCTCCATCACCTAATTTACCAATGTACATTCCTGGTCGCATACGAATATGCTCCTTCCAGTCTAACGAACGAATATTATCTTCACTATAGGTTACTTCTTCTGCCATATACTAAGTCTCAGAATGTTTAATTAACGAGAATAAAATTATACATAAAAGGATATTAAAAAATACCTTAACAACGTTTGTTATTAAGGTATTTATCAACAGTTGTAAATAAAATTTTTTTTAATTTTTTTCTAAATTTTGAACACGAGTTTTTAAATCTTTCAACTCAATTCCAACGCTCCGCATTAAGTTTAAAATACTAACAGGATTAATTTCATCCTCTTCGTATTGTCCAATGCATAAATTCAACTTAAACTCCCAAATTTCCAGCACATCAGACAAGTGCAACAAGTATGGTTGGTAAGCTTTATTATCAGACGATAAGGTTAAAAAACCTTCTTCTAACTTACTTGTAAAAACACGTTTATACACTAAGCCCTCTTCTTTTGTTAGAATGATATAGCATTTATTATCTCTAACTCGGTCAGCGCTTTCCATGTATTCTCCAACAACAACATCCCCATCTTTTACCCAAGGATGCATAGAATCTCCTCTAATAGGAAACGCTCTATGCTTACCTGTTGGCAAAAAGTTTAAACTCATGATAGGCAAATTGGCTATAAATTCGGTATCAGAATAACCCATTAAATAACCTGCTGAAGCTTCTTGTGTTACCACTTCAATAACATCATTATTATTTTCATCCACTCTAATTGGAAATAATACACGTTGATTACCTATATCGATAAAAGTATCATCACTTCCTAAGCTCAAATCATTTTTCACCAATGCGTCTATTGGTATTTTAAAATAATTCGATAAATCAATTAAAGTAGTAATTGGTGGTTCTGAACGACCTTCCTCATAAGATCCAACTCTAGATTTAGTAATGTCCAACTCAGTTGAAAACTGTTCCTGAGTAAGTCCTCTTAGACTTCTCAAGTGCTTTAAGTTTGCTGCTATTTTATTCATAACTACAAATATAGGTCAAATAATCTATAAATTGTAGTTATTTTTGAAATAAATTTAAAATACCCTAAATATTATGAGTTCAAACATGAAAGGAAGAGGCAGTCAGATAAAGGTAAAGAACCGGTTTTTGAAGAATGAATATGCTATTGAGCATATTGAAGGAATTGATGTAGAGTTTTTAGAAAACACTAAAACTCAATACATAAAAGAGCATCCCAAAAAGATAGTTAATAAAGTATATAGTCCAACTGTCCCTTTTGTATATTCAATGAATCCTTACCAAGGATGTGAGCATGGGTGTATCTATTGCTATGCTAGAGAAAGTCATCAATATTGGGGATATGGTGCTGGTTTAGATTTTGAACGAAAAATAATTTACAAACCAGAAGCTCCAAAATTATTAGAAAGACAGTTTAATAATAAGAATTGGGTAGTTAGCCCTATCATGCTTTCAGGAAATACAGATTGCTATCAACCTATTGAACGAAAACTACAAATTACTAGAGAGCTATTAAAAGTCTGTTTAAAGTACAAGCACCCTGTTAGCATTCTCACCAAGAACTTCTTAATACAAAGAGATATTGATATTCTTACAAAACTGGCAAAACTGAACTTAGTACACGCCTCTTTAAGTATTACTTCTTTTGATAATAAATTAAGAAGTGTTTTAGAGCCAAGAACAGCTTCTGTAGAAAAAAAACTAGATACTTTAGAGTTATTAACTGCCAACAACATTCCAACTGGAATAATGGTAGCCCCTATTATTCCAGGCCTAAACAGTCATGAAATCCCAACTATAGTTAAAAAAGTAGCTGAGCTAGGTGCTTTATCTGTTGGCTACACTACCGTTCGCTTAAATGGTGAGATAGCTGAAATATTTGAAGATTGGATTAAGACTACTTTTCCTGATAGGGCCAACAAAGTTTTAAATCAGATTAAAGAAATTAATGGCGGAAATCTTTATAGTAAAGGCAAAAACAGAATAAAACTACACGGAAAAACGGCTATAATGATTAAAAGTATGTTTAAAATTGCTCGTCAAAAACATTTAAAAGATAGAAGTTTCCCAGAATATGATCTAACTGCTTTTTGTAGACCAAATCAGCAAATGAAGTTGTTTTAAGTTTTCAAAAATGTAACTTTACCTCTTTCAATATTTAATGAGCAAAGAAACCAAATTCATAGATGTAATCTTACCACTTTCATTGCCAAACTTGTTTACCTATCGTTTGCCAGAGGCGTTAAATGAAGATATTCAAATTGGTCAACGAGCAGTTGTACCTTTTGGTAGAGGTGGTAAATTGTATTCTGCATTGGTTAAAAATATTCACCACTCTCCTCCTACCGAATACCAAGCTAAATACGTTGAATCATTGCTAGATGAAACACCTATTGTTAATGAGTTTCAATTAAAGCATTGGGATTGGATGAAAGACTATTACATTGCCAACCCAGGTGATGTGTTTAGTGCAGCTTTACCTGGAGCTTTAAAATTAGCTAGTGAAACCAAAATTGTTTTAAATGCTGAGTTTGATAAAGAATTAATTAGTGAACTAAATGATAATGAATACCTCATTTTTGAAGCATTAGAAGTAAGAAACATTTTAAGCTTACAAGAAATTTCTGAAATACTAAACATTAAAAATGTACACAGAGTTGTTAAATCATTAATTGAAAAGAGAGCTATAGTTGTTGAAGAAGATTTAAAACGAAAATACAAACCTAAGTTAGTTCAGTTTGTTCGATTAACCGAATATGCTGATAATGAAGAAAATCTTAAACTGATTTTTGATGAAATACAACGAGCTGGAAAACAGTTAGAAACCTTAATGTCTTTCATTAACCTTTCTAACAGATATGGCGAACGCAAAGAAGTTAAAAAACTAGAACTTCAAAAATCTACTGGAATTAGCGCTTCAATTATTAATCAGTTAGTTAAGAAAAATGTTTTTGAAGTTTACGATATTGCTGTTGACAGAATTGGAACGTATAGCAATGAATTGATTGGAGACAAAACTTTAAATGATGCTCAAACTGAAGCACTACAATCTATAAAAGAAAAGTTTGAAGAAAAAGATGTGGTGCTGCTACACGGTGTAACAGGTTCTGGTAAGACAGAAATTTACATCAAGCTAATACAAGAAGCCATAGCTAAAGGCGAACAAGTATTATACTTGTTACCAGAAATTGCTTTAACCACTCAGTTGATTGTACGTTTACAAAAAGTATTTGGAGATACTATTGGTGTTTATCATTCTAAGTTTAACGAAAACGAGCGAGTAGAAATCTGGAATAATGTATTAGATTTTCAGCATACTAAAACATCAAAATTTCAGATAGTAATGGGTGCACGTTCTGCCCTATTTTTACCATTTAGTAACTTAGGGTTAGTAATTATTGATGAAGAGCACGAAAATAGCTTTAAACAATTTCAGCCAGCACCTAGATACAATGCTAGAGATGCTGCTATTGTTTTAGCGAACATTCATAAAGCAAAAACCTTAATGGGAACTGCAACACCTGCTCTAGAAACCTATTACAATGCTCAACAAGGAAAATATGGTTTAGTAGAACTAACCAAAAGACATGGCGGAGTTCAGTTGCCTGAAATATTGTGTGCAGACATTAAAGAAGCTACCCGTAAGAAAAGAATGAAATCTCATTTTTCTCCTTTGTTAATGGAGCAAATGGAAGAAGCTTTTAAAAACAAAGAACAAATTATTCTGTTTCAAAATAGAAGAGGCTATGCTCCTTTTTTATTGTGTGAAGAATGTGGACATGTACCTGAATGTAATAACTGTGATGTTTCTTTAACTTATCACAAGTATAGCAATCAACTACGATGTCATTATTGTGGTCAAAATAAACAAATGCCGAACTCTTGTGGTGCTTGCGGAAGCACTCGGGTTACCTTAAAAGGTTTTGGTACTGAACAAATAGAAGAAGAACTGGCTATTTATTTCCCTAAAATAAAAATAGCTAGAATGGATGCTGATACTACTAGAAGTAAAAATGCTTATCATCAATTAATCACAGATTTCGAAGAACGTAACATTGATGTTTTAGTAGGAACACAAATGGTTACTAAAGGATTAGATTTTGACAATGTAGCCTTGGTTGGTATTTTAAATGCTGATACAATGCTCAACTTCCCTGATTTTAGAGCATTTGAGCGTGCTTACCAAATGATGAGTCAAGTAAGTGGTCGTGCAGGGAGAAAAGCAAAAAGAGGAAAAGTAATTATACAAACTTATGATCCTTACCACAGAGTAATTCGTCAAGTAATAGAAACAGATTACAATGCGATGTATAGTAACGAATTGGTAGAACGCAAACAGTTTAACTACCCTCCTTTTTACCGTTTAATCCACTTTACTCTAAAGCATAGAGATAGAGACATGTTAAATGCTGGTGCAGATGAATTTACCAATGCCCTAAAAGAAAAATTTGGTGTAAGAGTTTTAGGCCCTGAGTTTCCTGTAATTAGCCGAATTAAAAATCAATATCACAAAAATGTATTGATAAAAGTTGAGCGTGAAGCATCTATTAAGTCTGTTAGAAAAATAATAACTACTATAAAAAACAACTTTGAAACTTTTAGTAGCTATAAAGCGGTTAAAATCACCATTGATGTTGACCCGATGTAAACTACATTTGTTTTTCAAGGTCATTTCGAACATTGGCATTTAAAATATGTAATTTTATTTTTTAGCTTTTTCATGCAACAACAACCTATTATTTGTCCACTTTGCCAAAACCCACTTTTAATAAATGGTAACAAAACTTATGCTTGCGAGCTCAACCATAGCTTTGATGTTGCTAAAGAAGGCTATATTAATTTACTTCCGGTAAATCAAAAAAAATCAAAATCTCCTGGAGACAATGAAATGATGATTTCAGCAAGGAGAAACTTTTTGGAATTAGGTTTTTATGACCCTTTAATAGAAAGTTTAAAAGCCATTATTAAAACTAAAATCAATTTTAAAGAGAATCATTTTGTAGCTTTTGATGCTGGCTGTGGAGAAGGGTATTATTCTGAGAAAGTAATGAACCATATACCTGGATTAACTAGCCAAATTTTAGGAACAGACATCTCAAAATATGCAGTAAAAAACGCAGCCAAAAAGTATAAAGAGAATTTTTACTTTGTGAGCTCTGTATATAATCTTCCTATTGCAACCGAAAGCATTAACCTTATTCTTTCTATCTTCTCACCTCTTCATCCTAATGAATTTCGCAGAATTCTCACTAAAGACGGTTATGTGATCATTGTTAGTCCTGGACCAAATCACTTAAAAGAAATGGCTGAATTAATTTACGATAGTTTTAAGCCCCATGAAAATAATGTGCCTGAAAAAATGACCCCTACATTTAAACATCAGGAAACAATAAACACCACTTTCAAAATTCACATCACAGATCAAAAAAGTTTGCTCACTTTATTAAAAATGACCCCTTACTACTGGAGCACAAGTAAAGAGAAACTAAGCAATATTGAAAACTGTAACGACATTAACATTACTTGCGATTTTGACATTTCTATTTATAAAAACGCAATTGCTTAAGTATGAAAAAAACAGTTGCAATTATTGGTGGAGGACCTGCAGCACTTTTATTAGCTGCACATTTAGATGAAAAAAAATATACGGTTACCATTTATGAAAAAAATGCAACACTGGGTAGAAAGTTTTTAGTTGCTGGTAAAGGCGGTTTTAACTTAACACATTCAGAGCCCATTGAAGAATTTATAAAGCGCTATACACCCCCATCCTTTTTAAAGGATGCTCTGACAGGTTTTAACAACCAAGACTTAAGAGACTGGCTAGATAGTATTGGTATACCTACATTTATTGGTAGTAGTAAACGTATCTATCCAGAAAAAGGCATTAAACCAATTGAAGTGTTAACTGCTATATTAAATGTACTTGATAAAAAAGGCGTAGTTATTAATTACAACTACACTTGGAGAGGCTGGTCGGACACTAACGAACCTATTTTTAATACAGGCACAAGTATTAAAGCAGATTACACTGTTTTTGCTTTAGGTGGTGGCAGTTGGAAGGTTACTGGCTCTGATGGAAGTTGGTTAAAGCCATTTAAACAAAAAGAAATTGAAATAAAGCCATTTAAAGCTTCAAATTGCGGATACCAAATAAATTGGACTAAACAGTTTATTAGAAAACATGAAGGCAGCCCAATTAAAAACATAGCTATTACTTGCTTAAACCAACAACAAAAAGGAGAAGTTGTGGTTACAAAATTTGGATTAGAAGGTAATGCAATTTATGCACTAAGTCCTAAAATTAGAGAAGCCTTAACCTCAAAACAAAAAGCAAGCATTGCTTTAGATTTAAAACCAGCATTAACAATCGAAAAAGTTCTTAATAAACTAAAATCATCTTCTTTAAAGAATACTACCGATACTTTAAAAGTTCATTTAAAACTAAGCCCTGTGCAAATAGGCTTACTAAAATCAATAACCTCAAAAGAAGAATTTATAAATCTTGAGAGCCTATCACATAACATTAAAAATTTAGAATTAGAAGTTGTTGGTACTTCTCCAGTTGAAGAAGCAATATCTACTGTTGGTGGTATCTCTCTTAATGCTGTTGATAATAATTTTGAATTAAACAAATTGCCCAACACCTATTGCATTGGTGAAATGCTCGATTACGATGCTCCTACTGGAGGGTACTTACTCCAATCATGCTTTTCTATGGGAGTTTATTTAGCTAAATACCTTAATAAACAGATATAAAAAAGCCTCAGCTATGCTGAAGCTTTTAATGTAAGTAGCGGTCTTAATGCTTCCAAGATATCTACAACTATTGGTTAATTATTTTTCTGAATATTTTCTTGTCTTCATCAATTATCAAAAATATAAATTGAATTACATTACAAATAATATAACAATGCAACCTTTAATAAATTCATAACATCTTTCAATAAATTAAAAAAAAGTTAAAAATGAAAAAAAGCATATTATTATCAATCACATTCGCATTAACAACATCCTTGTTTTGTCAAACAGGGCTTTATAAAAACTTTTATGGTGTTCAAAGTTCAGCTAACAACTTTATTGTACCTAACCTTGCGAGCTTAGACACTACTTCTGATAATGGGTATATTATAACAGCAAATACTCAACAAAATGGTACAGCAACTTACTTAAAACTTGATGCTAATTTCAATAAAGTATGGACCACAGACTATACAATTAATAGCTCTAGTTTTATACACAAAACTGCTGAATTGGATGATAAAGGTTTTGTTAGTCTTTATAAAGATGGTTTTAATCCAAAAGTAATAGTAAAGCATGATGCATCTGGAAATCATGCTTTTTCGAATTACTACCGCACTGCTAATTCTACTAATTTTCATACTGAAGCAATTTGTCGTTCAAATAGTGGCGACAATGGATTTGTGGCATTGTATGGAGGGTGTGAACTACATTATGGTCTTACTAAATTTGATTCTCTCGGAAATGTAGTTTGGTGTAAAGACTATGCAGCAAATGGCTACTATGCTCGAACGAATGCTTTAGGGCATGGAGTGAACCATGGTTATATAACCTGTGGAAATAATGTTAGTAATAATACTCCCTTTATTGGACATTTTGACAACAATGGTAACGTAGTTCGATCAAAAAAAATCACATTTGAATTAGACCCAACCCGTGGGAATTCAATTACTCATATTTTTGCTATGAGAGATGATCATTATTATGCTTTAGGGGAAACAAAATTAAAGGTTTCGCCTTATTCACCTGATAATTATATGTACCTAATGCAAATGGATAGCAGTTTAAATATGTCTGAATGTTGGAAAATATATCCATCAGATTCAACACGTCTTTTTGCTGTACCATATTTAAATGTTCTAATGCAATCAGATAGCACACTAATAATTAGTGGATACACTACTGATTCCGCTCAATCTGATCAACAATTATTTATAATGAAGTTTGATCCAAGAGGAAATGGTGCCGTAACCTGGAGTCGAAATTGGATTTCTCCCAACACACAATTTAATCCTTTTTCTACAAGCTCATCGGGGCTCTTTAATTATGGAACAGAAGGAAATATTGTAACTCAGACTCGTTCAAATTGGGATGGTATGACGATAATAAGTATTGATTCTGCTGGAAATGGGCTATGTAATTCATCAGTAGGAACTATAGCATCTTCAGTGCATACCAATTATTCAGTAAGTAATATCAATCTTTTTCAGTCCGTTATTTCTTTACTTAAGTTCCCGGTTGTTATGACTCCAACTAATATCAATTATAGTGACAGCATACTATGTGGAACTCAACCTACTGGCATAGAGTCACACAAGAAAACAGACATAACTATAGGGCCAAACCCATTTAACGATAGAACCACTATATATTTTGATATAGAACAAAGCAATAGCACTGTTAGAATTCTAGATTTTTCAGGAAAAGTGATAAAAAGTCAATCATTTTCAGGGAAACAACTAATAATTGAAAGAGGAAAAATGAGCAATGGAATTTATGTAGTACAGATAGTTGACACAAAAAAGAACGTAATTCATAAGAAAATTGTACTTCAAAAAAACTTTTATTGATTTAGGTTGCAACTATTGCATACCCTCATATAACAAAAAAAAGCCTCAGCTATGCTGAGGCTTTTTTTGTTGTAATTTTATCAAGTTATCTCTTTATTAATTTCTCAGTATGTATTGTTGAACCATTAGATATAAAGTTATAAATATAACTTCCTACTGATACAGGTGAAAATTCAATAGTTCCTGAAGTGCTAATATTTTCTTTTTTCTCAATTAACTTCCCAGTAACATCAAATACTTCAACTGAAATATTATCAAATGCTGAAAGCTGATAAGATATTAATGCCGAATTAGTAAATGGATTAGGAGATACACTAATTAAATCTGATAAATCATATTCAGGCACACTAACTGGAGCAGCTGCAGTAAAAACACTCTTAGGAATAGTGTTATTAATTAAAGCTGTTGGATAAGCACCTGACCCATGACTTGTATTAACATTTTCCAATTGAATTCCGTCAATCCATGCAGCATAGTTAACAAAAACATCAATATCTACGTTATTTGAATTGTTAACGCCTGCTGCATTTACAGTTATTGGCGTAAAGAATTGACTATTACCTACAGGAGCAATTTCAAAAAGCTTATCTACTACTTGATCGTTATCAGTATCAACATTACCCGAAAGTAATACAAACATATAACCTGAAGACCAACCCCAGTGCATTGAAGGATTTTGAATGTTTAATGGATGTCCGTTAGGCCATAATGTTGGATTTGCATTATTTGTTACATTAAAAGAAGGATCATTAGGGTTATTGTTAGGCTGACTATCAACACCAACACTAAATTGAATTCCCTCAACATTAGTTACATTATGAGTACCAATAGAATATGAAGTTGTATCTGCATGAACTAATAAGTAAACATCCTGAGAAAGATCGAGAATTTGAGCTCCGTCATGGATAATTTTAATATCACACAAATAATAAGAACCTCTTGTAATCTGAGTTGTTTTACCTTGATCATTAACATAATTTTGATTCAATGTTAGTGCCTGGCCTCCAAAATAAGGATTTAAGTTAAGCGTAATATTTTTTTGTGAAAAACCGCTTAAGCTTATCCCTACCATCAATAATAGTGAGTAAAATGTTTTCATTGTTTTCATTGTTTTTAGTTTAATTGATAATTGTTTTTATTGTTTTTGATTGATTATTTTGTTCTAATTTAATAAAGTAAATGCCTTTGTTAAGGTCTTTTAAATCTAAAGGAATAGGAGTTCCATCCTCTTTCATCACTTCTAAATTCTTAATACTTTGACCCCATAAGTTTAATATCGTAAGCTCTAGAATCCCTAATTGAAATCCATCAGCTAAGATGTTAAGTTCTCCATTATTAGGGTTGGGAAAGACCTGCACATCCATATCCAAGATATTTTCTTCTATCCCTACAAACCCATCAATATCTACGGGCACCTTTTGAGTGCTTTTATACTGGTGATTATTCATGTTTTTGTACTGAACCAATATTGAATCTGTAAATTCAGTAGTTGGTTTAAGTAATACACCATAACGTTCTCCTGGAAATAATTCTAAGGTATCAAGATTAATTGTTGCAGGCAATGGTCTTCCATCAGTAGATACAACTTGTGCATTTAATGCAGATGGAAATATAATTCGGTTACCGCAATAACCGATAGCTGCTAATCTTAAATAAACAGTAGAATTTGCTTGAGCATTAATCCTAATACTTGTATCACTCAACTGCTGTTCAGATTTACCATTAATCAAAAAGTATTGTGGGTTGTAATCTGGTACTTCTACCGGCATCATTGGATTTAAGGTGTCGTAGTTATGATTAAATAAAGAATCTTGATGCCATACTGAATCTAACTCTGAAAGCATCCAAGCATATTCTTTATCATAGGAGTATCCTCCGTCCCAAGTTACATTATTTCCACTGAGAGGTTTCACAATAATCATCCCATACATTCCTCCTTGCAAATGTATTGCAGTTGTAACATGACAATGGTAAATATAAGTACCTGGGTGTGGAGCTTGAAATTTATAAGTTCCGGTTTGACTATGGTATACCTGCCATGAGAGTGATGGTACCCCATCATTCTGTTGGTCTACATCCAGCCCATGCAAATGAATAGTATGCGGTGCATTTTGAGACATGTTTCTTAAATCCAAGTGTATAGAATCACCTTCCGTAAATGTTAAGGTAGGTGCTGGTAGATTAATGGGTGCACTCAGAAGTCTGGTGTATCCCATCAGTTTGGTCAGCTTCCCATCCCATAAAGAATATTGCGGATTCAAATCCGTTTTAGCCACCAAAAATTCATTCACCACTTGCGCATTAACACTTGCAGACAATATAATTAAGGTAACTAATATTTGTAATTGACGCTTCATTATGGTTGAATATTCATTAAGGTAAACATACCGTTTGGATAAAAATTATTGCCTGTTACTGCTACCAGATTGTGCTCATGCACAGGATAAACGCCTGGTTTATCTGGCACAATTTGTATCATTACCGCTTCCATTGGATAAATAGGGAATGTATCTTTCACTCGACCCACTGTAGCTGGTTTGCTTGAAGAAAACATGATTTCTCCATGGTAACCATGAAAATGGATAGAACGCATACCATACCCAGTATTGCTGATGTATAACACGAGAGTATCTCCAACATTTCCAGCAATATTAATCACTGGGTTATTCATAATGTTAGGATGGCTAATACCATTAATAGTGAAATACTTAGGGTTGTATTGATTCCATAACACACTTCCACCACTCGCCAAGGTATAATTAAAGGTAGAATCATGTTCTTTTGTGTTCCAATAGAAACTAGCATGATTGTGATCTTTTACCAACAACATACCAGACAACCCCATATATGCGTAAACTGGAAATTTTAATGGGTCGTAATAAATAAAAACTCCTGGAGTAGTAAATTGGTGAACCACATGAATTGAATCATTTGCTGGAATAGTATCTCGCACTCCTGTTGTTCCTTGGATGTCAAAATAATGGTCAATAGAATCAGTATTATGTACCCATAAATCTAGGGTATCACCAACCATGAGCTCTACTCTATGGTTTTGCTGAACAAATGAATCTGTAGGCGAAAACGTGTAATAAGGTAATTTTACCGCATCAACAGTAGTTAACGAATCACACTTAATGTATACTGATTCATATACAACTCCATAGCTATTGATTCCAAAGCTAAAGAATAAGAGCAAGAAAAGTATTCTTACTTGTTTCATTGAACCATTAATTTTTTAGAAACCATTCCGTTATCATTACCAATAATATTTACCTGATAAATACCTGGCTCAAGATCATTTACATCAATTGATGCTGTAGTTGATATTGGTTTAAATTGTTTTACCAATTTACCTGCAATATCATATACCTCAATTACAGCTGTTTCTGCTGGCAACTGATTTAAGTTAACCAATCCTTTAGCTGGGTTCGGGTATAGCGTTACTTTTTCAGCAGCTAACTCATACTCAGAAATACTTGTTGGTGAACTATTTAGTATCCAAGTCAATGTATCGCCTGAGAAAGGCAATGTATTGTCGTAACAATAAACTCTTAACATGGCAGTAGTTGTTGTATCGTTAAATGGGTTAACTGTAAGCCTTACCATCCCTTGGTTATTTCCCCAAACATCTGATTGGACTCCTGTACCTCCTACGGGTAATATGCTACCAAGACAATTCCCAAATACACATATCATACCGTCCCAACCTGAAGGAACATCGTTATAAACAACTTCTACACTCATTCTAAGGGTATCAGTGGTTTGATTTATTTGATAAATCGGCAATTCAGAATAAAAGTTGCCTGGCAAATTCAACGCAATAGTATCATTTGGTGAATTTGTAAATGTCTGCGCCATAAAATTCAAGCTCGAGCCTGATAATAAAGCAATTAGTATTAGTTTTTTCATGTTAATTATATTTTATTTATCTAATTTAAATTAATAATTATTGTACTCTTTATCGGTGAGAGATTTTAAAAAATTGACTAAATCCTGTTTTTCAACTACTGTTAAGGCAAGTGGTTGTATCAATTCACTTTTTTGTTTGTGATTTTTACCACCTTTATTGTAATGTTCTACTACCGCTTCAAGTGTTGGGATACTCCCATCATGCATGTAAGGTCTCGTAATCGCCACATTTCGTAAGCTAGGTACTTTAAACAAATCACGATCGGCTTCATTTAATGATACCCTCATTCTCCCAGAATCTGCATAATTCAATTGATAGAGTCCATTGTTTTTTATGCTGAAATCTGAAAAATGGATACCTGAATGACACTCACTACAGTTTGTTTTTTTAGACATAAATAAGTCTAGTCCTCGTTTTTCCGATTTTGATAGCGCCTCTTTATTTCCTCTGTGATAGTCATCATACTTAGAGTCTGCCTTAATGAGTGTGCGCTCATAAGCACTAATAGCATGAGTAAAAACATAAGGGTCTGGCTCACGATCATAAGCACGCTTACTAAGGTTAACGTACTCAGGATTGTTCTTCATTTTTTCAACGATAACGAGCACATTGTTATCCAACTCCACATGTTCTTGCACTGGAGCTAAAACTTGCATTTCTAAAGATGTCATTCCACCATCTCTCATAAAACCTTTATGATATACAATGTTCATAATTGAAGGAGAGTTTCTTTTACCCAACCTATTTTCAACCCCAAAACTGAAACGATTGGTATCAGCAAAAGCCAATTCAGGCAAGTGACATGAAGCGCAACTTACCGTAGAATCTTTTGAAACAATAGGGTCAAAAAATAATTTCTTACCCAACTCAACTCTAGAAGTAGTTAACTCATTCCCAACAGGCATAACTGGCTCAGGAAATCCATCTGGTATAATTAAAACATAATCATCCTGTAGTTTAAAGCTGAAAACGAATACAGCTAAAACTGAAAGAACTATGATGTATTTTTTATACCCTAATTTCACTTTACTTAATAGTTAAATAATTTACTCTTTTTCAATTAAATCCATACCACACACTGCACATGATCCTGGTTCATTGTATGTTTTCTCACCTTCACATTCCATAGGACAGTAGTATATTGTTTCTGCAACTTGCTCAGTTGAATCAGAAGCCCCGTCTGATGAACAGCTAACCAAACCAACATTTAGGATTAGTGCTATCACTGATATTCTTATTATATTCTTTTTCATTTTTTATTTTTTTGTGTTTGTATTTATGGTGATTGTTTGAGTTAATCATAAGTTACATTTTCACTTCCTATTACAAATAGGACTTGACAGAAAATGTCAAATACGACAAGTCACACTCTCTTCATAAAAGAAAATGTGATTCAATACAATAAGAAATCATATAAGAAAAGACTGATTCAAGACTAGAACGTCCTTTATCAGAGGTGGAGGCGATGTATCCTCAATATAATCAAGATCAACTGATTTTTGCTCAAGTAATTCTACATAGGCAATAACAAAAGCAATCAGGTAATCTGTGTTAAAATCAAATTCAGTTAATGGTTGGGTATAATCTTCATCATTCTGCACTAATTTTACTTCGTTTTTACAGCAATTAGGTTTCATCTTCTTAGATGTAGCGCAGTTATTTTCACTCTTTTCCATTCCACAAGAAACATCAGCTGCTCCAAGGCTTATACCCGTCTTAACTTTTTTTCCTGAGCAATAGTGAGTGGAAAAGGTAAATCCCATTGATGTAGCCATTATGACTAAACTTAATATGATGGAAAATAAACGAATCATTGTTAAATATTACCTACCAAATATACAAAAAATTGTGAATGACATTATTTATAGTTGTTATATAATTGGATTCTCAACAAACCATCAAATCCATCAATAAGTTTAAGCAAATATGTACGTAAAAGAGAAAAGCCCTTGATAAATCAAGGGCTTTTCTCTTTGTTGGCCGCCTGGACGGACTTTAAATCACATCTCAGAAAAATAAATCGAAACAACTTCCCACATATATTATCGCAATTAATTTATAGTTATATCTTATTTATTTTCATTCTAACCCAACCTTTCTTATTTATATCTATCTTTAATAATAGTTATTAAAGACTGGGACAACCATAAAATAGTTAAAGGGTGCATAAAATTTGAACCTGAAGCACGAAGAGTATTATACGATTTATACTCCTCGCAGATGTATAGTATCTGCCTGCGTTATGTTAAAAACAACACAGATGCAGATGATGTATTTCAGCAGGGATTTATGCTAGTATATAAAAACATCGGACAATTAAAGAACGTAGATGCACTTAGTGGATGGATAAAGAGAATATTTGTGAATGTGGCAATAGAATTTAATAGAAAAAAATATCAGTTAAGGGTGGTTGAAAATCCCGAAGCTGAACCCATAGCATCTTTAGATGTTAATAATGCTATTAGCCAAATGGCTGTAAATGAAATTACAGCATTAATACAACAATTACCTACTGGATGTAGGGAGGTGTTTAACCTTTATGTTATAGATGGATTCTCTCACAAAGAGATAGCTGATCAATTAGGAATTTCAGTAGGAACATCTAAATCGCAATTATTTGATGCAAGAAAAATTTTAAAAAATAAAATATCAAGCAAAAAAACATATGTAAAGAAGACTGGTAATTAATGAGTGAAGAAATAGAAAATAAGGAATTTGACAAGATTGTTGAGCAAAAATATGCTCAACATAACCCTCCTGTGCCTGATCATCTGTACGCAAATATAGATAAAGAAGTGGCTTTAATGGAAGCTGATTCTTTACGTAAAAGAATATTCTGGTACAGGTGGATTAGTATTGC
>JARGOE010000028.1:0-16163 GCA_029210015.1 Vicingaceae bacterium
TTCTGTATCGGCAAGTAATTTTATTTACAAACTTATTTCAAAGGCTCCTTTTTCAGTAATATCCCAATAATTCACATTTAATTGTTTTGCTTCATTACCTAGTCGCTCACGATTATAGGTAGAGTTTGAGGCATCAATTACTATTTGTTTTGGATTAAACATATTTACTATTTCAGTAATAGAAAATTTACTGTTTTTTGTTATGGATACTAAATCGACAGCTAAACTTTCTTGTTGAGTAGGCAAAACAGTGCTGTTATCAATTATAACAATTTTATAATCATAAAATTGAAAATAGTTTCTCTTGTTAAATAGGTTGGGATTATCAATTCTGTAGATGTTAGACAGCTGATGTTTCTTGATTAAATGATCTAATCGAACAAGCTTTTCATTTTTAACACCATTATTAATCCAATTGTTTTGGGTATGAAATAACATTTTACTCCTATTCTCTGTAAGTTTAATGTCTGAAGCTAAAATATTATCATTGCCATCAATAAAGTTAATAGCACTGTATTGCGGAATATTATATATAATTAGCTTTTTCTGTTGATTGGCAGTAATTCTAAAGTTTAAGTTGATTAGTAGATATGCTATAATTAATGTGCTTCCAGCTAGCATGTATTTAAAATTTCGGTAAGCAATTAAAAGAATAAAGCATGTAGTTGCAGTATAAATTAACCATGCATCAGAAATGGTAAACTTTATATTTTCTGATAAAGAATAAGGTAGTGAATCAATCTTTGTAACTGAATAATTTAGTAATTTAACTAGGTGGTTTAATCCAAGAGCTAGATAATCTCCAATAACAGGGATATTAGCAAAGCATAATGTAGTTATTCCTAAGCATAGGATTGCTAATGCTAAGGGGATTACAATAAGATTTGACAATAAAAAGTAATTAGGGAATTGATGAAAATAAAGCAGCCCTAATGGGAATGTTGCAATTTGTGCTGCGATAGATACTGCTGTTATTTCCCAAATTTTACGAGGTAACCACCATTTTGTATAAAACCAATTATTAACCCAGGGTTGAATAATCACAATGCCAATTACAGCTAAATAAGAAAGTTGAAAACCAACTTCCATTATTAGTAAGGGGTTGTATATGAGTAATGCAAAAGCGGATGCTGCAAGAGTATTGAAAAAACTAGAGTTTCTGTTGAGTGTTTTGGCGGTAACTACAAAACTAAACATTGTTGCAGCGCGCATTACAGAGGGAGATAAGCCTGTAATTAAGGCATAACTCCAAAGTATAAGAATTAATAAAATACCTTTAGTTATTCTTCCCCATTTCCATTTGTCTAAAAATGATAAGACCTTACTAAATATTAAAAAGATGATTCCCACATGTAATCCAGAAACTGCTAGTACATGCATAGCTCCGGCACTAGAATAAGCACTTTTTAACTGAGCATCAATATCATCTTTATATCCTAAAATAAGAGCTGATGCAACAGCTAACTCTTTTTCTTCTAATCCTTTATTTTTAAGTGTATTAATTAGATAGTTTCTAATGTTATGAGCTGTTTTAATAATGGTTTGGTGCGGAGCTTTTTGAATAAGTACCCAATTGTTTGACCTTAAAAAAGCTTGTTGATGTATTAAGTGGTATGATAGATATTTTCTAAAGTCAAATTCGTTTGGATTTTTAGGGGGAGGAACATTCTCTAACTTAGGTTCGAAGGATATAATGTCGCCAATTTCAATACTTTTTGAAAGCCTGTCGTTTTGAAGGTAAATGATTACCTTGCCATTGTTATTAACCCATTGATCTTTTTGTTTTGTTCCTTTAATGCTTAGGATTACTTTAACTGTTTTCTCTTTTATCTGAGGAGCTTTGATTATTTCTCCAATAATTAACTGGCCTTTATCATTTTGGGTATTAATACTATCGGCTGACTGATTGTATTTTAAGGCTGTTAAGGAACCTCCTGCTAAAGCAAGGTTTAGGTATAGTAATACTCCGTATATCCATCTAATTTTATAATGGGTATTGAGATTTTTTATACTTAATGTTATTAAGTATAGGATTAATCCAATTCCAAAAGCATATAATAAATGATATAAATTGAGGTTTAAATAAACAACAGCTATAATTCCTCCTATAAAAGGAATTAATAGCCTTAGTAATGGGATGTGATTTAAACTTAACATTTAAGCTAATTTATGATAATTGAACCTTAACACCATAACCAAACGTATTATTATTAAATTTGATAATCTTTAAAATTTATAACTTATGAAAAAGATAAATATACTTTTAACTCTATTTTTAATAAGCTTTTTAGGCTTTTCTCAAGCTAAAGAAGACGGAGATAGTGATTTTCAAAAAATATATGAAATAGTTATTTTAAAAGATGGTGAAGTAAAGCATGTTGTTAAGCAAGGTGCTCAAATAAGTGTTGAAATTGATGGCAAAACGGTTAATGGTAGATGGTATTTTGAATCATACCCCGATAGGGTAAAGGTGATAACAAAAAAAGGAGTAGAGGCTGGAGTTGTAGAGTTAAACAAACAAAGTCCATTAAGAATTGTTACTCCTCAGCCTAAAGGTGGAATGAGTGTTGGTATTGGAGTAGGACCAGTATCAGTTTCTAATATGGGGCCAGGTTACCAATCTTTTAATATGGAAAAATATACTGCAGAAATTAGTGAGAGAGATGAGACTAAGGAGGAGAAATTGAGAAGAGAATATTACGAAAAGAAAGAACAAGAAAGATTGGCTAAAGAAGCAGCTAAGCAAGCCAAAAAAGATGCTAAAAAGAATAAGAAGAAATGATAAAAAAAATAGTTTTTCTATTTGTTTTTACCCCAAGTGTGTTTTTTGGGCAAAGTGTTGAGGATAAAATTACTAAGCTTAATAAAGAACTAGATTTAATTGAAGCTCAAAAATCTAAAAAGCAAAAAGAGCTTAATGGATTTAAGTTAGAAAAAATCCGAGAAGATATCCAGGCAATTGGGCTACCTAAAGTTGAAGTTGGAGAGGAAGTAATTAACCATTTGGCGTATAGTTTAGTTTATTCTGAAAAACATGAACAAGCCAAGTGGGTAAGTCATATTATAACAGCAGATATTATTGACGGTAAGGTAAAACGTTCCAACAATTTTAGAAAGGATCCTCTGGTTAAAACTGAAAGTGCATCTGAAAAGGATTACTTTTTAAAGTATAAAGATGAGAAAACAGGTAAGTATAAATATGATGGATTTGGTTATGACAGAGGTCATTTAGCTCCTTCAGCCGATTTTAGATGGAGTAGTGAAGCCTTATCAGAATCCTATTTTTACTCTAACATGTCACCTCAATTAGCAGATTTTAACCGTAAAAAGTGGGCTGACCTAGAAGGATTGCTAAGAGGGTATATTAATGATCACCCAGAAACGCAATTGTATGTAGTTACAGGCCCTGTTTTAAACGATAGTTTACCTAAGCAGGTGCGAAGTGAAAACGGATTAAGTATTCCTAATTACTATTACAAAGTAGCATTAGATTTAAAGAATCAAAAAGCAATTGCTTTTATAATGCCTAATAAAGATATTAAATACCCTATAAGTAGCTTTTCAGTATCTATAAATGAAGTTGAACAAACTACAGGAATTGATTTCTTTTATCAATTGTCAGACAGTTTAGAGGAGTCATTAGAAAGTCAAAACTATGTGGTTGATTGGGTACCAGAGAAACAGAAAGGGGATGTAAAGCCAATTTCTCAACCAACATTAAAGCCAGGTGTTTATAATACAGTTCAAGCAAAACGACATATGGGTACGGGAAAAAAGGTTACTGTTGCAGGTACTATAGTGAGTGGTAGAAAAACAACAAATGGTCATCTGTTTTTTAATTTAGATAAAAATTATCCTAATCAAATATTTACTGTAGCTATTTGGAAAAAGAATATTGCTAACTTTAGTTATGATCCCTTAATAGAGTTGAAAGGTAAACAAGTTTACTTAACTGGTAAAGTTGCTGACTTTGATGGTATACCTACTATGATAATTGAAAAAGAAAATGCGGTAGAAGTACATCAAGATGGAAAAATGATTATGGTAATAGGGGGTGGGGGTAATTAAATTTTAAATCCTATAACACATACATCATCAACTTGCTCAATGTCTCCTTTCCATTGAGTAAATGCATTGTCAATTAATGTGCGTTGCTCCTCCATATCCCTATCAGCAATAGAAAGTAATAAGTTTTTAAAAGGTTTAGATTTAAATTTTTTGCCTTTTTCACCTCCAAACTGGTCAATATAGCCATCAGAAAATAAATAAACACTATCTCCCTTTTGAAGTTCTATAGTATGAGAAGTGTAGAACACTTGTGAATCAAATTGACCAATAGGTTGTTTGTCTGCTTTGGTTTCTAACAATTCTCCATTTCTTATTATCCAAAGAGGGTTGTTTGCTCCTGCGTATTGTAATGTGCTACCCTCTAATGAACAAAGGGCTATATCCATACCATCTTTTACGTCCTCTTCACTTTTTTTAAATTCATTAACAACAATTTCTCTTGTTTTGTCTAGTATTTTTCCGGGATCAGTTAGCCCATACTCTCTAACACTTCTATTTAAGCCATTATTACATACTACACTTACCATTGCTCCTGGAACTCCATGTCCAGTGCAGTCAGCTGCAGCAAAAAGTATTTTGTTTCCAACAGACTCCATCCAATAAAAATCTCCTGCTACAATATCTTTTGGTTTGTAAAGTATAAAGCTATTTTGCAAATATTCTTTAACTAATTTGTCAGATGGAAGTATGGCACTTTGAATGCGTTTAGCATATTGAATACTATCTGTAATTTCTTTATTCTTCTGCTCTAATTGTTTTTTAGAGTCTTCCACTTCAACTTTTTGCTTTTCTATAACATTTTTTTGTCTTCTGGTTAGTTGTAATCGATTAAACACGAAGATTAGAAATATTGTCAATAATATAAGTCCAGATATTACGGAATATATAATAACTTTTTGTTTTGCTTTTTCTTCTTTTTCAATAGCTATTTGTTTCTCGAATTTTGCATCATTAATAGTTTTTTTGCTCTCATACTCATATTTGGCCTGCTGTTTAATAAGGGTTTGCTGTGAGTTCTCATTTTTCAGACTATCTCTCATTTGAATATAGAGTTCATGCATTTCTAATGCCTTCATTCCATTTTTTTCTGATTTATAGATATCAAATAATAAGTGAGCAGCAGTTTTAATTGTAGATGGATAACCTAGTTCTTGGCCAAGTTTTAGAGCTTTTAAACCAAGCTTTTTAGCTTCCCCAGTTTGCCCTTTTAAGAACATAATCCTACCAATGTTGACTGAATTGTTAGCAATTGCACCAACTGATTTTATGCGTTCATTAATAATTAATGATTCTTGCATCTTTTCTATCGCTTTGTCTAAGTCTCCATTAGATTGATAAATGCTAGATATATGAGAAAGGGTTAAAGCTTCTCCTGCAGGATCTTCAGCATCTCTATATAGTTCAAATGCTTTTTGATAATAATCCATTGCTTTATCAACTTCATTATTTTTCTTGTAAATTGAAGCAAGGTTTAATATAGCTGTAGCTTTTCCAGAGGGTTTATTTATTGAATCATATATATTCATACATTTTTCAAAATATTCTATGGCTTTTTCATTTTCACCCTGGCTCATGTGGACGTAGGCAATGTTATTATAGCATGTTGCCATGTTCTTCACATCCTTTTCTTTTATTCTTAAGTCTAAACTTTGATGGAAATAATCTAAGGCTTCATTTAATTTACCTAAATCTTTATAGAAAAAACCAATATTGTTTAAGCAATACCCTATTCCATGATTGTTTTTGAGTTGTTTATGTAGTGTTAAGCTTTCCTTAAGCATTTCAACTGCTTTCTCTGTTTTTCCCTGACTATGAATAGTGAAGCCAATATTATGAAGTAAGTAGGCTTTTCCCATAAGATTATCGGTCTTTTCATATAGTTTCTGGGCTTTAGAGAGAAACTCTAGTGCTTTTTCATCATCTCCTTTATAACTAACTTCAACAGCATAATTACTTAAACTGTTGGCATATATGTTAGTTAGAGTTTTTTCTATTTGTTGGGAGTGTTTTTGTTTTAATAATTCAGCAGATTTAGAATACACAAAATAATTGTAGCCTTGCCATACAGCATCGGACCAACAGTTCTCTATAATATAGTTTAGAGCCTGAAACTTGCTAGTGTCTTCTTTTGTGTTGTGGTATAGAGTTAGGCAACTATCTATAATGATTTTTTCATCAGGGCTAATTTTATTAAAATCTAATGAATCTAATAAGTAGTGATTTTTCTCTGCAATATCTTGAGCAACAACATTTTTAGTAAAAAATGAAAGAGTGAATAATAGAATGTAAACTGTATTTCTCAAGTGTTAAGTATAGTTTTTAGGAGCGTAAAGGTATAAAAAAGGCTGAAAATCCAACAGGTTTGACATTAAAAGTCTGCTTTGAAAAAAGCTAAGGATTCCAAGTTTACCATATGAACATCCTCGTAGTAATAATGAAGAATATCTATATATGAATAGCCTAATTTAGCCATTCGCATAGCTCCCTCTTGGCATAGACCAACTCCATGGCCAAACCCTTTGCCTTTTAAAATTACTTGTTGTCCTGCTTCAATTACATCAAATTGAGCTGATTTTAGCTTGAAATCTTGCCTTATCTTTACAAAAGGTATCTTAACTCCATCTTTATGATAAAACTGCTCTCTACCAATTTGGAAGTATTCTGTACCACATTCATGGTTTAAAGCATCTTCAGAGCAATTATGTTTTTTAAGGTATTTTGTCCACTCTGTTTTACTAATTTTTTTTGTCCAAACAGCATTGTTTTCATTTAAGCAAAATGTGTCTTTAGTTGTTCTAAGATAATATAGCTCTTGTCTCCATACTTCTTCAGAGTTCGCTGTTTGGCCACCGCAATTAGAGTAAAAAGTAGCGGTTATTAAATCAATATCGCTATCAACAATTACAATTCCATTTGTTTCTAGTGCTGCTTCTTTTATTAAAACCGATTTAGGTTTGCCATGATAAGCTTGGCAATGAACTTTGTTACACAAGCTAAATCCTTCTGCAGTATGTCTGTCAATATTTTTTAAAGCATATGTTCTACAAATAATCGCTTGTAATTTAAAATATTCAGGAGGAGGGTTTCTACCAACCTCAGATTCAACTACACCGGCAACATAGTTGTCTATATCGATATTATTGATAAGCTGAAAATAGTCGTAATAATTATGGAGATTTACCAATAGATTATCTTCATATTCTCGTACTTTTTTATAGATAGGGATTTTTATCTTAAAACTGTTTTCTGATTCTATACCAATAAACCTAACTTTCTTAAATGACCCGTAATCTTTATCAAGAGATTTAATTTGAATATTGTTATTACTATATTTTACTTCGATTACTTCTCCATTGTCAATATTTATAAGTTTTCCTTTTTCAGTAAAAACGCTATAAGCACCATTAACAGGGTGGAAAACAAATGAAGTGATTTTGCTTTTATGGTATATTCCTATATTGATGATTTCAGTCTTAGCAAAAAGACTAGAAATTAATAAGAATATGAGTATATTGGTTTTTAACACGAAGCAAAAGTATTGTAATAAGTAGTTGAAATAAATGCTGAAAGTAACAGTTATTCACAGTCAATTATTAATTGCTTCGCAAATAGTTTACCATTAATTCGGCAGTTCTTTTAGAAGCTCCTAATCCCCCTAGTTTTTGATGCATGATTTCATATTCATTTAGCATTTCTAATCTAGCTTCACCAGTCAACACTTTATCTAATTCATTACTTAAGTTTATTGTATTTAATTCTTTCTGAACGAGCTCTTTACAAACTTCTTTATCCATAATTAAATTTACTAAAGAAATGTATTTAACCAGGATAACTCTTTTAGCAATTTCAAAGAAAATTTGATCAGTTTTATAGCAAATTACTTGAGGTATTTTAAATAGAGCAGTTTCCAAAGTAGCAGTCCCTGATGCTACAATAGCCGAATGAGCATGTTGTAATAAGTCGTAAGTTTTGTTTTCAATAATTTTTATATCATCACTAATAAACTTTCTATAAAATGATAAAGGTTGTGATGGGGCTCCTGCAACCACAAATTGATACTCAGGGTAATTGTTAATTATTGATGTCATTAATTGAAGCATTTTAGCAATTTCACCACTTCTACTACCAGGGAGAACAGCAATGATTGGTTTGTCATTTAGTTTATATACTTGAATAAAGTCTTTTCGTTCTACTTTAGGGTAATCAGCAATACAGTCGAGTAGAGGGTGGCCTACAAAATCTACTTTGTAGTTGAATTTGCCATAAAATTCTTTTTCAAAAGGAAGTATAACAAACATCTTGTCAATAACCTTTTTAATTTTATGAACTCGTTTTTGATTCCAAGCCCAAATTTTTGGAGAGATGTAATAATAAACAGTTATATTGTTGGCTTTTGCCCACTTAGCTATTTTAAGGTTAAATCCAGGGTAGTCAACTAAAATTAATACATCTGGATTAAATTCTGTAATATCTAGCTTGCAGAATTTCATGTTGTTTAAAATAGTTCTCAGGTTCATTATAACCTGTTCAAACCCCATAAAAGCAAGTTCCTTATAATGTTTAACCAAAGTTGCGCCTTGGTTTTTCATTAATTCTCCTCCAAAACATCTTATGTTTGCTTCATTGTCAGCAGCTTTTAGTTCTTTTACTAAATAAGATGCTTGTAGATCTCCAGAGGGTTCTCCTGCTATAATGTAATACTTCATAGGCTAATTATTACATGAAAAACATATAGTATAAATAAAATGCTCCATACACAAGGGTTGCAAAAACAACCCCTCTAGCTGATTTGTCTTTTTTTAATAAATAAAAAACAAAAAAGATAGGTAGGTTAACAAATAAGCAGCCTTTTAAGTTGTTAAGAACTGGGCTAAACATTGGATTTTCAATAAGGTAAAGTAATGTGAAATTGGGAGTGTTATATTTTAGAATAAAATGCATTGTAATTAAAGGAATAATTAATCCTATAACTAGCCCTATAGCAATATGGTTGAAGTGTTTTATCCCTTCTTTATACATTTTCTAAATAATTTAAAGTATCTATTATTTTATAATTGGTTACATCCGACTGAACAGGAACTACAGAGATATATCCATTATCTAAAGCCCACTCATCAGTATCTGACCCATCTTCTTCAACGACAAATTTTCCTGTAAGCCAATAATAAGTTCTGCCAAAAGGGTCTGTTCGTTCGTCATAATCTTCTTGCCAATTTCCTTTAGCTTGACGGCATACTTTTATACCATTAATCAATTCTTCTTTTAGGTTAGGAAAGTTTACGTTTAAACATAGGTTTTTATTCGAATTATGCTCTAATACAGATTTAATAATTTTTTTAGCATATATTGAAGCTGAAGTAAAGTTTGCATCTATAGAATGATCTAATAGTGAAAAGCCTATTGATGGGACCCCTTCAAGAGAACCTTCAACAGCTGCAGACATTGTTCCTGAGTAGATTACATTAATAGATGAGTTTGATCCATGATTAATGCCTGAAACTATTAAGTCTGGCTTTCTAGGTAAAAGTTTATTGATAGCGATCTTAACACAATCTACAGGAGTTCCGCTGCAAGCATAAGCTAAATTACCATCAACATTAGTTTGAGTTACGTGAAGGGTGGAGTTGATAGTAATTGCATGTCCCATTCCACTTTGAGGCTTGTCTGGCGCAACAATAACTGCGTCACCAAAAGATTTTACAACAGCAAGAAGAGCTTTTATTCCTGGTGCAGTAATACCATCATCATTAACAACTAAAATTAAAGGCTTTTCTGTGTGCATTTAAAGTTCTATTTTTGCCTAAAATTACATCTATATTTATAGTTAAACGAATTAGCGTGAATAAAATTTTAGTGCCAACAGACTTTTCAGAACATTCTAAATATGCTTTAGAGAATGCTGCTTTTATAGCTCAAAAAACACGAGCAGAATTAGTGGTGTTGCATATCGTTAAAAACGAAAATAGTGTTGATAAAGAAAGTATTGATGTTAAGTTTCAAGAATTGAAAAGTCTCACTTATTTGAAGTTTGTTAAAGTTGATTTTGTAATTGAATATGGCACAAATATTAGTAAGTTAATTAATAAGGTTGCTCAGCATAAACAGGTTGATTTAATAGTTATGGGCTCTAATGGAGCTAATAATACAGAAGAGATAATTCTTGGAAGCACAACCGAAAATGTGATAAGAAAAACTGAGGTTAGTGTTTTAACTGTTAAGCGTGAGATAATTACATTTGAATTAGACCATGTTCTATTTCCTTCAGATTTTTCAAAAGAATCATATTCCATTTTTGAAGAAATAAAGGCCTTCGCAAAGATATTTGGAGCTAAGATTCATTTGCTACGTGTTAATAAGAAGGATAGTTTGGCTGATAAAACTACTCCAAAAATGGATGCATTTATAGAGCACTTTAAATTAGATGAAGAAGGTGTTCAATATGAAAAAGCTATTTCGACTAACCCATCTGCTGAATTTGGCATTTTAAATTATAGCGTAGATAATCAAATTGATGTTATCGCAATTGGAACTCATGGTAAAGGGTTGTTAAAAAAAATAATTCAAGTAAGCACTTCTCAAAGTTTAGTGCGTGATGCTTTTAAACCTGTTTTAACAGTAAGGTTTAAATAAAAAAAGGCTTAAGTAAATCTTAAGCCTTTTTTTATTTGAATCAATTTTTGTTATGACAATCCAGATATTTTTCCATCATTGTCAATGTGCATTCCTTCAGAAGCAGGAGTAGCTGGTAAACCTGGCATCCTCATCATGTTTCCTAGAATTGGGATAACAAAACCTGCTCCAGCTGCAAATTCAAATTCACGAACGTTCACTCTAAATCCGGTTGGTCTGCCTAATAAATTATCGTTATCAGAAAAAGACTTTTGAGTTTTAGCCATACAAATAGGTAAATCATCTAAACCTAAAGCAGTAATTCTTCTTAGACCCAATTCAGCTTTCTTATCATAGTCAACTCCATCAGCGCCATAGATTTCTTTGGCAATAGTTTCAATTTTTTCTTTAATTGAAGAACTATTACTGTATAAAGGCTTAAAATTATTGTTTCCGCTTTCTACTTCTTTAACAACAGCTTCGGCAAGATTAGTCATTCCATCACCACCTTTGGCAAAACCTTCTGAAAGAACAGCTTGAACTCCAATAGCACTACATTTGTCTTGAACCAATTTAACTTCTTCAGCCGAATCAGATGGAAAAGCATTGATGGCAACAACAGGGTTAAATCCAAACTTTTTCATGTTTTCAATATGCTTCTCTAAATTTGCAAAGCCATTAACAACTCTTTCTGTACTTGCATCATTGTATTGATCTTTGGTCGCGCCACCATGATGTCTTAACGCTCTAATTGTAGCAACAATTACAACAGCTTTAGGGGCTAAACCTCCAGCAACACATTTTATATCTAAAAATTTCTCAGCACCTAAATCAGCACCAAATCCTGCTTCTGTTACAACGTAATCAGAAAGGGTTAATCCCATCTTTGTTGCAATAGTAGTGTTTGTCCCTTGTGCAATATTTGCAAACGGACCTCCGTGTATAATGGCTGGATTTCCTTCTAAAGTTTGAACTAAGTTAGGGTTGATAGCATCTTTTAATAAGATGGCCATTGCATTTTCAGCTTTTAAGTCTCTAGCGTAAACAGGTTCTTTAGTAAAGGTCATTCCTAAATAAATATTGCCTAATCTATTTTTCAAATCTTCAAAATCCTTAGCCATACATAAAATAGCCATCACTTCTGAAGCAGGAGTAATGTTAAAACCATCTTGTCTAGGTATACCATTAGCAGTTCCACCTAAGCCAATTGTAATGTCACGCAAAGCTCTATCATTCATATCCATAACTCTTTTCCAAGCTATTGTTCTAGGGTCTATGTTTAGATTTTTAGTTTTTGATTGTAAGTTGTTATCTAGTAAAGCAGATAGTAAGTTGTTTGCTTTTTCAATAGCTGAAAAATCTCCAGTAAAGTGTAAGTTGATATCTTCCATTGGAACTACTTGAGCATAACCTCCACCAGCAGCACCACCTTTAATTCCAAAAACAGGGCCTAATGATGGTTCTCTTAAAACAACAGTTGCTTGTTTTCCAATTTTATTTAACCCTTCAGTTAAGCCAATAGAAGTAGTTGTTTTCCCTTCTCCTGCTGGAGTAGGAGTTAGAGCTGTAACTAAAACTAAGTTGTTGCTGTTTACTTTGTTTTCATCAATAATGCTAATTGGTAATTTTGCTTTGTTTTTACCATACATTTCTAAATTATCTTCATCTAAATTTAATTTGGAAGCAATATCTCTAATATGTTCCATTTTATTTGCTTGTGCAATTTCAATGTCTGATGGAAATTTTTCTGCCATAGTAATTTTAATTTTTTAGTGAGGCTTAAAGATATAAAAATATATGAGATGTTTTATAAAGTTTGATTTTGTTAAAAAAATTGTAACTTGACAAATTCTTGGTATCGTTATTGTTTAAAAAGATAAAAAAACTGGAAATGCGAAACTTAATAATCATCCTAACATTACTCTTTGCAGTAAATGTTTCTGTTGCTCAGACAGACTCACTATCTAATGCTCCAGGAGTAGAGATTTTTACAGACGATAGTAAGGTTTTACCTGATCCAGTAGTTACTATAGAGTTTGATGTAAGAGCAGCCTTTACTACCGGTGAATTTAAAGAGTTTTACCCAAAACGTGGTATGGGTGGGTTTGGAGTTGATGTGCTTTTTCCAATAACCGAAGAAAATCCTATTGATATAGGGGCAGGTTTAGGTTATTATTTTATGAGTCAATCAGAAAGAACTTTACAACTTTATACACCAGGAATAGGAGATTATGATGTAGAATCGAGAGTGAGTGGGGGAATGTTTGAATTTCACCTTATTTCTAGAGTATACCCTTTAAAAGCTACAAACTTCCCGGTTCAACCTTATATTGAAGGTTTAGCTGGATTCAGAGTTTTTGGTGCAAATCAACGTTTAGAGACCTATATTTATTCTACAGATCAATACTTGCCTGTAGAGAAAGATTATAACTACAATGGCTCATGGAGTTATGGTTATGGTGGCGGAGTAAAAATAAGAATGGGGCGAGAGGAGTTGATATTTTTAAATTTAAAAGTGAATAAAATATTTGGAACATCAACTAAGAATATGGACCCTGAAAGTGTTGTTTTGTATGATGATGGTTCTTATAGTTTTGAAGAGTTTAAGTCACGAACGGATGTTGTTCGTTTTAGTTTAGGTATACATATAATGATAGAATAGAAAATATGAAAAATTTAACTTATTTATTGACTGCAACATTTATTATGTGCAGTGTTACAGTATCAGCACAGGGCTGGAAAGATTTAAAAAAGAAAGCTAAAAAAGAAGCTGAAAAAGTAAAGAAATCTGCTCCTAAAGGAGGTTTCTCTAATGAAGAGGCTGCTGAAGGCATGAAAGAAGCCCTGGGGAAAGGTGTAGAGAAAGGTGTGGCTCAACTGAATAAAAAAGATGGCTATTTTAAAGATTTAGAAATAAAGATTCCTATGCCTAAAGAAGCAAAATCTGTTGAAGAGAAGCTTAGAAAGATGGGGCAGGGTAAAAAAGTTGACGAAGCTATAGAGAGTATGAATAGAGCTGCTGAAGATGCAGCAGAAGGAGCTAAAGATATTTTTGTTGTTGCGATTAAAGCAATGACTGTAAAAGATGCTGTGAGCATTATTAAAGGTGATAAGGATGCTGCAACTAAATATTTAAGTAAAGCTACAAGAGCTGAATTGGTTAAGAAATTTCAGCCTGTTATTAAAGCTTCTTTAGATAAGGTTGGTGCAACTAAACATTGGAAATCTGTTTTTGGGACTTACAATAAGCTGCCAATGGTAAAAAAGGTTAACCCTGATTTAGAAGAGTATGTTACAAATAAATCGTTAGATGGGTTGTTTATTCAGATAGCTAAAGAAGAGTTAAATATTCGTGAAAACCCTGCAGCTAGAGTTACAGACTTATTAAAGAAAGTTTTTGGGTAGTAAAGAAAAAAGGTAGAAGCCTAAACTCCTACCTTTTCGAACTAAAAACTGTAATCTTTATGATTACAATTATAAAGCTATACTCTTTCTGTTTTATTTATATTCTTATAATTCCAAGTTATTAACTGGAAATTGTTAATCATTGTGATTACAATCCATTTAAATGACTCGTAAGTGCAGCATCTGTTGTTGAACTTAAAGATAAATCAATTGAAGTGTTTCCATTGATTGTACGAGTCTTTGTGTATGAAAATAAATCACCATTACTATCTTGAGCCATTAAAACTATTTTAACACTACTTCCACTAGGAACTCCACTAGCAGTTTGATTATATCCTTGTATTAATGTTTTTGTTGCTGGAATATATATAAAAATGCCTACATTAGTTAAGTCATCAGTGGTAGATGTAAAACTAACAGTGTGTCCACCAGTTGCAACTTGTTCTGCACAACTGATCCATCCTAAGCTGTTAATAAAGCCTTGGTAACCATAGCTAGTTGTAGAAAATAGAACACTGCTATTTACCCAATCAACAAAAGTTCCATTATCATTTCCATTATAGATGTTCATAGTACTGCTTGGAGATCCGTTTGGCATCTCTACACCAAATGGACAACTTGCAGCTAATGTTAATTCTACATTGTTTTTTACAGCTCTAACTCTAATCTCTCCATCAGAGTTTAATGCATTTCCAGAACTCATTGTTGGCATTTGCCAGTATATCATATCTTTTGGAGTATATAGTTCTACTAGCTTTATATTAAAAGGGTATGCTACGGTATCATTATTTCCATCACGTAAACAGTTTTTAGCTCCATAAATTTTTGTTCCTTGATTACCTATGATTGTATCATTGCTTTGACCAGTAATTAAAAAATCCTGTTCTTGCTGTTTCTTTGAATCTAAATAAGTGTTAATAGGTTGGTAAGCTGTTAATTGTTCTGGTTCTGGGGTTTCAATTCTATCCTTTTTACAACTAAAAATTAATGCAGTTGCAGTAATAGCTGAAATAGTAATTAGACTTAATTTTTTCATAATAGTTTTTTTAATAAGCAGGACAAATATACATGTTTTTCATTCGCCCTGGATTTCTATATCCTCCTTTATCGCTCTGGCAACCAAATATATATAGTAAACCTAAGCGAAGGTGTGTTTCTTGAAACTTAATATTGTATCTATACTCTAAGAACGGTCTTAAGCACCTATTAGTTGTTATTCCTGCACCTCCCTCTAAATTCCAATTAGTTGAAGAGGCACCTTCTAGTGCTGAAGAGCCAGCATTGGTCCAGTTGTTATATCCTCCATGAGCCATTAAATACCAATTAAATGTATTGCCTCTTATTACTTTCGCTTCAATACTCATACCTAGTGTCCATTCGGAAATAGATCCTATAAATAAGGAGTAATAAGAAAATTGAGGAACATAGCTAATGGTGTTATTGGGAAAGAAGTTAACTCTAGCTCCTACACCTAGGCTTTCAGATTGGAAATTCCACATGGCAGAACCACCAACCCCAATATTCTGGGTGTATCCAGATAAATATATAGATAGAAATAAGAGTGTAAGAATGGCTTTTTTCATTTTGGCTAATTGCTTAACAATTATACCAATAATTTGCACCAAAAACTATTAAATTATCATTCCATCACCCATTTCAATAATGCGATCAGTTTTGTTGGCAAAATCATGATCGTGAGTAACAACTAGTAGTGACAGGTTTTCTTCAATACTTAATTCTTTAAAAATGTTAAAAACATTACCCGCATTATGACTATCAAGATTCCCTGTAGGTTCATCCCCCATGATTATAGTAGGGTTGTTAATAAGTGCTCTTGCAATTGCTACTCTTTGTTTTTGTCCTCCAGAAATTCTAGAAGCTTTTTTTAAAGCTTGTTCTTCAATATCTAATAATCGAAGTTTCTCCATTGCGTCATGTTCAATTTCTTGTAGAGATTTGATGCCTAATTTTTTTGCAGGTAACATTACATTTTCTAATATAGAAAACTCAGGTAATAGGTAGTGAAATTGAAACACAAAACCGATATGTTGATTTCTTATAGCTGAAAGTTCATTTTTAGT
>JARGOE010000028.1:16263-30226 GCA_029210015.1 Vicingaceae bacterium
ATTGAAACACAAAACCGATATGTTGATTTCTTATAGCTGAAAGTTCATTTTTAGTCTTGCCAGATACTAGTTCATTATTTAGATATAGTTCTCCATCATAATCAGTGTCCATGGTTGATAAGATGTATAGAAGTGTAGATTTTCCACAGCCAGACTTCCCCATTATTGAAGTGAACTCACCTTCTTCTATACTAAAATTAATATCTTTTAAAGCCTGAAATAATACAGGTTTTCTAAAGTATTTATTGATATGTTTTGCTTCTAATACTTTCATTTATTGTCCTCTAATAATGTCAACTGGATCTATTTTTTGAGCTTTTCTTGCAGGTAGATAACCAGCTAAAAAGGTTGAGACAATAGCAAAGATAATTCCTATTACATAGAACATTGGGTCAAAGTTTACCGGGTAAGTTTTTATTGTTGGAAGGGCTTCTGTCTCAAATGGAGCAGCATCAATTAATACAGAAACTCCATAACCAACAGCTAGCCCTATAGCGCCACCAATAAGTCCTATAATCATAGCTTGGCTAATAAAAATAACTTTCACATCAAAACCAGAGAATCCTGTAGCTTTTAAAATTGCAATGTCATTCATTTTTTCATAAATCATCATGTTTAGAATGTTGTATATTCCAAATCCAGCAACAATTAGTAATGTTATGGAAACAGCATAGCTGATGAGATTTCTAATGTCACTACCAGTTTCAAACTGGGCATTTGCTGTATTAATATCAATAGCGGTAATGCCAAATTGTTTGCTAATTTCTTTTGACATACCAAGTGATTCATCAATAGAGTGGAGTTTGATGCTTATGTCTGAAATATAACTTTTATTCTCTCCAAGTATTCTTTGAGCTGTAGTTAGGTTAACGTAGCTCTGAATATTATCAACCTCTGCTAAACCACTTTGGTAGAAACCTACAATTTTAAGAGGTATTATTTCTCCCTTTGAAGTAGCTAGTTGTACTTTGTCCCCTATTTTAAGGGATAATTTATTTGCTGCACCAATTCCCATCAATATTCCATTGATATTATTTTTTAGAGCTCTAGCGTTACCATTAATGAGGTAGTCATCAAAGTTAAAAAGCTTAGCTTCCATTATGGGGTCTATGCCTGATACCATGCCATTTAACTCAATAGCGCCACCTAAATAAAATACTTGTGCTTTTACTTGAGGTGTTACACCTTTTACTCTGTCATCTTTTTTAAGGTGATTTATAATAGGTAGAGCGTTATGTATTTTTAAAGGTGTATTTTTTGGTTTGATTGAGCTAATCACATTCATATTTCCCTTAAGACCTTCGTAAAGTTTAGAGGGTTGGTTGACTGAAGGCTTTATTTCGTTGTAAATATGTATGTGAGGAGTTCTGTTGGTTACTAATCCATCTAACATAGAATTTAGCCCAGTCATAAAACTCATTAAAATAATATAGGCGCCAATACCAAATGTTACTCCAAGAGCAGCTACACTTGACTGTTTAACTCTGGAAAATAGGTGAGTTTTTGAAATTCCTAATATAATGCTTAGCCATTTCACTCTTCTGGGAAGTATAATATATCATCTTTGGTAATTCCTGATAAGATTTCTATTAAATCTAAACTTTCCAATCCAGTTGTTATTTCAATAATTCCATTATCAGTTTTTACATGGGTTTCATCTATTAAATATGCTTTTGGTATAGTAAGTACATTGGGCTTTTCGCTAATTAAAATGTTGGCTTCTCCTGATAGGCCTGGGTATAGTTTTTCAGGAATATCAACAAATCGAGCTTCTACTTTAAAAGTTTGAGAACGATTGTTTTTTTGTGGGTATATTTTGTTAATGTTAGCTTTAAAGACTTTTTTGCCATACGCATCGATAGTAATTAATGCTATTTGATTTTTTTTAAGTTTAATAATATCAACTTCATCTATAAGTAGTTCTGCTATAAAATCTTTACTATGTCCAACCATAGCTATAGCTTGTTGAGCTGAAATAATTTCTCCAGGTTTCTTATAGATTGAGTAAACTGTTCCTTTAATTTTGCTTTCAATAGTAAAATCATTTGTAAGGGTTAGTGAAGCATCATAGCTATTGATTGCTTGTTGGTACTGTTGTTTAAGTTGAGAAGAAGTTCTACTAAATTTATTAAGTAAAGTTTTAACAGTACTCTTAGAGGTTTCGTATTGAAGCTTTCGGTTATCATAGTCAAGCTTGCTTCCAATTTTTTGGTTCCATAAGTTCTTTTGTCTTACATAATTTAAGCTGTCGCTAGATAATTTTAATTGAGCTAACTTTATCTCATTAATTAAATCTGTTAAAACAGCATTATCGCCTTTATAATTATCTCTAGCAATGTCCATAGCTAGTTTAGCATTTTGGGTATTTAATTTAGGATTGTTGTTAGTAATTTGAAATAATTCTTGCCCAATACTAACTTCATCTCCTTCGTTTACTAATTGCTTGTCCAATATGCCTGTAACTGAAGAAAATACTTCGTACATGCTATCAGGTTGGATAGTGACAGAAGAGTATACCGACTCGGTAATGGTTTTGATTTCAGGTGAAATTGTATTTTCAGCTTCTTCAGAACAACTTAAGAGTATTAGGGTTAAAAATATAAGTGTTAGATTTCTTATCATAATACAAAGTTACTGAATGGGAAATAATTAAAAATGATAAGCGTCAATCATTACTCAACAAAAAGTACTAACCCTTTCAGGTATTCGCCTTCTGGATGGTAAATGTTTACTGGGTGATCTGCAGGTTGAGAGAGGTGATGTAAAACTCTTACATTTCTGCCAACTTCAATTGCTGCTGCAGTGATAGTATCGTAAAACAATTTACGTTGAACTGCTTGTGAACAAGAAAACGTAAATAAGATACCACCTGGTTTTATTTGTTTTAAGGCCATAGCGTTTAAACGCTTATAACCTTGTATGGCATTGTGTTTGGCTTTTTGGTTTTTAGCATAAGCAGGAGGGTCTAAAATTATAACATCATAATCAATGGTATTCTCCTTAAGGTAATCCATAGTGTCTGATACAAATGATTGATGATTTTTTAAATCATTCAATTTAATGTTAGCATCTGTTAGATCTATTGCTTTTTGTGAACTATCAACAGAATGAACCTCTTTTGCTCCAGCTTTTAATGCAAACACGCTAAATCCACCAGAATAACAAAAAGTATTCAATACCTTTTTGTCTTTACTAAAATCTGCTATAAGCTTTCTATTTTCTCGCTGATCTAAAAAGAAACCAGTTTTTTGACCATTAATCCAATCTAAGTTAAACTGATTATCATATTCTAAACCAATTACTTGTGGATCTCCGTTTTGGTAGATGTATTCGTTGGGCACTTCTTCATTAGTTTGTTTGGCTAAACTTTCAGCACTTTTGTTGTATATGGCTACCAATTTATCTCCATAAACCTTTTGTAATGCTTTGCTAATTTCATCTAAAGCATTGTAAATACCAATGGCATGAGTTTGAATCACAGCTGTACCGTTATAAAAGTCTATAATCAAACCAGGGATACCATCTCCTTCAGCATGCATTAAACGATACATGTTGGTGGAAGCATTATTTGTTAAGTTTAAGCTTTCTCTTACATCAAGAGCAGCTTGTATTTTGTTGTTCCAAAAAGTTTGATTGATTGCAGTTTTAACAAATGATATAATGCGAATAGCAATAGTTCCATCACTAAAATAGCCTAAGGCTAAAAAGTTGTTTCTAGAATCAACAACTTCAACTAACTCCCCAATAACTGGTGCTTCACCATCATCGCTAATAATTCTGTTAATTGCCCCTGAAAATAACCAAGGGTGTTTTCTAGTTAATGAGGCTTCTTTGCCCTTGTTTAATACAATAGATTTTAATTCCATTTTGCAAAGATGCTTAAAAGAACGTTAAACATTAACTATTATCTATAGTTTTAATTTATTAGAACAAGTAAGAACTACTTCTCTGCTTTTTTGGTTTCTGGTTCCATGCCATAAGAACCAATTCTGCATGGTGCTTTAGAGCATGAGTATAGGCTATGACTTAATAAAGAAAGTATAAGCAGTATTTGGAGTATTCGGTTTTTGCTATATAGAATCATTCTTGACTAAATTAAGTTTAAGTTTACAATAAATCAAACCTAATATACTATGAAAAATATCCTATTATTATTTGTTGTAAGTACTACAATGTTGTTCGCTTCATGTAGCAGTAAAAATTGTAAAGAATGCACAAACTGCGATACTAAATCAAATGCAACATTGTGTGAAGATGACTTTGAAAAAACAAGTGATTATAATGATAAGTTAGACGATATGATATCTGACGGTTGTGCTTGTAAAGATGATTAAAAACATTAGTTAATAATTTCATTAAGCCCAAATCGATTTTGATTTGGGCTTTTTAATGCTAATTGATTTATAAGCTACTTATTAATATGTCGGCAGCTTCTTGTAGTTGTTCTTTGGTAATACTCAATGGTGGTGACAAACGAAATGCTGTTGGGGTAGAGAGAAACCAAAATCCTATTAGCCCTTTCTCTAAACATGCTGTTACTACTTTTGCTACTTTATCTTCATTACCTAAATCTATAGCGAAAAACAAGCCTGCTCTGCGTATTTCTTTAATGGCTGGGTGTTGTTTCAACAAGTCTTCTAAAAACTGACCTTTGTTTTCTGCTTCGGCAATCCAGTTTTCTTCTTTTAATACATTAATGCATGCATTTGCAGCGGCACAGTTTACAGGATGTCCACCAAAAGTGGTAATGTGTCCTAGTGCGGGGGTGTGAGTCAAACAATGCATAATTTCAGTACTGCTTATAAATGCTCCAATTGGCATTCCGCCACCTAAGGCTTTGCCTAAAGTTAGAATATCGGGTGTTACATTGTAATGCTCAAAGGCAAACATTTTGCCTGTTCTACCCATACCCACTTGTACTTCATCAAATATTAATAAAGCGCCTGTTTCGTTACATTTCTCACGTAAAGCGTTTATAAATTGTCGGGTAGGTTTGCGTAAACCTGCATCGCCTTGTATGGTTTCTATAATTACACAGGCGGTTTTGTCAGTAATCAGTTGTAAACTCTCAATATCATTAAAAGTAATGTAGTCTATTTGTGGCAACAAAGGTTTAAAACTGCTTTGTTTGGCTTCGTTACCTGTGGCACTTAAACTTCCGTGTGTACTACCATGGTAAGAGTTTTTGCACGATACAATTTGTTGTCTGCCAGTATAGCGTTTTGCTAACTTTAAAGCAGCCTCGTTTGCCTCTGTGCCAGAGTTAACAATGTAAGAACAATTTAAGCTTTCGGGCAGGATAGAAGCTAAGTTTTCTGCTAAATCTAACTGGCTATCTTGCAGATACTCACCGTACACCATTACATGTAAATGTTTAGATAGTTGTTGCTGTATAGCAGCTATCACTTTTGGGTGGTTATGACCAATGTTATTAACTGCCACTCCGGCAATAATATCCATATAACGCTTGCCGTTTTTATCCCAAATGTAAATGCCTTCTGCTCTGTCAACATCAATTAAATAAGGACTTTGGTTAGTTTGTCCTTGATGGGTTAAAAAGGTATGTAATCTTTCATTCATAGTTGCGCTATGCTTTCAACACTCCAAGCTTCTGCCTTTGCAGCGAACATGGGTTTAGTTACTGCCCAAATGCCTTTAAAAAGTTCTGAGTTTCTATAGTTTTCTAGATGTTGTTCGCTTTCCCATTTACTATAAGTAAAGTAAATGTTTGGATTGTTTTTGTCGTTAAGTAATTCTAGGTGTTTAATTCCATCAAAAGCTCTAATGTGTGCTTTTTGTTGCTCAAAGTTGGCTAAAAAGTCAGCTACTTTTTCTGCTTGTAAAGTCAATTTAACTATTCTAATCATAAAACTCTACTCTAATTATATCTCCTTGATTAATACCGAATAACTTATTGGCATTAGCTTTATTAATGGCAATTTCTATATTTCCAGTAGAACTGAATAGTGCTAAACGCTCGCCTTCAACTACAGAGTTGTATGAAGGACTTATTTCATCAATTTCGTATTCAGCACTTCTAAATAATATTTTAAATTGTCGGCCTTTTCCAAATTCTTTAAATAAACGTTCAGTAATGTTGGTAACAATGTTCCCGTAATGGTCAACATATATTGCCATACCTTTAATTACATTGTTCTCAGAAACTGCTCTAAACATAGATCTAGCAGAAAGTTCTGTTTTAGCTTTGCCGATAACTTCTAACGTGCCACCTCTGGCAATGTGGCAAGCAGCTTTTACAAAAACATCTTTAGTAGGAAAAGTAATTCTATCAGTATCTTGAGAAAGTGTTAATTCAAAAGCTTTTTCAGGCGGACTGTCTAGTATGAGTGAAAATATGCCATTGTCTGCTCCGATAAAATAGTGATCATTAGCTAATATGGCAACATGAGGTGTTTCTAAATCATAATCAGAATTAATACCTATAATATGTATAGTTCCTTTAGGGAAGTCTTGGTAACAATTTTTTAATATAAAAGCTGATTTTTGTAAATCAAATGCAGGTACTTCATGAGAAATATCTATAATAGTAGAGCTGGGCTCTTCATTTAAAATAGCACCTTTAACAGAGGCAACGTAGTAGTCTTTTAATCCTAAATCAGTTGTTAAGGTAATTATTGCCATTTATAAGTTTTTAACTTTAGTTCTGAAAAAGTTAATAATTTATTGATTTAATGTAGTTTATTATTGCATCTAAATATTGATATTTACGTAATAAATAAACAATTCAAAGGTATAAATTAAAAAGTAATTATTTGAGCGAAAGAGTAATTGAAATCAGTGGTATTAATCCAGTAGAGCTATATGGGGTTAATGAAGCCAAATTAAGCGTTATAAAACGTTATTTCCCAAAACTTAAGGTAGTTGCACGAGGAGACATATTAAAAGCTATAGGAGAGATTGATGAGATTAACTTATTTGAAGAAAAGATAAGTTTATTGATTCAACATTTAATAAAGTATAAACAATTAACTGAAAATAATATCGAACGATTGATGGATGAAAATGGAGCAACAGCAGAAGGGGATAAGGTTTTGCATAATGATGATGAGACGATACTTTTTGGTAATGGTGGTTTGGTGGTTAAAGCTAGGACAGCCAATCAGCGAAAGTTGGTAAAAGATTGTGATAAAAATGATTTGATTTTTGCAATAGGACCTGCTGGAACTGGAAAAACATATACAGCTGTGGCTCTAGCTGTAAAAGCGTTAAAGAATAAAGAGGTAAAACGAATTATACTAACACGTCCTGCGGTAGAGTCTGGAGAAAACTTAGGTTTTTTACCAGGAGATTTAAAAGAGAAGCTAGACCCATATATGCAACCTTTGTATGATGCATTAAGAGACATGATACCAGCTGAGAAGCTTGCTGAAATGCTAGAGGGAGGAGTTATTCAAATAGCCCCCTTGGCATTTATGAGAGGTAGAACTTTAGATAAATCATTTGTTATTTTAGATGAGGCGCAAAATGCTACTCAGAGTCAGTTTAAAATGTTTTTAACCCGAATGGGAAAGTCTGCTAAATTTATCATTACTGGAGATCCATCTCAAATAGATCTACCTAAAAAACAACCATCAGGCCTAATACAAGCATTAAATGTATTAAAAGATGTTTCAGGAATTAGTATGATTACTTTTGACGAAAAAGATGTGATTAGACATAAGCTAGTTAAAGATATTATTCTTGCTTATAAAAAAGAAGAAGAATAGTGAATTGGTAAATAGCTATACTTTATATATATTTGTTTTAACTACAAACTAATGCTACTATGAGTTTCGAATCAAAAAAAAATGATAATTATTCTGTGATTACTTTTAGTACTGATAAACTAGATGCTATAGTTGCGCCAGATTTAAAATCAGAATTGGTTTTAGTGAGTAAGCAAGGAGAGAAGAATGTTATTGTAGATATGACTTCTGTAAGATATTGTGATTCTTCTGGTTTAAGCGCGTTACTTACTGGGCATAGGTTATGTAATGAAGTCCAAGGCTCTTTTATACTTTTTGGTATACAACCTGCCGTTGAAAAATTAATAAACATATCTCAACTTAATAATGTGCTAAATATTAAGGAGGGTTTGCCTGAGTCTTTAGATGCTTTGTTTGTAGATGAGATTGAACGTAATTTAGGTACAGGTAGCTTGGATGACTAAATTTAATGTGCTTATACTCGGTAATGCTTCAGCAGCACCATCTTTAACTCGTAACCATACTTCTCAATTAGTAAATATTAATGAGCAGTATTTTTTGATTGACTGTGGAGAGGGAACACAAATTCGATTACGCGAACATAAAATTAAACTTCAGCGGATTAATCATATTTTTATTAGTCACTTACATGGCGATCACTATTTAGGTTTAATAGGTTTAATGCAAACAATGAATCTATTAGGGCGTGTTAATGAGTTAATCATTTATTGTTCGGAAAATATTAAAGAAATAATAGATATTCATTTAAAGTATTCTAGAGGAACATTATCATATCCTATTAACTATGTAACTGTTTCAAGCAATCAATCTGAATTGATATTTGAAAATGAGAAAGTAGAAGTAAGTACTATTCCGTTAAAACATAAAATACCTTGCACCGGGTTTTTATTTAAAGAAAAACCAAAATCAAGAAGAATTAATCCTAAAGCTATTCAAGATTATAACATTCCTAAACATGCTATAAATAAGATTAAATTAGGTGAGGATTACGAATCTGAAACGTATGAAATCGTTAAAAATGAACTGCTAACTCAAGATTCTTTGCCATCTTTTAGCTATGCTTTTTGCTCTGATACAGCTTATGAAGAAAAAATAATTCCAATAATTAAGGATGTAGATTTACTTTATCACGAGTCAACTTTTCATGAGGAGCACGCTGATAGGGCGAAAAAAACCTTTCACTCAACAGCAGCGCAGGCTGCGTTAATTGCAAAAAAATCTAATGCTAAACGACTGATTATAGGACACTTCTCTAATCGGTACCCAGATTTGAATTTACTCTTGAATGAGGCTAAATCTGTTTTTGAAAATACACGAATTGCTGAGCAAGGAATTTTTTTTGATGTGCAGAATTCTCAATGAAATCAATGTTGATAGCTTGTTAATAACTAAAACAAGGCTGTTAAAAAAGCAATATGAAATATGCTAAATTTGATACAGTAATTAATTTATTAACCAAAAAATTTAAAAGATTATGAACAAAGGTGAATTAATCGATGCAATGGCGAAAGACGCTGGATTATCAAAAGCTGACGCTGGAAAAGCATTAAATGCATTTATTTCAAACGTATCTGGTTCTTTAAAGAAAGGAAACAGTGTACAATTAATTGGATTTGGAACTTTCTCAATTTCTAAGAGAGCTGCAAGAACTGGTAGAAACCCTCAAACAGGAGCTGCTATCAAAATCGCTGCTAAAAAAGTTGCTAAATTTAAAGCTGGAAAAGCATTAGCTGATACAGTAAAATAATTTAAATTATTTTAATAAAAAAAACCCGAAGTAATTCGGGTTTTTTTTTATGCATTTTTTTATTGGTTTATGTTTCCTGAATTTTTGGGTGGTGGAGGTGTAAAGTTGTCATCTCCACTTTTATATAATACAGAAAATATAAACAACAAGATTGCTGCTGAAACAAATATTACCAAAATTGAATAAAGAGATTTAGAAGCAATATTTTTAACATCAATAATATCCCAAATACCTAGGATTGCTAAAACGGTAAAAAATAAGGTTAAACCTGCTAATAGTATTGAAATTCCTTTTCTAAACATAATTGTTTTTTTTAATAATTCTATTCAAATATAACGATAATGGTTGTAATTCATTCTGATTGAAATGTTAAGTAATGTTAATTGGTTGCTAGTATTGGTTTTTAGATTATAGGTTGATAACTGATTGATAATCATTTAAAATTATTATTTGTTGATTTGCTTAAATTCTTACTTTTATTTAAAAGTAGATTAGTATGTGTTCTAAAATTTTGAATATAAAATATGGTTTAATAGCTGTTTTATGGCTATTGACATTCCAATTGTTTGGTCAGCAGTATCATTTTGATAATTATAGTGTAAAAGAGGGCTTGGCTCAGAGTAGTGTTTATACTATTGAACAAGATAATAAAGGTTTTTTATGGCTAGGTACTGCGAGCGGACTATCTCGTTTTAATGGGGGTGAGTTTGTAAACTATTCTACAGAAAATGGTTTGGCAGATGGAGCTGTGAAGGTTATTCATATTGATTCTTTAGGAGTTATCTGGTTAGGACATGTTGATGGTGGTGTATCGCGTTTTTCTAATGGAGAAATTAATGTTGTACTAAGTATGGGGGCAGATATCACTTCGTTTCAAGAAGATGATAAAGGTAATCTATGGGTAGCTTCTTTTGGAAAAGGTGTAATTAAGATTGAGAACCCATATGAAAAGGATAAAGAGAAATTAAAGTTTAAGCAATATAAGGGTCAAGAAGGTTTAAGTGATGTTGTTTTTCAGGTAAAACACCTTGAAGATGGTAATATATATTTTGTTACTGATGTTGGAGTAAAGCACTATGATTATCAAAAAAATACTTTTAAGTTTTATCGTGTACCTAACATGCCTACTTATTTTCAAATTACTTATATGTTTGAGTCAATTGATGGGGATCAATGGTTTGGCTCATATAATGGAGGTTTGTATCATTACAAAAAAAAATCTGGTCAACTTAAAATATACGATATACGTGATGGATTAGCTTCTAACTGGATTAGTACTATTAATGATGATGAAAAAGGAAATGTTTGGGTTGGAACATGGGGGGGCGGTTTGTCAGTGATAAAAGATTCTAAAGTTTTAACCATAAATAAAAATAATGGATTAAAGGATGAGCATATTAGATGTATAAAAGAAGATAGGGAGGGGAATATATTATTTGGTACAAAAGAAACTGGTTTACTTGTTTATAAAGGTAGTCAGTTTGTTTACTATGGATTAAATGATAGGTTGGCAGATGAACAGGTATGGGCCATTTTAAAAGATGACAAAGGGAATGATTGGATAGGGACTAATGGAGGTATCTCAGTATTCAATAATGGAACTTTAGTAAATAGTTATAGTGAAGGTGATGGATTGCCATACCAGCAAGTTAGATATATAAAATCTGATAAAAAAGGTAAGATATGGATAGGGACTTGGGGTGGAGGAGTAATGGAGTTTAACCCAGCTGCCAACCGTTTTGAAATGACTTATCGAGTTAATTCTTTTATGAATCAGTTGCTAATTACTGCTATGAGTATTGACGATGATAATAACTTATGGGTTGGTACAACTGATGGATTAGTTTATTACGAAATTGATAATCAACTATCTAATAGATTAACCCAATCACATGGATTATCTGGAAATGAAATAACTACAATTTTTACAGATTCTAAAAATGTTGTATGGGTTGGGTCAAGAGGTAGAGGACTAAATAAAATTAAGGGAGATAAAATAGAAAATGTAGATTTAAAGGCAAAAATAACTGCTTCTTCAATTATTGAGGATGATAAAGGGAATCTATGGATAGGGACTGAAGGGAAAGGTATATTAGTATTTAATGGAGATTCTGTTATTAAAAAGTATGGATTAAATAATGGTCTGTTGTCAGATTATATATCTCTATTAAATATAGATGATGATGGAAATATGTGGATAGGGACGAATAAAGGGCTTAATAAATATGATGTGAAGAAAAATCAATTCTATTCTTACTCTGAAAAAATGGGATATGTTGGTATAGAATCTAAGCCAAATGCTACATATAAAGATTTTGAAGGGAATTTATGGTTTGGAACAATTAAGGGAGCAGTTAAGTTTAATAAGAAAGAGGAAAGGTTAAATGGATTAGAACCAATTACTCAAATAACTGGATTTTCAGTTAATATGGAAAGCAGAACAATGAAAGAGGGGCTTGAGTTAAGTTATAAAGAAAAATCAATCATTTTTAATTATTCGAGTATTTGTTTGACTAATCCAGAGGAAGTTTATTATAAAGTGAAGTTAGAACCTTTAGATGAGGATTGGAAGCCAGCTACTCAACAAACCTATGTGAGTTACTCCCCATTGCCACCTGGAGAGTATACATTTATGGTTAAGGCTTGTAATAATAGTGGGGTGTGGAATGTTGAGCCAATTACTTACAGTTTTGAAATTATACCTCCTATATGGCAAAGAACTTGGTTTATTATTTTGATTTTTGTTGTACTAATAATTTCCATTTTCGGAGTTATTAAGTATAGGGAAAAGCAATTAATAAAAGAAAAGAAGGTGCTGGAGGATAAGGTGGAAGAGCGCACACAGGAAGTCGTTCATCAAAGTAAAGAACTAGAGAGAAAGAATAAAGATATTATTGATAGTATTACTTATGCTAAGCGAATTCAAGATGCTATTTTGCCTTCTAATGATGCGTTTACAAAGGCTTTAAGTCAGACCTTTATATTGTTTAACCCAAAGGATATTGTTAGTGGAGATTTTTATTGGTTAGCTGTTAAAGACGAAAAATCTTTGTTTGCAGCTGTAGATTGCACAGGTCATGGTGTTCCTGGGGCATTTATGAGTATAGTTGGTCACAATTTACTTAATAAAATTGTTGGGGAGTACGGAATAGTTCAGCCTGCAAAAATTTTAGATGAATTAAATAAAGGGGTGGCTTCAACTCTTGAAAATGATGAAGGTTCTGAAGGGATTAGAGATGGCATGGATATAGCTCTTTGCTGTTTCGATAAAAAGAAAAGAACAATTGAATATGCTGGCGCATATAACTCATTGTACATTGCTAGTAAGGAAGATTTATCCAGTGATACTATTAAGTTGACTGCTGATAATGATGGAGGAATAAAGTTGTTCGAAGTGAAAGCTAACCGTTTTCCTATCGGTAATTATTCTGAAGAAACAAAAAAGTTTACAAATCATACCATTCACCTTAATGAAGGGGATACGGTATATTTATTTTCAGATGGATATGCTGATCAGTTTGGAGGTGTAAATGGCAAAAAATATCGGTATAAACGATTTAAAGAATTATTGTTGTCAATAAATAATTTATCCATGGATGAGCAAAAAAGACTTTTAGAGAAAGAATTTTCGGATTGGATGGGTAATCATGAGCAGATTGATGATGTAATAATTATTGGAAGTAGATTGTAAAAGAAAATGATTTAAATTAAAAGCATTTTATAACTTTGTAATTTAAAGTATAGTTATGTCAATAATCCGAATTACTAAAGAATTTAACTTTGAAATGGCTCATGCATTAGTTGGGCATGATGGACCATGTAAAAATATCCATGGGCATTCATATAAATTTAATGTAACTGTAAAAGGAGATGTTAAGAATGGCACTTCAGATTCAGATGAAGGAATGGTGGTAGATTTTACTATTATTAAAAATATTGTTAAGAATCTGATTGTAGATGAGTATGATCACTCCTTAGTTTTGTGGGATAAAATGAAAATAGAAGATAATCAATTTGAATTTATGAATAAATTGATTTTAGTTCCTTTTAATCCTACTTGCGAAAACCTATTGATGCACTATATGGGTTTAATAAAAAAAGAATTACCTGTAAATATAACTCTAGACCATTTGTTGTTAAGAGAAACTCCAAATTCTTATGCTGAATGGTATCAGTCAGACAATTAAAACACTGAGAATTATCATTTTTTTTCCAAACTTCCTTTTTGTATCTTTACAGAGCTATGAATAATTGCGTTGTAGAATATAAGATTCGAGCCAAAATGGAGCTGAAGCGAAATCCAGAGTGATATTGATTAATTTATTCATTATTAATCAATTATTAATTTTAAAATATTTATAAATGCCACGATATCATAAGTTAGGAAAGATTCCTAAAAAAAGACATACCGTGTATAAAAGTCCAGAAGGGAATTTTTATTACGAAGAGTTATTTGGTACTATAGGTTTTGACGGGATGTCGTCACTAT
>JARGOE010000029.1:0-2433 GCA_029210015.1 Vicingaceae bacterium
GCAATTTCTCTTCCGTTTAAATCTCTTAAAATAATTTGATATTCCCCTGCTTGACTAACTTTAATGTTGATGTTGTTTTTTGCAGGGTTAGGATAAACAATAAAATCATTTTGAACAATTTCTACACCTTCCTCAACAGAAACAGGGAAAACTTGATTAAACATTCCATGCGATGACTTCATATATTGCCATGGCCCTGTTCCATTAGGAATTCTGCCATATGTTGTAACTCCAGCTGATTGAGCGCCAAAAACAACCTCATCAATTAAGTTACCTAAAGAATCACTTAAAAATACAGCTTCTCCTGCTGCTGAAAGTTTAAAGCCTGCATGTAATCCTGGATCTAAAACATCGTTATCTGCCCAAACAATTAAATATCCATTTGCTGGTATTGAAACATTAGGGAACATCCATTTAGTAAGATTTGTATTTTCATCAGATAAATAATATCCATTAAGAGAAATAGCTGAAGATGAATTATTATATAGTTCTATCCAATCTTCATACTCTCCTTGATCATCCATCCAAACACTATTATTAGTAGCGCATAATTCATTCAGCACAACATCTCCATCTACAATTAATTCATGGTATTCATAGGCTGCTCTTTCTGGAGAAAATCTACCTGCAGAATCATTCTCAGCATAAATATAATATTCTACTGTATGGCCTATGTTTAATAATTTATACCCATAAATACTATCTCCTGCTATACCGTCATTATGTAAGCCATCATCAAACATATCAACTTTATTAAACAATTCAGTTGTACTATATCTATAAGCTAATATTACACTATCAGCATCAGTACATTTAGCAGTTACCCATACACTATCTCCTATTGATAGACTTGATGGAGTTGAATTGATATTAGTAATATCAGGAGCTCCTTGAAACCCTGGATAGGTACTTAAATAAGTTGTTCTGTCATCCATTAAATCTGTGATTCCAGGATAATCAACCAAATCAGTTACTGTTGCATTTAAGTTATTCTGAAAATCAGCATAAGTGTAGAATTTATTCGTGTCATTTTGAACATCAGAATCGATTAATGTTTGCATATATTGAGCTCTTACAGAATAATCTTGGTTAGCAAAATTTTCTTCCATAATTGTTCTCATATGTGCAATATACATTCTACGATACCTATCATTAACAAATAAATTTCTCATTAAAGGACGAGGGTAAACAGAAACATTATTATAGTGAAGTAAGGGGTCCATATTTTTAGCTTCTGGAATTGTAAATCCACTAAAATGAATTGATGCATCTGCTAATCGATAGCTTGCAAAAGATTGATTTAAATCCCATAAAATCGGATTGAATCTTCCATGGTTGTCTTTATAGATGTAATAGTTTTGGGCATATCCTACATAACTATCAAAGTTTATTAGAGAGTAGTTAAAAGCATGCATCCACAAAGTTCTATCAACATTTAAAAGCTTTTCTATATCTCCGGGGTAATTATTTAAGGTGTCAATAAAATTGTATAGTTGTGCCCATCCATAATCAGATTCTATATCATAATAAGGATAATACAATGTGCTGTCATTTCCTGGAGAATTTCCAAGGTTTGAGTTCTCACCATTTAGATCTAAATTAGCAGGATTACACTTAAAAAATACATTATCAGATGAATTATAATGTTTTTGGACAAACTCCTTATTTACTGCTTCTACATTAGTATATAGTCCAATAAGAGTATCATTAACATAAACGTTTGCATAATTTGCTTCTCCTGCTGGCATATACTTTCTTGCAATTTCATAAGAAAGTGCTTCACGAACAAAAGAGGGGTCTTGGATTACATTACTTAGTTTTAGTTTGTCAATATCATTATAACTCTGATTCGATTTAATATAATCTAGTTTAATATTAAATGGATTCTTAATTCGGCTAACACTAACAGAACTATATCCTTTATATCTAATACCAACACTATCCAGTTGAGCCCCATCAATTTTAATTGACGTAGCTACCAATCTTCCTTTACTTCCTTCAACATATAAACTATCTAATAAATAATCCCAGTTGGGTTGGTCAAAATATATTTTAATCTCTCTGATTGTATCAATAGAGTAGAAGTTTGTTTGGGAAAACAAACTTCTACTACCAAAGGTTAATGTAAATACTAAAAGTATAAATGCAATTCTTTTCATTTTTGATTTATTACTTTATTAAAGATACTTTTTTAACAATAGTTTCTCCTTTTTCTGAAATGATATGAACTATATAAGTACCATTATTAAAAGCACTCAAGTCAATTCTAGATTCATTAGTTAATTTTAAAACTTCTTTTCCATAAATATCATAAACATTTACAGCATAAGAATTTCCATAATTAAAAATCCCTGTAATATTTACAATACCATTAGATGGATTTGGAAAAACATTTACATTAAGATTAGCAAATTCATCAACACTTGTATTTAA
>JARGOE010000029.1:2533-29473 GCA_029210015.1 Vicingaceae bacterium
CCTGCTTGTAATAACTCAGCACCGGTTTTAACCTCCCAAGCAGTTAAAATAACATTCCCATTAGGAAGAACAGTAAAATCATGATGTGACACATGTGATGATGTTGAATAAACATATTCCCATACAACATTTGCGTTTGGATCTAACTCCTGAATAATTCCTGAAACAGCAGCTCCAGTCATCTGATTATTTGAATAAACTCCTCCTCTTACTAAATTTCCATCTTCTTTTAAGTGAACTGTATAATTCCCTGTTAATGCACATGACCATGAGTGGGCTATACTTCCATTTTTATCTATTAAATAAGTAGTATTGCTGTTAAGAGAATTGTACAATGCATACCCATCAAAGGTTTGGGCATTTAAAGTAATTAGTGAGGTGATAATCAAAGCACCTAATAAAGCTAAGTAGTTAGTTTTTTTCATAAGTATATTCTGTTAAAGATTGATAAAGTTAACTTAATATTTTGTTTTTATCTTAGACGACATAAAAACAACTTTCCTTCGTTTAAAAGAAAAAATCTTTAACTCTCAAAAATTATACTTTGAAAAACTAAAAGAATCTATGCTTGTAAAACACAAAGTTTACTGTCTCCTTCTACCTCAACCTTAACTAACCCTTGCTTATTTAAGCCTTTCATTCCTTTATCCCATTGTTTTCCACTCAAGCCAGCGGCAGATTTAAGCTCTCCCAACTCCATTCTTTCTGCTTTTTTCATTATATCAAAAATGGTTTTTTCAGCTTCAGTTAATTCTAAAGCTTTCTTCTCTGGCTTCATTTGTGGAAACAGTAATACCTCTTGTATACTCTGGTTATTAGTTAAATACATTATCAATCTATCCATACCTATACCTAACCCAGATGTAGGTGGCATACCATACTCTAAAGATCTTAGAAAATCATAATCAATAAATTGACTTGCTTCATCATCTCCTCTTTCTGCTAATTTTAACTGCTCCTCAAAGCGTTCTTTTTGGTCTATTGGGTCATTTAATTCGGTATAAGCATTTGCTACTTCTTTACCGCAAACCATTAGCTCAAATCGCTCTGTCAATGTAGGGTCATCTCTATGTTCTTTACACAATGGAGACATCTCTTTTGGATAGTCAGTAATAAATGTGGGTTGTATGTAGTTTCCTTCACACTTTTCGCCAAAAATTTCATCAATCAATTTACCTCTTCCCATCGTGTCATCAACATCAATTCCATTAGCCTTGCACCAAGCAGCTAATTCTTGTTCACTTTTACCATCTATATCAAAATCAGTAAAATCAATAATAGATTGACGCATGGTTACTCTTTTATATGGAGCTTTAAAATCAACTTTATGCTCACCAAAAGTAGCTTCGGTTGTTCCATTTACCTCATTAGCACAAAACTCTAATAGGTTCTCTGTAAACTCCATCATCCAATTATAATCCTTATAAGCTACATAAATCTCCATAGCTGTAAATTCTGGATTATGAGTTCTATCCATTCCTTCATTACGGAAGTTTTTAGAGAACTCATAAACACCTTCAAAACCACCAACAATTAGCCTTTTTAAATACAATTCATTTGCAATACGCATATATAATGGAATATCTAAACTATTGTGATGTGTTACAAATGGACGTGCAGCAGCACCTCCAGCTATTGGTTGTAGCACTGGTGTTTCAACTTCAAAATATCCTTTATCATTAAAGAAACTACGCATTGCATTAAACAACTTTGTTCTTTTAATAAAAACCTCTTTTACATGTGGGTTTACAACTAAATCAGCATAACGCTGACGATATCGCATTTCTGGATCTGTAAATGCATCGTGCACATTCCCTTCACTATCAGTTTTTGGAAGTGGTAATGGTTTTAAAGATTTACTTAATAAATCAAACTTTTTAACTCTAACACTAATTTCTCCAACTTGTGTTTTAAATAAAGTCCCTTCTATTCCAATAAAATCACCTATATCTAATAATTTTTTATACACCTCATTATACAGCGTAGTATCTTCTCCATCACAAATTTCATCTCTGTTAAAATACACTTGAATTCTTCCTTCACTGTCTTGCAATTCAGCAAAAGAAGCTTTCCCTTGGTTTCTTCTACTCATTAAACGACCAGCAACTATAACTTCTTTTCCTTCTTCAAAATTTGCTTTGATATCTTTACTTAAAGCATTTACAGGATATAGTGCCTGTGGATAAGGATTAATTCCTAGTGCTCTTAATTTGTTAAGAGACTCTCTTCTAACCAATTCTTGTTCTGATAATTGCTGACTCATTTTCTATTTATTTAAGGCGTCAAAGATAATGCTTTATAGATAAAAGATTAAGTCTTTATACATATTGTTCTATTTTTGCCAAATGATTTTAACTGATACGCATACACACTTATACTCATCTCAATTTGATGAGGATAGGTCTGAAATGATTCAAAACGCAATAGATAAAGGAATTGCAAGATTATTTTTACCCAATATTGACAGCAATTCTATTGATGGAATGTTAGCTTTGGAAAAAGAATTTCCTGACAATTGTTTTGCTATGATGGGTTTGCACCCTTGTTCAGTTAAAGATAATTATAAAGAAGAGTTAGCTATAGCTGAAAAACAATTAGATCAACGTGATTTCTGTGCTATTGGTGAAATAGGGATTGATTTATATTGGGATAAATCTACTTTAGCTATTCAACAAGATGCTTTTAGAACACAAATTAATTGGGCGAAAGAAAGAAGTTTTCCTTTTGTTATCCATTGTAGAGATGCTTTTGATGAGATTTTTGAAATTATGGATGAGCTGAATGATGATAAAATGCGTGGTATTTTTCATTGTTTTACTGGAACGGTTGAGCAAGCCAACCACATCATCAACTATGGTGGTTTTAAATTGGGTATTGGTGGAGTTGTAACTTTTAAAAATGCAGGTTTAGATAAAGTAGTTGAACAAATAGATATGAAACACCTAGTTTTAGAAACAGATTCCCCCTATTTAGCCCCAACACCATATAGAGGTAAACGAAACGAAAGTAGTTACTTGATTAATATTGCTGAACGAGTGAGTGATTTACATCAAACTAGTTTAGAAGAAGTTGCAAAAATTACTACTGCAAATTCTAAGGAAGTGTTTGGATTTTAAATTACATTTGTTCGGTGAGTTCAATTCTACTTATATATACTGGCGGAACCATAGGAATGGTTAGAGATGAAAAAACAAATGCTTTAAAGGCGTTTGATTTTGATTCTTTAATCAAGGAAATACCTGAAACAAAAAAGTTTGCCCATGATATTGCAGTCCATTCTTTTGATGTACCTATAGATTCATCAAACATGCGACCTGAAAGTTGGCTAGAAATTGCTGAAATCATATATAACAATTATGACAAGCATGACGGCTTTGTAATATTACATGGCTCAGATACAATGGCATATACTGCTTCAGCTTTAAGTTTTATGCTAGAAAACTTAAGTAAACCTATTATTTTAACTGGCTCTCAATTACCTATTGGAGAAGTTAGAACAGATGCAAAAGAAAACCTATTAACTGCTATTGAATTAGCTTCTACTTACAAAAACGGAAAAGCGGTAGTTCCAGAAGTAGCCATTTATTTTGAGTACGATTTATACCGAGGAAACAGATCTACTAAATCTAATGCAGAAGATTTTGAAGCTTTTACATCTCCTAATTATGATGTGTTAGCTCAAGCAGGCGTTTCATTAAAGTTTAATAAAAATGCTATTTATAAGGCTAATGATAAAGATTTATTGCTTAATAAATTTTTAGACAATAACATTGCTACAATAAAAATGTTCCCTGGAATAACTGAACAATATTTGTTTGCTGTTATGAATACTCCAGGATTAAAAGCAATAATCATTGAAACTTTTGGTTCAGGAAATGCATCTACCGAAATATGGTTTATTGACTTGTTAATTGAAGCTATAAGCAGAGATATTATAATACTAAACATAAGTCAATGCGAGGGAGGAACAGTTAGTCAAGGGAAATATGAAACTAGTTCAGCTATGAAAAAAATTGGAGTTGTAAGCGGAAAAGATATGACTTATGAAGCTGCCGTAACCAAGTTAATGTATCTTCTAGGAACAGATTTATCTACTTCAAAAATTAAAGCATTATTGGAAGAGGATTTAAGAGGAGAAATTACTATTTAAACCCCACCAACAATGAAATACAACCATTTTGTGTAAACTGAGCAAGTTTGTTTTTTTGCTCTTCTTTAGGAACTGAAATTTGAATAATTAGCTGCTGTGTATTTTCAACCTTAAAATCCCAAGAAGGATTAGTTTCATCTTCTTCACTTGAATAAAGCACTTTTCTCGTTTTATCTAAAACCTTAAATTTTACCTTACCTAAAGTTTCTTGAGAACAAGCTATAATTCGATATTCTTTCCCTGCATTAAAAGTCATTTCAATATCGGCAGTTTCTCCAGCATTAAAAATAGCACTTGTTAATTGTCCATTATGAATAAAAGGTGCTAATGATGGTAAACATCTTTTCTTTGTAAAACTTTTACATTGTGCATAACTGCTTAATGCAAAAGCATTTGCTACTATACACAAACAAACAATAAGTATCTTTCTATTTAATAATCTCATTTCTAATAGATTCTATGGTTGCTGAAATTTCTTTGATAGTCTCTGGTGTATAATTTAATGTTGAACCTCCACCTATAATTGGCACATCATCTTTAGAAACTGTAGTTTCACTTTCTTGTTCTTCAATCTTATCAAAACTTGATTTAAGTATTGTTAGTTGATCAGCTATATTTTTTACAGCATCATCATCGTAAGAATCAAGTAAATCTATTAAATTATTTAAGGAATATTTCTGTTCAGCAATACGCTGCATCATATCTTGATTAGGGTTATCATCGTTAATTGATCTTGTACCTATATAAAGGCCTTCTAACCACCCTCCAGCAATAATTAATGCGGATAAATTGTCTTGCTTATTTTCTTTAAGATAAGAATCACATGTCCAAAAGGCATCACTTACAATAGTCATCATAGAGTCTCTATTATTCATGTTTTCTTCAATACGTTCAATAGCCTCAGCAGTAAAAGCTCCTGCAACACCTAAAGCATCAGCCATCTTTTTAGAACAGTTCATATAAAACATAGATTCTTGAGATTGATCATGAATATTTGCATAACTCAAGTCTGCACCATAAACACCTAAATTTAATGCTTGCTGAACACTTGTTGTATATTTATTCACGTTTTCAACAGGGTTTAAAGCATCTACATTATATCCGATGCCAGACTCTTCAAATAACAACGCTGTTTCATAAGGAGAAGGAATGGTTTGAAAAACTTTTTGAGCTCTTTCTGCTCTTTCAATAGACTGATCGTCTAAAACTTTTGTGGATACATCATCAACTATTTCTTGAGGTATTTCTTCATCTCCACAAGAAATTAAAGCCGCAGAAATAATGCAAAATATAATCGTTCTTTTCATAGCGTTTTTATTACTGAGTTAATCAAATATATAAAATTAATGTGCTAATAGCCAATTTTCAGCATCATTCATCTCTACATCTAAGGGAACAGATAACTTTACTGCATTTTCCATTTTATCTTTTACAACAGCTTTTATTTGCTCTAATTCTGGTTTATAAACATCAAAAACTAATTCATCATGTACTTGTAACAACATTTTAGAATTAAACTGTTGTTTTTCAAATTCATTATGAATATTAATCATTGCAATCTTTATAATATCAGCTGCAGATCCTTGTATAGGAGCATTAACAGCATTTCGTTCTGCATGCCCCCTAACAATTGCATTGTTAGAATTAATATCTTTTAAGATTCTTCTACGCTGCATAATTGTTTCTACATACCCTTTTTCTTTAGCCTGCACAACATTATTATCCATGTAAGCTTTTAGTTTTGGATATTTATCAAAATAAGTATCTATAATTTCTTTAGCTTCACCTCTAGATATGTTTAAGTTTTGGGATAACCCAAAAGCAGAAACCCCATAGATAATTCCAAAATTAACAGCCTTAGCTTTACTTCGCATTTCTCTATCAACCGCATCTTTGTCTACACCAAAAACCTTTGCAGCTGTAGCTGTATGAATATCTTCTCCTTTAACAAACGCCTCTTGCATATTTTCATCTTCACTTAAAGCTGCAATTATTCTTAATTCTATTTGCGAGTAATCTGCCGCAAGTAAAGTATAATCATCATTTCTTGGTATAAATGCTTTCCGTATTTCTCTTCCTTTTTCTGTACGGATAGGTATATTTTGAAGGTTAGGGTTATTAGAACTCAACCTACCTGTTGCAGCAACAGTTTGCATATAACTTGTATGAATTTTACCATCTTTTTCATTAACCAATTCAGGTAAAGCATCTACATAAGTAGATTTTAATTTTTTTAGTGAACGATACTCTAATATTAATGGTATTATATCGTGCTTACTAACCAATTTACTTAACACATCTTCACTTGTGGAATATTGACCTGTTTTGGTTTTTTTAGCCTTCTCAACGATTTGCATATTTTCAAATAATACCACTCCTAACTGTTTTGGAGAATCAATATTAAACTCTTCTCCAGCCATTTCTAATATCTGTGATGTTAATTTAGCTATCAACTCCTCCAATTCTTGCGAAAAAGTTTTTAATGCAGGAACATCTAACTTAATTCCTTCTTTTTCCATAGCCGATAAAACAGGGATTAATGGCGTTTCAATATCATCCATTAATTTTTTAAGTGTTTCATTCATCTTAGGCTCAAACTCATTCTTTAATTGCAAAGTTATATCAGCATCTTCACAGGCATAATCCACAATATTTTCTTGCGGAATATCTCGCATACTTAATTGCTTTTTCCCTTTTTTGCCAATTAATGTTTCAATAGAAACAGGTTTGTAACCTAAATATGCTTCCGCTAATAAATCCATGTTATGGCGCATATCTGGTTGTATCAAATAATGGGCAATCATGGTATCAAATAACTTCCCTTTTACATCAATACTATAAGTGCTCAGCACATTAATGTCATACTTCAAGTTCTGACCAACTTTTTCAATTTTTTCATTTTCAAAAAGGGGTTTAAACTGATTAGCTAAGGCCTGTGCTTCACTTTTGTTCTCTGGAAAAGGAACATAAAATGCTTCTCCGGCTTTGTATGCAAACGAAAGTCCTACAATTTCTGCTTCAAAGGGATTTAACCCTGTAGTTTCACTATCAAAACAAAACGATTGCTGATCCGACAAGTCAGTTATTAATTTTGAGATGTTTTCATTGGTATTTACAAAGTGATATTTATGGTCAGTATTTTCTATGGTTTTTTGTTCCATTAACAGTTTTTCTTCATGATCGGGAGTTTCTTGAGCATTACCAAACAAATCCATTTGTCCACCAACTTGAACTGGTGCTGCTTTAATTTGAATTTCTTTACCTAAAACACGTTTAGCTAAATTTCTAAACTCTAATTCTGCAAAAAGCTCGGTAATTTTTTGTTCATCAGGGTCTTCTACTTTAAAATCTTCAAAATCATACTCTACAGGAACATCTAAAATTATAGTAGCTAACTTCTTAGATAGCAAGCCTTGTTCAGCAAATTCAATTACATTTTCTTTTTGTTTTCCTTTTAACTCATGTGCATGCTCAATTAACCCTTCAACACTTCCATATTTTCCAATTAAAACTTTAGATGTTTTTTCACCAATCCCTGGAATTCCTGGAATATTATCTACAGCATCTCCCCATAATCCTAAAATATCAATAACTTGTTCTGGTCGTTCTACACCAAATTTTGCACACACCTCTGGTATCCCTAGAACTTCAGCAGGCTTTCCATAAGCAGCTGGTTTGTACATAAAAATATTTTCAGAAACTAATTGTCCAAAATCCTTATCAGGGGTCATCATATATGTTTGAAACCCTTCCTTTTCTGCCTGCTTTGCAACAGTTCCAATAATGTCATCCGCTTCATAACCCTCCAATAAATATATTGGAATATTAAAGGCATCTAATATTTGTTTAATATATGGAATAGCTATTCGAATATCTTCTGGCATCGCTTCTCTACCTGCCTTGTAATCAGAAAATTCTTCCTCTCTATTAGTTGCTCCTCCAGGAGCATCAAAAACTACAGCAATATGTGTAGGCTTTTGTTTTTGCAATACTTCTATTAAGGTGTTGGTAAACCCCAGCATTGCTGAAGTATTAAGCCCTTTAGAATTATATCTATGGTTTTTACCAAAACCAAAATATGCTCTATAAATTAAAGCAAATGCATCTAATAAAAACAATTTTTTTTCTTCCGCCATTTTTAAATTTTTAAACCCCCAAGATACGGTTTTTGTTTTTTGTTCTTCAAATAGAACGCCTTTATATTAAATATGATTAGGATGTATTTTTGGGTATATTTGATTATATTAAAACACTATAATTGAAGAAGTTTAGACTGATATTTTTCACCTTAATTTTTTGTTGCATTCAAGTAAATGCTCAAAGTCAATCGGAATCAGATTCCATATTGGTGATTATAAAAACTAATCCAAAAGATAGTATAAAGGCTGAACTCTATTACGAACTAGGTAATTCTTATGTTCTAAAAACCAGCCTAGACTCAAAAATAAATGCCCATCTAATTGCCTTTAATCTATTTAAAAACCAAAATATTTCCCATCATAAAATTAACAACATGGTTAAGCTGGGAACAGCTTATAATTTTAAAGGGGATTACAGAGCATCTGAAAAATATTTTGGTATAGCAATAAGTGAAGCTAAAAAAGCAGGAAATTTAGAATTGGAATTTTTGGCAACAGAAAATTATCTTCAAGCATTTTTAAACTTAAAGTCTCCTGTTAAGGGGTTGGAAACTATTTTAGAATTAAAAAGCAAAGCAAAAAAAAATAAAAATAAGGCTCTTCTTTTTAAAGCATATGAGCTTGAAAATTCATTGTATTTAATTTCGGGAATCAACTTTGATGAAAGAAGAATGATAGCAGACACACTTCTAAAGATTGCTGAAGAATTAAACGATTCTTTTTTAGTTCAGAGGTCTTATTTTCAATTAGCAGGAACTACTTACGGTGAAGAGTCTATAAGTTTTTATAAAAAAAGCTTAAATTATTTAGATGAAAAAAACAAGTTTGCTTTGAGTTCCTTGTATAACAATATAAGTGGAAGATATCGTCTTGTGGGGGATTTAGACCAAGCTTTAATCTATGCTGATAGTGCTTATCTAGTTTCAATTGAAGCTGGACGTAAAGTAGGAATTGCAGCTGCACTATATAGAAAAGCTGAGGCTTATTTCTTTAAAAATGATTTTGAAAAAGCTGTGGATTATGGGCTTTTAGCGCTTAAAGCATTTCAAGATGCTGGTGTCTTAAGAAGGCAAGACATTTGTGCAAAATTAATTTGCGATTCTTATAAAGGAATGGGAAAATTCGAAAAAGCTCTTAAGTATAAAGAAATGCACCTTATGTTAAAGGATAGTTTAAAAAGTAGAAATGAATTAGAAGATTTAAAATTTGTTGAACAAAAATTCAACTTCCAATTAGCTCAAAAAAGAGACAGTACAGATATTGCTCTAAAAATGGCTAAGATTGAAAGCATGAATGCTGTTTTAGAGAATGAAAAAATGAAAAATTATTTATTATATGGTGGTGTTAGTGTTGTTCTATGCTTTGCAATTTTCTTATTTATAGGTTTTCAAAGAAAAAAAAGAGATAACTTAATTATTGCTGAGCAAAAAATTGTGGTTGAAGAAAAAAATAAAGAAATAACTGATAGTATTCAGTATGCAAAAAGAATTCAATCGGCCATTCTCCCTTCATCAAAAGTGGTTAAAGAATATTTAAAAGATAGTTTTATTCTTTACCTTCCTAAAGATATAGTTGCTGGAGATTTTTACTGGATGGAATCTAAGAATGATAAAATACTTTTTGCAGCTGCCGACTGTACGGGGCATGGAGTTCCTGGTGCAATGGTGAGTGTAGTTTGTAATAATGGTTTAAACAGAAGTGTAAGAGAACATGGGTTAACTGACCCTGGCCAAATATTAGATAAAACACGAGAAATAGTACTAAAAGAATTTGAGAAAAGTGAGGATGATGTTAAAGATGGAATGGATATAGCATTATGTTGTTTAGAAAAAAATACTTTAAAGTATGCAGGAGCTCATAACCCTTTATGGGTTATTAGAGATGGAGAACTAATAGAAACAAAGGCCAATAAACAACCTATAGGGCAATTTGATAATCCAGAACCATATAAAACACATGTTATCGAATTACAAAAAGGGGATAATATATATATATTCTCTGATGGGTATGCGGACCAATTTGGGGGAGAAAAAGGTAAAAAGATGAAAACTGCTAATTTTAAAAAACTTCTATTATCAATTCAAAAAGAACCCATGGAAGTTCAAAGAACCCTTATTAATAATGCTTTTGAGGATTGGAAAGGTTCTTTAGATCAACTTGATGACGTTTGTGTGATTGGGGTAGCAATTAGTTAAAAAGCAGATTTAAACTGGTCTAGAAACCTCACATCTCCTTCAGAATATAATCGTAAATCATTGACTTTATACTTTAACATAGCAATTCGTTCTACTCCCATACCAAAAGCAAAACCTGTATATTTTTTACTATCAATCCCACAGTTTTCTAACACATTAGGATCAACCATTCCACACCCCATAATTTCTAAAAACCCGGTGTATTTACAAACATTACACCCTTTACTATCGCATACTGAACAACTCACATCCATTTCTGCACTTGGTTCTGTAAATGGAAAGTAAGAAGGTCTTAAACGTATTTGTGTTTTTTCGCCAAACATTTCTTTAGCAAAATACATCAACGTTTGTTTTAAATCAGCAAACGATACATTTTCAGCAATATATAAACCTTCAACTTGATGAAAAAAACAATGAGCTCTTGCAGATATAGCTTCATTTCGATATACTCTCCCTGGAGAAAGTGTACGAATTGGAGGTTTTTGATTTTCCATAATTCGAACCTGAACAGAAGAAGTATGTGTTCTTAATGCCATCTCTCCTTCCTCACTTTCAACAAAAAAAGTATCCTGCATATCTCTTGCTGGATGCTCTGGTGGAAAATTTAAGGCTGTAAAATTGTGCCAATCATCTTCAACTTCAGGACCTTCTGAAACTGTAAAACCTATTCGAGAAAAAATATTTATAATTTCATTCCTTACAATAGATATAGGGTGACGACTACCAATTTTAGAAGGTGTAGCCGTACGTGTTAAGTCAATACTCTCTTCACTCGTTTCAACAGAACTTGAAAGTTTAGCCTTAAAGTCATCAACCTTTGATTGTGCTTTTTCTTTTAAAGTATTGATTAATTGACCAACGTCTTTCTTTTGTTCGTTAGGTACATTTTTAAAATCAGCAAATAAAGCTTTTATTTTACCTTTGTTAGCTAAAAAATCTATTCTAAACGCTTCTAATTCTTCTTTAGTGGAAGGTGTAAAAGCCGCTACTTCACTCAATAATTTTTCTATCGTTTCTTTCATTACTTCTTCACTATTTTCATGGTCATCTTAATATCCTTTTTAGGCCTATTTCTTCTATCTGTTTGTGCAGCTGCAATTAAATCAATGACCTCAAGCCCTTCTATTACTTCACCAAAAACAGTATAATCCATATCTAAATGAGGTTTCCCCCCAATTTCTTCATAAACTTTATATTGTTCTTCAGTATATACTATTGGTATTTCTCTTCTTTTATTTTTTTGGTCATTAATTTTATCTACTTCAACTTTGGTATACTTAACTCCTTGCACTATATAAAACTGGCTACCATTTGATTCTTTTTTAGGATTTACATTATCAGGTTGTCTTGCAGTACATAAAGCTCCTTTTTTATTAATAAACTTTGAATTGAACTCAGGAGCAATAGTATACCCAGGTCCTCCATTTCCTAAGGCAGCTCCTTTAACAGCTTCTTTAGATTCAGGATCACCACCCTGTATCATAAAAGTATTCATAACCCTATGGAAAAGAGTTCCATCATAAAACCCTTCTTTAACTAATTTTATAAAATTATCTCTATGCTTTGGTGTTTCGTTGTAAAGAACAATTTTAATGTCTCCATATTCAGTTGATATTAAAACCTTAGTTTGTTTTTTCTTTTTTTGAGCAGAACAGTTAGTGTTAAATCCCGTAATAACGACTAAGAGAATATAAATTATTTTCTTTATCATGTTTATTTCTTACATTTGTTTATTGCAATATTAAGAATTTATGCCTTATATGGGTTTGAATAACTTAAAATTAGAAAAAGATGAATACTAAATTTTTATACATTTTTGCAGCCATTTTAGGGTTAGTCTTACTTTTTACTTCTTGTAAAAAAGATAGAGGTCCAAGACTAATCGTTAATGTCAAAGAAGCAGATGGGACGATTGCTAAAAGAGCTATTGTTCGTGCATGGTATGGGCCTAATGCTGGTCAGCCTGGAAGCATATTAAATACTGCTTTAATGGACCAAACAACTAGGACTGACGGAGCTGGAGATGCTATTTTTGATTTTAAATACTCTGCTGTATTAGATGTTGATGTTATTTATTACAAAGAAATTCAAGACTCATTAAATCCAACAATATATTACACAGACACTTTATATGGACACCAAGTTATTAAAATTGAGCAAGTAAGACAAAAGAGTAAAGAAAACAACTATAACATGTCTATAAAAGTTAAATAATTTTATAAATTGAAATAGTTAATTATTGCTTTACGCAAATAAAATATTTGAGACTCCCCTTTGACATCATTGGGGAGTTTTTTTATGTTTTTATAATGAGGCCAACCATCATCATCTTTCCCAATTAATTTATAATATCCGAATGGCATTAAAACTGTGCATATTCCAATATGTATAATGTCTAATTTTTCCTCTTTTTTATATGTTTTCATACCTAATCCCAACTCTTGTAAACCAATCACAAAAAGTATGGTTTGCTCATCCAACTTCTCTCCAAATCGCCTAAAAACCATTTTTTGCACTTGTAACCACTTTTCACTTAACTCTTCTTCCATAACACAAAAATAAACAACTTGACTTACGCTAGCTATAAACAATCTAACTTTAATAAATAGGTTGTCTAATCTTTTAACCCTTTTGATTTTGAAGTTAATTTTACATTATGAATTACTTTGATGTAATAATCATTATACCTTTGCTCTGGGCTGCATATAAAGGTTTTAAAAAAGGACTAATAATTGAGGTAGCATCTTTAGTTGCGCTTTTTTTAGGTGTTTGGGGTGGGGCAAAGTTTTCTTCAATATCAGCCAGATATTTAGGTGAAATGTTTAATGTTTCTGAACAAGTAATGCCTTTACTTTCATTTGCCATAACATTTATTTTAATAGTAATTGCAGTATTTTTTATTGCCAAAATGTTGCAAAAAGTAATAAAAATGGTTTCGTTAAGTACAATCAACAAAGTTTCGGGCTCAGCTTTTGGTATTTTAAAGTTTGCACTAATAATCGGCATTGTTTTAAATATTGTAAACAACATTAATCAAGAGGTTTCATTTATTGATAATGACATGCAAGAGTCTTCATTACTATATAAACCTATATGTAAAGTAGGAGCTATGGTTCCAGGAGTTAGCGAAATAAACATTAATGGTGTTGTAGAAAATGCTGTAAGAGAAGAAGCTTCTTCTAGATTAGAAGAGGCTTCAGAGGAAATTACTCCTGATTAAAACTATTTGACTTCTTTGCTAACATTATTTAAAGGTGCTCTTATTCCTTTAATATCCCTTCCTTAATTCCTATAAAAATTATTAAATATTTTCTTCTTAAGCGATCAAAAGAGTTTTAACACTTACTGGAATTATTTTTTTACTTTAGGTAATACAAACCCTAAAGTGAAAATAGTTTCTCTTAAAAAAAAGGATACAAAAAAAATTATCGAATAAGTGAAACCGAACCTTTTTTGTCCCATACAACATCATCTAGACCTGTAGCTTTAATAATAAAGAAGTAAGTTCCTTCAGGCACATTTTTTCCTTTTTTAGTCCCATCCCAAGAATTATTAATATCATTAGATTCAAACAATATATTACCCCAACGATTAAATACGACAATTTCAAATTCAACTATCTGATCACAATCAACAATAAACTTATCATTCATACCATCTCCGTTTGGTGTAAATACGTTTGCAAATGAACAAATTGAATTACTCTGCGCCACTACAGTATGGGTTACGGTATCACAACAACCACCAGCATTACAAGCAATTAAAGTAATTGTATATGTACTGTCTGTATTGTAGATAACAGATGATGGATTTTGAACTGTTGAAGTATCACCATTTCCAAAATCCCAAAAATATGTAATACAATTATTAGAGTTATTTGTAAAAAACACTTCTAATGGAGCTACTCCAGAACTAGGTGTTAATGAAAAATCAACACTAAAATTCGGTACTTCACTAACATAAATAGAATCTAAAGCGAAACAGCCATTAGTATCAGTAACTAATAAGGTGTACATCCCTGTTCCAACATTATTTAAAGTATCAAGCCCTATTCCTCCAGGGGTCCAATTATAGCTATAACCTGGAGTTCCTCCATGAACAACTACCCATACAATACCATCATTTAAACCACATGAGGCCGAAAAAGTATCTAAAACAAGCGTTATTGGATCTGGCTCAATTAAAGTAAAACTATCTGTATAGATACAGTTATTACTATCAGTAACTGTAATAGGATAAGTTCCTTGGCCTAAACCAGATAATTGATTATTCCCCCATGAATAAACATAACCAGGAGTTCCTCCAAAAGCATTAACAGTTATACTCCCATTACTTGATCCATTACAAAGCGGATTTATTATCGTATCATTTAAGCCTATTGCTGTAGGTTCATTTATCATAACATCCACTGTATCAATACACCCTATGGTATCTGTAATATAAACTTGATAATTTCCAGCAGATAACCCTGTTGCAGTATCACTAGTTTGGGAACCTGCATTAATATCCCACAAATAACTGAAAATGGTATCTCCTGGAATTGTTGTAATATAAGCTGAACCAGAACTATCTCCATTACAGAGGGTCTCTATCCCAAACGAAATATGTATATATGCTGCAGAGTCAATCAAAATAGAGTCAGACCTTTTGCAACCATTACTATCAGTTACGAGGACTGTATAAATACCCGGAATTAAACCTGAAGCTGTATCGGTAGTTTGCATCATTGGGTCATTCCATTGGTAAATAAAAGGAGCTGATCCAGTAACAGTAGCTATTGCATTTGCAGTAGAATTCATACAATTTATCTCGGTTTTTGTTAAATTAATATTAGGTAAATCATGTAAATAAATCCATGAAGTATCACTACTTGCAGGTCCTCCACTTCCTGTATAACACTGGTCATATATAATATAAATACCTGTTGTGTCATTAGTTGGTGTATAAGAAACATCTGAGCCTGATCCTAATAAATTCCCATCAGTATCCCACCACTGTATAGCGTTTGTTAAAAGTGTAGGAATATATGTTGTTACCGAACCTATATAATTAGTTGGTCCATTTGGTGTAAACAAATAACCATCTGCAGCAGCAGTCCATTGTGTTGGAAAATTTCTTCCGGGAGTAACTGTTGCATTAGTTCCTGATAAGTCTTGAACACCCTCAATTGCTACACCACCATTCCATGTAGGGCATAAAGGTTTATTATCAATATGGACTTCAATATTATTAGTTCCTTCATAAAATACTATAGAGGAGCAGAATAAATCATTTGTACAAGAAAACATAGGAACTTGATTATATCTTACAATAAACTTTCTATTCGGAGCTATTCCAACAATACCATATTCTATTGTTCCCCCTAAACCAGGATTAATGTCTTGATAAGGGCCCATCACAACGTTTAATGGTAATGCTGGACTTGGTGCAGGGCTACCAATTGACCAAGGGGAATAACCTCCAGCCTGTGTTAAATCAAACGTAACATAATTATTTGAAGCTATCACCATCTGAGTATATACATTCCCATAATATGTAAACGGGAACCCTATATTTACCACCCCACTATATTGATCATCAGAAAGTGTAACTTGTTGTGTACTATCCATTCTATATACCAAACCTGTACTTCCAGTATCTGGGCATAAACTAATAATCAAGCTCTCCCCTGGGCATAATGCAGTATCTTCTCCTAAGCATATTTGAGCATCTAAAGTAATAGATGTGAAAAATATTGTGAAGATAAATAAGAAAATTTTCATAGTTTATGCTTTAATAATAAGATGTCAAAATTAACAATTTGGTTGCATTCTTGTTAAATATTTAAAACACCTATTAACAAAAAACCCGAAGAAATTTTCTTCGGGTTTATTTATTTTTTGAAAAGAATTTTAATTGCCTTTAAAAACATCTTTAAACTCTTCACTTAAAGTTTTAAATGCAGTCCTTCTATTTTTCTGATGACAATCACAGTCTTCTTTACCTGTTTCACCACAATTATCATATTTAGAACAGTCATCTAATGGTTCTTTCTCTCCCATTCCAACAGATTCTAATCTATCTTTAGATATTCCGTGAGCAACTAAATATTTAACAACAGAAGCAGCTCTTTTATCAGATAACTTTAAGTTATAATCATCATTACCACGAGAGTCTGTATGTGATCTTATCTCAATTACTAAGTTGTCATTTAATTCTAAAAACTCAACTAATTGATCTAGAATCTCTTTTGATTTTGGTCTTAAAGTCGCAGCATCGAAATCGTACTCAATTCCTGGAATTTCAATTTCTCCTAGAGGAATTGGTGTTAAAAAGAAGTCTTGTACAAAATGCTTTGATTCTGTTAACCCTTTCGTTGATAGGTTTGCAGCATCACCAAAGTATTTTGCTTTTTGAGCTTTCATAAACAATTCCCATCCTACTTCAAGGTCTCTTTTATAATTACCTTGCTCATCAGTAGTAATAAATACAGGGTCTAATTTCCCTCTAATATCTTTAAACGTAATTAATGCATTAGGTATAATTTCATTAGTTTCTGCATTAAATGCCGTACCACTTAATGTATAAACCATTTCAGGTTGTCCAAATTCATAAATTTTATAACAATAAACAGAACCTTCATATTCATCTCCACAATCACATGTAGTTCTATCAGATGATAAATATCCTTGCTTTTGATCTTTTCCAATTATAAAGTATGCATCATCTTTACTAGAATTAAATGGTTTTCCTAAATTTTTAGGTGTACTCCAAGATTCTTCATCTTCATTAAAGGTTGTCTTATATATATCCAAACCTCCTATACCACCATATGCATCAGAAGAAAAGTATAACGTTTTTGTAAAATAATTAAAATACGGTGTTACTTCATCCCCAACTGTATTTACATAAGGCCCCATATTAATAGGCTCTCCTAACCCTCCATACTCATCAACATCACAATACCATATATCCATCCCTCCATGACCTCCAGGTCTGTTAGAAGAGAAGTATAAAACATCTCCATCTAAAGATAGAGCAGGGTGCATTGATTTATAACCTTCAACATTGATTTTTGTATCTAGCTTTAAAGGTTCCATCCAACGATTGTTGAAGTTTTTACTTACCCATATCGCAACTTCTTTATTGTTAACTCCTGATTGACGAGTAAAATAAAATGTTGTTCTATCTATTGATAATACACCTCCGCCCTCATTGTTAGGTGAGTTTATAGGCGCATTTAAATTACTAGGCTCACTAAATCCTTCATCCATTATTTTTTGAGAAATATAGAAATCGCTTAAATAATTACTATTTTGAGTCTTTTCATCTTCAATCACTCCGTTTGGCCCAGCAGCAGAAAATATGATGCTAGTTTCATCTCCAAAATAATTTACTCCATAACTAGATGTTCCAAAATTAAGATTCGAATCAGCTAGAGTCACCTTAGACTCTGGATTATTAGAACTCTCATCCTGAGCAAAAAAAGAACCTACAATTCCTTTATCAGCTCTCTTAGATAAATCCATATTAGGTGTTTCTTTCTTAAACTCTTCGAATTGAGATGATGCCTCATCATACTTTTCATTATTCATTAAAACTTCCGCATACCAAAGGCGTGAACTTTGTATATCTAAAAAAGCTTCATCAACCTCATCAATTGGATAATTAATCGCTATTGCATACCACTTCTCTGCCTCTAAATAATCATGGTTTTTATAGTAAGAGCTTGCTAGTTTATGCAAAACGACTTCATTTCCCGCATAAGAGTTTGAATCTTGTTTACCTGATTCTTTCAAAGAATCATTAGCAGACTTATCTTTTTTTGCTGGAGCAACCCAACTTCTAGCTTCATAAGGATGAACTAAACCACTTGCAACACCTTGTTTTTCAATTATCTTTAGATAAAAGAAAGCTGCTGACGCGAAATTTTCATTCTTATAAGCATTATCTCCATACTCAATAATTTCGCTTTTACTTTGCGAATAGAGTAATTGTCCTATTAATACAAACAGTATTAATATACTTAACCTTCTTAACTTCATATTCTTGGACAATTTTTAATAGGGTTAGGTTTAAATATTCTTGGAATATAGGTTAAAGAAATTTCAAATCCTCCTTTACCGTCTGAGAAATCACTCAATGATGATGTATTAAAATCGTAACTAACTTTAGCTTCATAATTACCAAACTTAGCTCCTCCCTCTAAAATAAATGCATCTGAACTTCTTAATGTTGGCCCCAATAATACAATTACTCCTGTCGATCCTAAATGATAATGAGCCATTAAACCATAATTAAGTTCTTGAGCATTCTTCTGACGCATAAATAAAACTTTAGGCATAAGTTGAATTTTTTCAGAAATATTAACTTTTGCTCCAGCGTGAGCTTTATATCTTAATGGTAATTTATTATCACTGTTATAGAAAGTTTCTTTAGGTTGTGTTAAATGGAAAACTGAAGCTCCTATGAATGGATTAACTCTAATCTGATCTTTACCATAATAATAAACAAAACCAGCATTAACATCTGGAATCCAAAAGTTTTGCCCTCCAAAATTCTCACCCGTTGGAAGGTTTTGATCAAAAGAACCTCCATTAGCAGTTGTATATTGACTCTCAAAATATAGTTTATCAAAATCCACACTTTTTTGAATCATCCCTGCCTGTAAACCTACAGAAAACTTGTGCATTTTATTATCATCAACAGTAAAACTATAAGCTCCAGTTAATAATATTCCTAAATCATTATAGTCTCCAGCACCAGCACGTCTATTAAGTATTTGTGCTCCAAAAGCAAACTTCTCATTAAGAGGCATATCATAAGATATTGCCGCAGTTTTGAATGATTTTGATGATACACTACCCCATTGGGTTCTGTAGTGACCATGAATACGGTACTTTCCGTCAAATTGTCCTGCTAAAGCCGGATTCAAATAAAGTGGGGCCGCATCATATTGAGACAAGTGAAAATCTTGAGAACTAACACTAGTACTCAACAAAATCAACCCACTAATTAAAAATAAATAATACTTCTTCATCATTTTGATTATCTCAATAATGTAACATCTCCTTTAATACTATGCTGTTCATCGTCCAATGTAACAGCTCTTACAGTATAAATATAAACACCTACAGGTTGTTCAACTCCTTCTTTAGTCCCATCCCAACCATTACTTTGAAGGTCTGATTCAAAAATCAACTCTCCCCAGTTATTATATATTTTAAAGTCTAATTCTTTATAAGGTCCTCCTAAAACAGAAAATATATTATTAGCCCCATCTCCATTTGGCGAGAAGGCATTTGGCACTTGAGGAGGCATAAACACAACTACAATGTCACAAATTGAATCTTCACAACCATAAGTATCTGTAACTCTTAAACAAACTCTATAGTTTCCTGCATTTTCATAACTATAAGTTGGATGTTGATCTGTAGATGTTCCTAAAGAATCACCAAAATCCCAATACCAACTAACAATATTTGATACAGAGAAATCAGTAAATGAAAATGATTCATCAACCTTAACCGATGCTGGGCTACTGTTATATGTAGCAGTTGGCAACCCTTGTATTGCAATTGGGTAAGAAATTGTATCCCAACAACCTTGAGCAGACTGAACAATTAGATCCACATTGTAATTTCCATCTCCATCATAAGTATAAACCGGGTTTTGAACAGTATCGTTACCTAGACCATCACCAAAATCCCAATACCAATTGGCTATTGTTGAACCATTAACTGTTGATGAATCTAAAAATTGACTCTCAACTCCAACACAAACTCCATTTACAACAAAATCTGCTTCAGGTAAAGAATAAACCAATACCGGATAAATAACCGTATCAACACAACCGTTTGTAGATTGAACAGTTAATAATACATTGTAAGTGCCAGCAGTATCAAATACCATTGATGAATTCTGATTATTATCTGTAAACCCGTTATCAAAATCCCAATCCCAAGAAACAATAGGGTCTATGAAAGCTGAATTATCATTAAATGGTATTGTATCTCCTGGACAAGCGGACACAAAAGTATAGTCAGCCGTAGGAGATGGAATTAAATAAATATCTAAAGTGTCTGAATAACTTTGACAACCTCCATTATTAGTAGAGGTAAATATTAATGTTACTAATCCATTGAAATTATCTAATGAATCAGCGAAATAATTTGTATTAGTTAAAGAATCATTTGGAGTGAAACTTCCCGACCCTGATGATTGCCAATAACCTGTTCCTGTTGTTGAGTTTGCACTAACTGGAACAATTACACTACCTGCACAAGCAGTATCATTAGACATAATTGAAACATAAGGCGTACTTGTAAATGTAATGGTTAAAGTATCAGAATCTGGAATACAATCTCCATTTCCGGTAGAGTTCAAATATATTTGAACTGTTCCATTAGTAGTATCGTTAGTGCCTGGAATATATATAGCATTCATATCAAATGGATTTGGTTGAAACGAACCATCTCCACTTGTAACCCACTGACCTCCATTTGCTGTCGTTATTAATCCCGTTAGTTGAATCCCGGCACTATCTTTACAAACAGCAATATCTGGTCCAGCATTAGCAGTAATTCCTGCCGTAAATAATATAGTCATAGTATCAGAACTTGATGGGCAATAACCATTACCGGTAGTAGAAAGTATAATAGTTGCAAAACCAGCTGAAATTTCTCCAGCGGTTGGTGTATAAGCCGCATTTAAATCGTTAGAGCCAGGATTAAAACCTCCCGCTCCAATCCATAAACCTCCTGAGGCACCTGAAACGTTACCGTTAAGATTTATCACAGGGTTAGTTGCACATGTAAAAGTATCTCTAGTGATTGCCTGTGGTAAAGCTTGGACAAATATGTTTTTTGTAATAGAATCAATACACCCACCATCTGTACCTACAATAAGCTTTACAGGGTAAGTTCCAGATGTAGTATAAGTATGGCTAGGAGAAGGTGTTACGGCTACCCCCCCATCTCCAAAGTCCCAATTCCAGCTATTGACAGTTGCATTAACTGTTGGAGTTGATGTGTCATTAAAATTAGCAGGATCATTAACACAAATAGAATCAGGCAATGTAAAATCAGGAACAAGTCCAGAAACTATAAGAGTATCATAAATTGTATCAGCACAAGGAGTTCCTGCTTGTGCTACTAACATAACTATATAAGTACCAATATTAGGGTATGTATAGCTTGGATTTACTTGTGTAGAATTATCTGTTGTAGATAAAGGATCACCAAAATCCCAATAAAAAGAATTTGGAGAAATTGGAGTACTGGTATTAGTAAAGTTAATCGCTAATCCAGAACAGCCTTCAGTTGGCCCAATACCAGGAGTTGGTATAGGAGGACAGTTAATTACATTAAATTGAAAATCTCTATAAACAGTATTTATTAAATTTCCGTTTCTATACTCATCAACACGAACCCCAACAACATATTGACCTAAAGCAGGAGGAATACCTGAAACCACTCCCGTATTAGGGTTTACTGTTAAACTAGCACCACCTAATGGATCGTTAGCATTATATCCAACATTATATCCTATTGGCGTAAATGTAGCAACATTAGCTGGGAAGGTAGGGTTATTATCGTCAAAAGGATTATAGAAAGAATAAACTAGAGAATCTCCATCCTTATCAGTAGCACCATGGTCAAAATTCAATTGATTTCCTTGACATATGAATACTGGCGGAAAATTTTTCCATTGTGGACTTGAGTTGGTTAAGATTGAACTGTTATCTGGAATATAAGTATAGAAGCTTTCTCCTGAACTTAGTGGGTTGTTAACATTTACTAAACTTGCATTTCTACAACAAGTTTGATAATACATATGATATCCACCTGGGTTAGGTGGTAAATTATTTACAATTGTTGTATAAATAGCTTCCTCAACACAAATTCCTGGGTCAAAAGCACAAGTATCAATTGGTGGATCTAGAACAGCAACCTGTGTTTTAGGCATGGATATATTTTTGCTAGGTGAAAAAACAGAGCCATTTGGCTGCCTTACCTGAATTGTAACATTATTTGGTAACTGAACACTAGAAGGCGAACAATCACGGTACATCTTAAAAGTAATTCTGTAGGTTGAACCTCCCAAGTGCTCATAGGTTAAAGACCCCCCAACAACATGGGTTGCTTGCGCAAAAAATGGAGCCAAAAAAAGAGAGGCAATAAGTAATAAATTTTTAACTTGTTTCATTTGCTAAAATATAAGGATGGCGCAAAGCTATAAAAATTTACTAAAAAATGCTAATTATCGATAAAATGAACACATTCATCTATTCAAGATAATTATTAAACTTGCTTCAAGAAAATATTTATTTATCTTTGCGACCTATTTATTAAAAAAATGATGCTGTTATGAATATGACATTTTTCACGTCTAATACCCATAGATACTTATTGTTATTAACACTTTTAACTCTTCTATCTACATCAAACGCTCAAATTAACGTTTTATGGGAATCAAGATTTACAAGTGCTGGATTAAATTCTGATTCAGGAAAAGAAATAGCTATTGACAACGCTGGAAATGTTTACGTTACAGGAACCTCTTACACTAGTTTTACTAATGGTTATGATATCCTTACAATAAAATATGACCCGCTAGGAAACCAACTTTGGACGTCAACCTTTAATGGCTCTGGAAGTGCTCTTGATGAGGGTAGAGATATTGCTGTTGATAAAAATGGGAATGTTTATGTAACTGGCTATACAGCTTCAACTGGCCCAAACTATGATTATGTTACAATTAAATATGATGCTGCAGGTGCTCAACAATGGGCTAGCCTTTACAATGGTTCAGCAAATGGATTTGATGAAGCATACAGTTTAGCAATTGATACCTCAGGGAATACTTATGTTACGGGTAGTGCTGACATTTCAGGTCAAGGCTCAAACTTTGTTACTATAAAATATAATACTTCAGGCGCTCAACAATGGGCTTCAATATACAACGGTCCTGGCAACAACATAGATGCGGCTACTCAAATTAAATTAGACCCAATGTTTAATGTATATGTTAGTGGACATAGTTATGGAAGTTCTTCAGATTTAGATATTGCTACAATAATGTATAATAACAATGGTGTGCAACAATGGGTTTCTAGATACAATGGAGCACTTAATTTCTTTGATGTTCCTCAAGCTCTTTCTTTAGACAATAGTGGAAATGTATATGTTGCAGGATATACTTATGGTGGTTTAGCAACATTAAATGATTATGTAACTATTAAAATAAACAGTTCTGGCGTTCAACAATGGGCTCAAATTTTTGACGGCCCTCTAAATGATGAGGATCAGGCTTTTGACGTTTTGGCTGATGCCAATCAAGACGTTTATGTTACTGGTAGAAGCATGGGTTCAGGCGGTTCTGCTGAAAATATGGTAACAATAAAATACAATTCTATGGGTAATATATTATGGCAAGACACTTATGATGGCCCTACAAGTGGTTATGATGATGCTCAACAAATGAGGCTAGGTATTTCTGGAGCTCTTTATGTTACTGGATATAGTGCTGGAATTGGAACAAACAATGATTATTTAACTTTAAAGTATGACACATCAAATGGCGGAATAAATTGGGAAGCTAGGTTTGATGGCCCTGCTAGTAATAGTGATCAAGCTTTTGCAATGGAAATTGATGCTGCTGAAAGCATTTATGTTACTGGAACTAGTACAGACCCAGCATCATTTAAAGATTATTCTACTATTAAGTGGTGTCAATTAGAAACTAATGGTGGTAACGATGTTGAAATTTGTGTAGGTAATAGCACAACTTTAAATGCTAGCGCTCCTGGAGCTATCAGTTATTTATGGTCTCCTGCTTCAGGTCTAAGCAATGTAAATATTGCTAACCCAATAGCAAACCCAACAACAACTACTACTTATACTGTTGCTGCAACAAATGGACTAGGGTGTATTGATTATGACACTGTTGTCGTTACTGTAAACCCTTTGCCTTCAAACAATATTACAGCAAGCGGACCAACAACATTTTGTATAGGAGATTCAGTTATCTTAACAGCTGATTCTGCAGCAATATATTTTTGGTCACCTACAAATAGCACTACACAATCTACAACAGCAGACTCTTCTGGAATCTATATTGTTAGTGTAACAGACTCTAATAACTGTAACAATACTGGTCAAATTACAATTACAGCAAACCCTGTCCCTAATGTTTCTGCTGGACCTGATGCAAGTTTATGTAACGGATCATCTATGATGTTAAATGCAACAGGAGCATTAAACTATACTTGGAATACTCAAATTGATTTATCTGATTCAACAATTGCCAACCCTATTATTGACCCTACTTCACCTACAACTTTTTGGGTAATTGGAGAAAATGCAAGTGGATGTACAGCAATTGACTCTGTTTTTATTGCGATTAGTATTTCTCCTACTGCGGTTATTGATGACCCCGTTCCAAATGACACACTCTATTTGTTGCAAGTTAATGGTGGTGATATTCAATTTTTCGGTAACCTAAGTACTAATGCAATAAATTATGCATGGAAATTTGGTGATGGAGGAAATGACAATGTTCAAAATCCAATATACACCTACACAACACCAGGATTTATGAATGTAGAATTAATTACAACAAATGGGGCTTGTATGGATACAGCATATATTAATGTAATGGTTTATAATACAACTAGTATTAGTGAAACCCCTAACTCTAAACTGCTTAATGCTTACCCAAACCCTGCTAAAGACTTTATTATGCTATCAGGAATTTTTGATGGTGGTTTTGTAGAATTAATTAACTACTCTGGCAAAATTGTAAAATCCATTAATATTAATCATTTAAAGGAATACAGAATGGATGTAAGTGATGTTGCTGAAGGAGTTTACTTTGTTAGATACTACTCTGATAACATATCTGAATTTAAGAAGATTATTATAACAAGATAGAAAAAACTTTTTGAAAATAAAACGATATATAACAACGCTAATAACAAACTTAGGTTGTTACACTATAATTTTGTTTTCTTCTTTACTTCTTTTTCAATGTCATCCGAAAGGCCCTGTTTCATTCCCTAGCAAATTTATTGGTCAGAGCAAATCTTTTTTAGTTCAATCTAAAGGAAACCCTAGTACAATTAAAAGATTTGAAAATAGCACCGCATTTATTTATAAATCCAAGGAAGAATATTATGGCAAGAAAAAAGACGTGGAAAATGCTGCCCCTAAAAAAACTTACATTATAGAATATATCTATTATATAGATAATAGTGATACTATCTATAAGTACCAAGTTTGGAAAAAAAAACAAAAATAACAAATCATTAACACTTTAATGTTGTTACATTAAATGTATATACATATATTTGTGATCTAATCTAAAAAACTATACAAATAATGAAAAAATCGTTAATACTATTAAGTTTTATTGTCATCTCTAGCTGGGGAGTCAAAGCACATTTTCACAATCACTCAAATTTAAAATTAAATACTGATGTTAGCACAGTTGAATGGGTTGGTGAAAAGGTTGTAGGCAAACACAATGGAAGTATATCTATAAAAGAAGGAATAATTAACCTTCATGATGGTCATCTATCAGGTGGTAAAATCACAATTAACATGGAAACTATCACTTGTTCAGATCTAGAAGGAGAATGGTCTGATAAATTAGTAAAACATTTAAACTCTCCTGACTTTTTTGATGTTGCGAACAACAAAACTGCAACCTTAGAGATTATTAAATTCAACAAAACAGAAGGGAATAATTATACAATTTCTGGAAACCTTACTATCAAAGGCATTACAAAACCTATTGATTTTCCCGCAAACATTGAAATCAAAGAAGGAAAACTTGCTGCTTATGCTGAATTTAAAATTGATAGAACTTTGTATGATATTAAATATGGTTCAGGAAAATTTTTTGAAGGTTTAGGAGACAAAATGATTAGCGATGAATTTATTATAAAATTCAAGATTGCTGCTAATTAACAAGAAATAAAACACTTAACTAGAGAAAGCCTTGATTATCAATAATCAAGGCTTTTTATTTGTATTATGCAACCTTTTTGGTTTATTTGCGTCTGACAAGTGTTTATCTACATTTAAAGATAACTTATCGAAAAAATAAAATGATTAAAAAACTAAATATATAAATGATGAAAAAAATACTTTTTACATTATTAATTGGAGCTATTGGTAGTGTTTCATTTGCTCAAAACGTTGGTATAAATACTACAGGAGCTACTCCGGACCCTTCTGCTGCTTTAGATATTGACTATACAGATAAAGGATTATTAATACCAAGGGTAGCACTAACATCAAATACTGATGTTTTAACAGTACCTGCTCCTGCAACTAGTTTATTAGTATACAATACAAATGCTGCTATGACAAGTGGAGCTATAGGCTATTGGTACTGGGATGGTAGTGCTTGGGTGCAGGCTATTGGACCTGCTGGACCTCAAGGACCTATTGGCCTTACTGGACCTGCTGGA
>JARGOE010000030.1 GCA_029210015.1 Vicingaceae bacterium
ATATGGCAAACAGCTTCTTATGCAGGCTCATTAATGTTACGACCTGTGTTTGATAACTATCCAAATCCAACAGTAAGTGTAAATGAGCTAGATAAAAAAGACACTTTTAATGTTTACCCTAACCCAGCTCATACAACAATTAACATTAAAATTAATAACTCTAACTCTTACCATATTAACTTAATTGATATTAATGGAAAAGTAATGATAGATACAGAATCATCATTAACTACTAAAATAAATACATCGAGCATAGCTAATGGTATTTACATTTTACGTTTTACCAATAACAATACTCAACAAATTACTCACAAAAAAGTAGTTATTTCTAAATAGGTTTTGGAAGAAGAATTAGACGACAATCAAGAGCTTTTTGAACATTATAAATTTACTGCAGATAAAGGGCAAGAACTTTTACGTGTAGATAAATTTTTAATGGACAGAATACCTAACATCACTAGAAACAAGCTACAACAAGCCATTTCAGATGGTAGTGTATTGGTTAACAAAAAAACAGTGAAATCTAACTATAAAGTAAAACCTTTAGACAAGATTACTGTTGAACTTTCTTATCCTCCACAAGAGATTGAGTTAATTCCTGAGAATATTCCTTTAAATATATTGTATGAAGATGACCAAGTAATTGTGTTAAACAAACCTGCAGGTTTAGTTGTACATCCTGGTTATGGAAATCATTCTGGAACACTTGTTAATGCATTAATATATCACTTTAATAATTTACCAGAAGCAGATATGGCTGGTCGACCTGGCTTAGTCCATCGTTTAGATAAAAACACTACAGGTATTATGGTAGTTGCCAAAACAGAACATGCTCTTACTCATTTAGGTAAACAGTTTTTTGACAGAACTACCGAAAGAAGGTACAATGCTTTAGTTTGGGGAGATGTTGAAGAAGACGGAACTGTAACCGGACATGTAGGAAGAAGTTTAAAGAACAGAAAAGTAATGGAGGTGTTTCCTGATGGAGAATTTGGAAAACACGCTGTAACGCACTATAAAGTATTAAAACGCTATGGTTATGTAACTTTAGTTGAATGTAAGCTAGAAACTGGTAGAACGCACCAAATACGTATCCATATGAAGCATATAGGACACAATTTGTTTAATGACAATGAATATGGTGGCGATAGAATATTAAAAGGAACTTCTTTTACTAAATACAAGCAATTTATTACCAACTGCTTTGGTTTATTACCTCGCCAAGCATTACACGCCAAATCTTTAGGGTTTGAACACCCTACTACTGGAGAATGGATGCAATTTGAATCTGACTTACCACAAGATATGACAAGTGTTTTAGAAAAGTGGGATGTTTATGTTGCAAATAGAGAGGTTTGATTAAAATTGTTTATTATAGACTTATATATTTACCCAAATATAGAATACATAAAACCATGAAAAATCTATTGCTTATCACTATTTTTTCTTTTGTAATTATTAGTTGTAGTAAAGAAGATGAAAATATTGTCACACCATCTAATACTGAGTGTCAAGGAAGTGGAGCTATAAGTTATCAAGACTCGCTATTTTATGGCCTCAATATTTTAAATTTACCTGATAGTTCTATAGTATCAGACACAGGGTCATATAGTTTTTCTGCAACATTAGATTGTAGTGCCAACTTGAAAATTCGCATTCAAAACCTTTCAACATCTCCTGGTCCAGGTCCAGGACCTTATTGGGGATATGTTTTGGGTTCAGCAGATGGTTGGATGGTTGCCCCATACACTTCTCAAGATTCTAGTCAAACTTTTCAATCAAATACAAATAACACTTCTAAAACTTTAATGTTAAATATGGTGTTTGGAGGTACTGGCTTTGGTTTTGCTAGAATCGATTTTTATGAAAATAGCACTTCAGTTACTAAGTCAAAATATTTCTATTGGTAGTGTAATATTCGTATCACAATATCCATCAATTACAGCACCATTCATCTATATTAAACTACCATTTGTCGAATAATAACTTTAAGTGCAACCATCAGTGAGTATATTGCGTTATACAACTAGTTGATTAAGTATTAATACCTAATCTATTAGTAATTATAGCGACAAATGAAATTTAAGTGCTTTTTTATATTTCTAGGGTTATTATTAACCACTAGTGCTTTCTCTCAAATTACACCTCCTGCTGGTTTTGGCAACAATATTATACTTTGGCTTAGCCCTGACAGTAGTGTTTTTGAAGCTACAAACAATACTGCAGAATTAAATGATAGAGTTGTTGAATGGCATGATATCAGTGGTGGGGGTTATGTTTTTTCAAATACTGGTGGGGGAGTTAGACCAAGGTTAGTTAGTTACCAAGGAAAAAATATGCTTGATTTTGTTAATGGTGATTATATTGAAAACCTACCAATAGCAGCAGCAATTAATGGTTTAGATGAATTTTCAATATATATTGTTATAAAATCTGATGACATTACTAATAATGATAAAGGTTTTCTTGATTCTGAAAATCCAGATGGTGCTGATGAAATAATTTGTATGAGGTATGATGCTTCAGGTGCAAATACAGGAAGAACAAATTTAATTAAATGTGGTATGCAAGGAAATACTGCAAACAATCAAGTTGAATCTCAAAGTAATACTCAAACCAATTCTCTTCAATGTTTAACACTAACATGGAAGCAGGGAGAGCAAATCAACCTATACATTGATGGTGTCTTGAACGAATCTTCAGTTAATACAGTAAATTCACTAATGAGTGGTGTTCAAAAGATACTTTTAGGAAAAGGGCCTAAAGATACAGGGAATAATAGTGGCTGGAATGGCAGAATTGGTACTACAATTTTTTATAACAAAAAGATGTCACCAGATACGGTTTCTTTAATATCTGGAGATTTAAAATCTATACAATCTGTTCAGTCTGGTAATTGGAACAATCCTACTACTTGGGATTGTAATTGCAACCCTCCAAATAATGCTTTTGTAAAAATCAATAACAGCCATACTGTTACTCTTACTCAAAATGAAACAGTTAATAATGTAATTATAGCTTCTGGAGGAACATTAGATTTATCAACTAACAATAGAAACTTATCTTTAAGAAGAAACTTTACCAACCATGGTTCATTAATAGCAAGTTCAGAAGAGGTAATTTTTAACGGGAACTCTGAACAATTAATTGATGGAAGTGGTACTACAAACTTTTTTAATTTAACCGTAAATAATAATGCTGGTGTTAAAGTAACTGATGGTAATATTAATGTTCAAGGTACAATCGACTTGCAAGCTGGATGCCTAGAAACTGATAATCGTATTACTCTTTTATCTAATGCATCAGGCACTGCTAGAATAGGTGAAATCCCTAGTGGAGCTTGTATTACTGGGAATATAACTATGCAAAGATACATCGATGCAGGTTCAACTGATTGGAGATTTTTAACTTCTGCAGTTGGATCTACTACATTAGCAGATTTTAATGATGATTTTATTACAAGTGGATTTATAGGTTCTGACTTCCCTAATTGGCCATCAGCCTCTAACCCTTGGCCATCTATTTATTTTTATGATGAAACTACTTCAGGCATTCAAGATAATGGCTTTGTAGCTGCTACAAACACAACTAACTCTGTTGGAGTTGGTGAAGGTTTATGGGTATGGTCTGGCGACACCATTACAGGCACTCAGCCTTTTACTATTGATATGAATGGTGCTCCTAATGTAGGCGATATTAATTTACCTGTTACTTACACAAATTCTGGATTACCTGCTGAAGATGGTTGGAATATGGTCGGTAATCCCTACCCTTCTTCTTTAGATTGGGATAGCCCTAATATTACAAAAACCAACATTAATAATGCTATATATATTTGGAACCCGGATATACAGCAGTTTGGAAGTTATGTAGGTGGTATAGGAACAAATGGAGCTTCTAACAATATAGCTTCTTCTCAAGCATTTTGGGTACAAGCAACTTCACCATCACCTTTGGTTAGAGTTACGGAATCTAGTAAAACAACAGTAGATGGCGCATTTTTAAAGCCTTCAATCATTCAACCTTTTAGAATTAATGCATCTAATAATAACGGAAGCGATGAGATTGCTATTAATTTAGAACCTAATTCTACCAATAGTTTTGATGCTGAATTTGATGCTGAAAAAATGACTTCCGCTAATACTAACTTACCAAGGCTATCAACTATAATTGGAACCCAAGAATATTCTATTAATCAATTCCCTCAACAAGAAATTAATTTACCCGTAAAAATAACATGTGGGCTTAGTGGTTTTACCTCTATAAAATTTGAAAACATCGCTGCCTTAGGAAATACAAGATGTTTAATGTTTGAGGATCTTGCAAATAATATTTCATATGATTTAAATTCTATAGACTCTATTAATCTATACATTAACAATACAACAGATAGTGCTAGATTTTTATTGCGTATAGGTGCTAGCTATGCAATTAACAGTGATGATCCTACTTGCTATGGGAATACAGATGGAGCAATTAAGTACACTTTAAATAGTGCTAACCCTTATGATATAATTTGGAGAAATAGCAATAATGCAATTATTGCCAATAGTAATAATGTGGTTGGTTCTGATTCTTTATCAAATATTGCTAGCGGAACTTATTCTATTGAAATTAATGATGCTTATTGTGGAAATAGTATTGATACTGTTACTATAACTATGCCTCTAGAAATTACTAGCGACTATACAACAACTAATGATACTATTTTACTAGGCAATGCATTTACGCCCAATAATACATCTATAAACGCTACAAGCTATTTATGGAGTTTTGGTGATGGTAATACTTCTACATTAGCTAACCCTTCACATACATACAATCAAATAGGGACATACATAGCTGACTTAAAAGCAATGCAAAATGCTACTTGTTTTAAAAACTATAATAAATCAATTACAGTAATTGCAAATGCAACAGGAATTGATGAGTTAAACAATAACGAAGTAAAGACTTACATTACTAATAATGTATTAACTGTAGAGCTTAATAATAGCAACTACAAAACTATTACTATTAGAAATGCTTTAGGACAACTAATTCATAATAGCTCTTTACAAAACAGCTTATTTACATTTGATTTAACTGATTACAGTAATGGTGTTTACCTGATAACATTAACCGACAACACAGATAAATTTACTACAACCAAGCTCGTTTATAGCAAACAGTAATACTTACTCCTTTAACATAAAAATAATTATAAGGCAAATTAGGACAATGGTCTCCATATGGAGTTGCAGGATAAACATGAGATTCAGCATCTCTGTCATTACAAAACTCTTGAGAAACATTATGTCCTTCTTCAGATGTATAACTATTAGAAATAAATGCAGTAATTACACCATCACAACTAACAACGGTCATACAATCGCATGATTCACTCTTAGAACACCCAACTACCCCAAATAAGCAACAAATTAATATGTAGTAAATACTTTATCCACAATTGATTATTTTAAATTGCAAAGTTTATTATGCGGATAACCTTTGATTTCTAAATTTTCACACTCTTTTTCTGCATCTTCATCAAATCCACTATGCCCTTTAGAAAGATGCCCTGTTACCTGTGTAACTGTATAAACAGGATCTTCTCCTGGTTTACGTTCAATACATTCGCATGAAAATTTCTTACATCCAATAAAGACAAAAATGAAACAAAGTAAAATTAAATGAAATGATTTCATTAAGATGATAAAAATATAATTACTCAGCAATAATCTCTTTTGCTTTGGTAACTGGAATTAGTTCTTCTTCATGAGTAGCAATAACAAATGCACCTCCAATACCAGCTTCTGTAACCTTTGTAGTATAAGCTTCAGCCTCTTCGTAAGTTTTAAACTCACCAGCAGTATAACGTGTTAGGCCGTTTGACTCTGTTTGGTCTACACCATCTAACTCCATAAACTTACTCAACACCTCAGTTGGTAATTGGTTTTTATAAGACCCTATCTGAACCTTAAACCTAATTTTTTCTTTATCGTAAGTTTTTTCTGTAGTAGGCTTTATATTTTCCTTTTGAGTAGTTTGTACACCTGCATCTTTCAACTTAATACGCTTACCACCTTTATAAGCAACCACAAAGGCATCCTTAACTCCATAATCAAGTGCTAAACCTATTTTAGTATTGGCAGCTTCCTGCACTGTTTTAAATGATTTAGAATATAAGTATTTGTATAATCCATCACTTCCTTTAATCACCATAACATTTTTCAAGCCTTTTAATTCTTTGGCAGTTAATTTCTTAGCAAAAGCACCTAACTGAATTCTAAACACAACTTCATCTGAAACAGGCACAGCTGTAACACCATCAACAGTCATATTATTGGCAGCATCTCCTACAGAAGTAAATGTACCATCTTTTTCCTCCTCTACTACAATAGCAGCATCAAATCCTTGTTCAGTTAATTCTATCTTACGTTTTACAGCATCTGGTAAGTTATCATAATCACCAACAGCAATTACAGTTTCATCTCCTTCAGATTTAATTTCAACATCTGGAATACTTAAAAATTTGTCAACTAATCCAGCATCTATTGCACCAGTAAACTCTCCTACTTGTACTCGGTATTTCTTTTTAATTTTTGGTCCTTGGGTACCTGCTATAACTCTTGTTTCTGTCTCAGCAAACATACCTGTAGAATCCATATATCTTTGATAAGCTTCAAATATCATGTCATCAGTCATCTCAACCCCAGTTCTATTAACAACAGCACCATCTCTAGATTCTAATTCATCATCTTTATAATTTGGAACAAAATCTTTATCCTTATCTAAAGGACAACCTTTATCATCAACCTCAACTCCCTCAGGAGTCCATGGACATTCATCCAAGAAATCAATCACACCATCGCCATCCTCATCTTCATTATCAAATGCTAAATAATCAACAAACTCATCATCAAACTTTTCAATTTTGTCAGCTTTTTTATGCTTTAAGAAATTATAACTTACTGAGAAAGAAGTCATCAAGAATTTATCATTACCACCGTTACCAGGTTGAGCTCCAATTCGATCTCCTCCACTGGCATCAGTAATATTATCAATATAATCTGAAAATGTTAAATGATAAGTTGTTCCAACTGTAAAATCAATATTTTTAGACATATGCATTTTAAAACCTATCCCTAATGGAATAGCAAAAGTTCTTTCAGCATACTTTCCAAAACCATCAACATTCATTTCTCTCAAATCAGTTTCAAAGTTATAATCTCTTTGAATAACTATTGCACTTGCTGCATTAGGGTCATTCTCATCAATATTTCTAATTGAACCATCAGACCAATAATTGTATTCATTACCATATTCGTCATACAAATCTGTTTTAGAATGAAACTCTACAGACTCAATCCCTAAACTTATAAAAGGGCTAATAACACGTTGCTCTGGAAGTATATGATCGAAATTGTAAATTAAAGAAAATCCTCCAACACGAAGAGCTGACCGGAAATTCAAGTTTCTATCTGCAGAGCGTTCGTTAGCACTTACAGTTCCAAACAATACATAAAACTTTGCCGTTAAAAAAGGGTTTAGTTGCTGCTTTACATGTAAATCATATCCAATGTTACTAACTAAAGGATTTCCATATTTAGCATCTAAAATGTCTCCATAAAACTTAAACATACCTACACCAAGACCAATAGTTGGTCCATAGAACATTTCTTTAGGTGTGGGTTCTTTTTCTTTAGGTATAGAGTCATTGTCGTCACCAGCAAAAAGTGACGAACAAATAAGTAATGTTAGCAATAAAGATAATATCTGCTTTATCATAAATACCTTAATTTCTATACGTAATACGCATATAATTGGCTAAAGATACAAAATTATTTATACCATTTCTGGTTAGAAATCATTAATGCCTCTTGAACAGTGATTCTTTTTCCAGAATTATAGGCAGTTACAAATGCTGTTTTAATGTTATTTCTAACAACATTCCTTTTATCTCTAGCGTCTTTATACTGATTAAAAGCTCCTACTAAATACTTAATCCATCCTTCATGATTTTCAGTGCTCACATTATCTTTCAGGTTAAACCTTTTAGCAAAGTAATTAGCCGCTACAGTTTGATGACCTGCGCCTACCTGTACTTTATATGATACATTTGTTTCTGGAGAAGGTATTGATGTAACTTGAGTCTCCTCATTATTGTCATTTTCAGTTGGATCATTTTCAACAACTGGAGTTTCATCAGCTACCGGAGGGTCTATCACTGGCTCTTCTTCTACCACAGGTTCTTCAACTACTGGTTCTTCTTCTGGAGTTTCCTCAACAACAGCAAGAGGTTCTTCTTCAACTGGATCAGGTGTTTCATCAACTACAACTTCAATATTAAGCTCAACTGTAGATTTCTCTGTTGCTATTTTTTTTGTTTCTTCGTTATCTAAAAAGGAAAAATCACCTGTAATATCGTAATTACCATTTTCTGCTGTAACAGATTCTAAATTGTATTTAATATTTAATTCTTCTCCTTTAGGAATTGCCATCCACAAAACTTTAGCAACTCCTTCTTTAAAAGAAAACACTCCTCCATTACTTTCAATTTCTGAAGCTTTAAATCCTGAAGGAATTATCTCAGTAATTTTAGCAAAACCTTCAACACCTTTTTTATTAATCGCTAAAGTAACTGTGTATTTGCCTTCTTCTAACTTTTCAATATTACGAGTTGATACTACTTCAATTGATTCAGGCTCTTCTATAACCGGTTCTTCTTCCAATACTGGCTCTTCTTCTACCACAGGCTCTTCCTCAGCTACAGGCTCTTCTACAGGTAGCTCAGCTACAACATCTTGCTCTAAAACGGTAAATTTTGCAGGTGATATTTGAATGTTTTTACGCTCACTATCTGCAATAAATGAAAATTTACCAGCAATTGAGAAGTCACCTACAGTACTTTCTAAGGGAACTAATTTGTATGAAACAGTAAATTCTTCTTCAGATGGTAAAGACATCCAAATAAATTTAATACGGTTTTCTTTAAAAGAAAAGGTTGCTCCTTTTGTTTCTATAGGTTCCACATTAAAACCAGCTGGAAGATCTTGTTGTACTTTAGCAAAACCTGAAGCATCACTTTTATTGACTCTTATTTCAACTACAGATTCACTCCCTACCTGAATAGTGTCGGGAATTTTTTGCGAAACAGTTACATCGCCAGTTAATACTAATTGATAAAAAAATACTCCAATTAATTGGATTAATAAAATGAACTGTTTCACCATATTTTATTCATTTGCGCTATTGATCAAAGTAGAAATCAATGAGCTCGTTTAAATCTTTTGCTGTTAAATTATTTTCACCTTCAAAAAACCCATCAATAGCACCAGTCACTTCTTTTGCAGAAATAAACTTATCACCATCTAAATCCAACCCTCTATATTTTTCTGGAATACCTGCTTCAGAACCTACTGGCTTTTTAGCATTGTTAGATTCTTGATACATTCTTTGGATCTCATCCATTTCTTCTTGTGACAAATCCTCAGCCTTGAACACTTTATATTCTGTTTTCACAGAATCTTTCATTTGCTCACGCATAGCAATCATCTCATCTGTAAGAGTAACTCCATCACGATTAACATTAGCACCAGCAACTGTATTCAGTTCTTTATCTTTATAATCAGGAACACCATCCTTATCTCCATCTAATGGACATCCATCTTTATCAACCTCTACTCCTTTAGGTGTGTTTTGACACAAATCTTTCACATCATTAACACCATCAGCATCAGCATCAGTGTTATCTACAGTTGAAAAATCAAAATCTTTATACTTATCATCTTTCTTAGCTTTTCCACCAAAGTTATATTGTAATCCAAAAGAAGTATAAAATAATTTATCATTGCCTCCTCCTGAAATATTATCTATATAGTCAGTAAAAGTAAATATGTAAGCAGCTGATATTCTAGCATCTAAATTGTCAGAAATTTCAAATTTTAAACCAAACCTAATTGGTAATGTAAATGAATTTTTAGCATAATTAGTTGTACTATCCTTCAAGGATGTCTCATAATCATAATCTCTAATTAAAATTACCGATGTAGTATCTGAACCTGGGGTTGATTGATCAATATCTCTAAGAGTACCATCATCCCAATGATAATAAGCAGAACCATTAGTCATTAAATCTCCTTTTGGATCAAATGTCATATAACCAAAACCGAAAGATAAGTAAGGAGAAAACAACGATTCTTCGTTGATTAATTTACCATTATCAAAATCAAGCAATAAATTTAAATCAACATTCATAATACTTGATTCGAAATTAACGAAGGTACTATTGTTAATTTTAGATTTTGACACCTTCCCAAATATCCCATTTGCTGAAACACCAAAAATACTACCTATCTTTTTCTCTAAATAAAATCCGTAAGCTGGCTTCCAGTATGTAAAAGAATTCCCTTTTGCACCTGAAATATCACCCATATAAGACAATCCACCTATATGGACACCAATAGAAGGCACATGTTTTAGCCCAGATTTTTCTTGACTAAATAACAATCCTAATGACAGGAACAATGTTGTTGTTAATAAGGTAACTTTTTTCATCGTGTATATTTATTGCGTTAGTGCAATAAAAATAAAACAAAAATTCGAAATACCGAACTTTCAATATAGTTATGAACAACTGTTAATAACTACATCAACAACAAATCTATAAGATAAATAGAGCCAAATTAAACGATTGAATATCAATTATAAACCAATAATTGTTAATAAAGTTAAAAATTAGGCTTGAGCGTGGAATTTTTATAAAAATCATCTATACACTTAACAGCCTCATCAACTGTATCAACTAATGACATAAGGTCTAAATCTTTTGGACTAATATTAGCTTCAGCTTCAAGCATTTCACCCCTAACCCAATCTAATAGACCAGACCAATAACTTTTACCAACTAAAACTATTGGAAAACGTCCTATTTTTTGTGTTTGAATTAAAGTAATCGCTTCAAATAACTCATCTAGGGTACCAAATCCACCTGGCAACACAACAAACCCTTGTGCATACTTTACAAACATTACTTTTCTCACAAAAAAGTAATCAAAGTTTATCAATTTATCGGAATCAATATAAGGATTATTAAACTGCTCAAAAGGTAAATCTATATTCAACCCCACAGACTTACCTTCAACAGAGTGCGCACCTTTATTTCCAGCCTCCATTATACCAGGACCTCCACCGGTAATAACACCATATCCTTTATCAGCTAATTTAGCAGCTATTTCTTCTGCCATCTTATAATATTTATTATCTGACTTTGTCCTTGCCGAACCAAAAATAGATACACAAGGACCAATTTTTGCCATCTTTTCAAACCCTTCTACCAGTTCAGCCATAATTTTAAATATAGCCCATGAGTCATTTGCTTTAATTTCTTTCCAATCTTTTTCCTTATGCATAAATTATCATTTAAATTCTTGAGCTAAATATTTAGCAGTATAACTCAATTTATTACGTATTATTTCCTCTGGGGTTCCTTCAGCTATAATCTCACCTCCATCAGCACCAGCCTCTGGACCAACATCGATAACATGATCAGCTACTTTAATAATATCCATATTATGTTCAATTATTAATACTGTATTGCCTAACTCAACTAATCGATTTATGACATCTAAAAATATTTTAATATCGCTAAAATGCAAACCTGTTGATGGTTCATCTAAAATATAAAATGTCTTTCCTGTTTGTTTTTTAGATAGTTCAGATGCCAATTTAACACGCTGAGCTTCACCTCCCGAAAGGGTTGTAGATGGTTGCCCTAAGTGAATGTATCCTAAACCAACATCTTTCAATGTTTTTATCCTCTGAATAATTGAAGGAATATTTTCAAAAAAAACAACAGCTTGATCTATAGTCATATTCAACACATCGCTAATCGATTTACCTTTATACCTAACCTCTAATGTCTCTCTATTATACCTTTTCCCATTGCATTCTGTACACTCAACATAAACATCTGGCAAAAAATTCATCTCAATAGTTTTTAACCCAGCTCCTTGACATGTTTCACATCTACCACCCTTCACATTAAATGAGAACCTACCTGGCTTATATCCTCTAATTTTAGATTCGGGCAACCCACTAAACAAAGACCTAATATCTGTAAAAACACTAGTATAAGTTGCTGGGTTAGACCTAGGAGTTCTACCAATTGGTGACTGGTCAATATCTATAATTTTATCAATATTTCTTAACCCATCTATCGATTTATAAGGCAGAGGTTTTTTAACCGCATTATAAATATGTTGATTTAGAATCGGATATAAAGTTTCATTAATCAAAGTAGACTTCCCACTTCCTGAAACACCTGTAACACAAGTTAATTTACCTAAAGGAATATTTAAATCTACATTTTTTAAATTATTCCCAGTTGCTCCAAACAACTCTATACAATCTCCACTACCTTCTCTTCTTTTTTTGGGGATTTGAATTGCAATTTTTTCATTTAAAAAATTAGCTGTCTCAGTATCATTTTTTATAAAATCTTTTGGACTTCCTACTGAAACAATTTCACCCCCATGCAATCCTGCTTTTGGCCCAATATCAATAATATAGTCCGATGCCAACATAATCTCCTTGTCATGTTCTACAACTATAATAGAGTTACCAATATCTCTTAACTCTTTTAATGATGTTATTAATTTATCATTGTCTCTTTGATGCAAGCCAATGCTAGGCTCATCTAAAATATAAAGTACATTTACTAATTGAGACCCTATTTGTGTTGCCAATCTTATTCTTTGGGCTTCACCTCCTGAAAGTGTCCTAGAACTTCTGTTTAACGACAAGTAAGTCAAGCCTACATCTAAAAGAAATTTTAATCTAGTTTTAATTTCTTTTAAAACTTCTTTAGCAATTATTTTTTGATTATTCGACAACCTTGATTCCACCCCCAAAACCCAATTATACAATGAGTCTAAGTCCATTTTTGCAATATCAGCTATAGATTTACCATCTACCTTAAAATACAATGAGTCTTTTTTTAATCTACTACCTCCACATGATTGACATTCTACCTTATTCATAAAACTAGTTGCCCACCTACTCACTGTTCTACTTTTATTCTCTTCAAATTGACGTATAATTATATTTACCAACCCTTCAAACTCAATGTTATAATCAGATTTCACTCCTGCAACCTCTTGTGTCAATGTTACAGAATCATTAGAACCATTCATTAAAAAAGCAATAGCTTCTTCACTAATCTCATTAATTGGAGTATTTAATGTGAAACCAAACTTTTGACCAATAGCTTCAACTTGCTTAAAAGTCCAATTATTTTTATACTCACCCAAAGGTGCTATCCCTCCTTTTTTTATAGTTGAATTTGTATTTGGAATAATTTTTTTTAAATCTATTTCTGAAACAACCCCTATTCCATTACACTTATTACAAGCACCATATGGTGAATTGAAAGAGAAGATATTAGGAGCAGGTTCATCATAAGATATTCCTGTAGTTGGACACATTAAGTTTTTACTCATTAATGAGAAAGTGTCTGCTTCCACATCAAAGACCATTAACGACCCTTTACCATGTCTCATTGCAAGATTTACAGAATCATTAATTCTTTTTTTATCCTCTGACTTAACTTTAATTTGATCAACAACAATTTCAATATTGTGCGTTTTATATCTGTCCAAACGCATACCTGGAGTTATATTTAGAATTTCATCATTAACTCTAACTTTCAAAAACCCTTTTTTAAGTATTTGGTTAAAGAGATCTTGGTAATGACCTTTTCTGCCTCTTACTATCGGAGCTAAAAGCATCAACTTTTTACCCTCATACCTTTCATGAATTAATTCAGTAATCTGTTCTGGTGTGTATTTCACCATTTTTTCACCCGTATTATATGAATATGCATCAGAAGCTCTTGCAAAAAGCAATCTAAAAAAATCATAAACTTCGGTGATGGTTCCAACAGTTGACCTTGGGTTTTTACTAATTGTTTTTTGCTCAATAGATATCACTGGACTTAACCCACTAATCTTATCAACATCAGGCCGCTCCATATTACCTAAAAATTGACGAGCATAAGCAGAAAATGTTTCTAAATATCTTCGCTGTCCTTCCGCATAAATAGTATCGAATGCCAAAGATGATTTTCCACTACCACTAACACCAGTCATAACAACAAGTTGATTTCGAGGTATTTTAACAGAAATATTTTTAAGATTATGAACTCTTGAACCTTCTACTTCAATAAATTCTTCTGATGCATCTATCATTATTCGTCTTCAGGTATATTTTTATTAGCGACAATAAATAAAACTCCAAAAATAAGAACAAAGTATGCAATAAATATTATTGTATATAAATGACTCCATTTTGTAATACTATTAATTACATATATCACTATCGCTGATGATATTATCGAAATTAAAGCAATTACAGAAACTACTTGTTTTTCGGTTAAACCTAAATAAGATAAATGGTGGGTAGTATGATCTCTCCCCCCAACAAAAGGAGAACTTCCTTTACGGAGTCTTTTAATGGTAACAGTAGTAGTATCTACTATTGGAATAATAAATGAAATTAATGGCATCAGTATTTGTCGAGAAACAGCAAACTCATCCGTAGTAACGGGGTTCCATAAATAATTTATGCTTAGTGCTGCCAACAGAATCCCTAAATACTGGCTCCCTGTATCTCCCATATACATTATTGCTGGATTCCAATTAAAATATAAAAAACCTAATAAGGAGGCTATTAAACCTATAATAATTGTCACCCCTAAGCTACCCACATCATTACTATCTATCATTAATACCAGCATTGTAAATGCAATAACTAAAGAAACCGTTGTAGTAATCCCATCCATATTGTCAAGCATATTTATAGAGTTCATTAAACCAACAACCCACATAAGTGTAAATCCATAATTTAAAAGATCACTCTCAAAAATATCGATACAAGTTCCTGAATAAATCAATATTACTCCACAAAGCACTTGCGTTAAAAATTTTAAAATTGGACGAGTATTATAAGCATCATCAGCTAAGCCCATAAGAAACCCTAATGAAGTAGCCCCTATTATGCCAGTAAACCTAAAATCTATAAGACTAGCCTCGTATGAGAAAATAAACTGATGTAAAGTAATAGAAAGTAAAAAAATTATATAAAAACCTAAACCACCGATTGCCGGCTTAACCTGGTCACTCCACCTTTCAATATTTTCTTGATTTCTTACTCCTAAGGTTTTAACAAACCTTAACATAATACTATTTATCAATAAGGAAAATAATAACGCCCCACAAAAAAATAATATGTGTTTCCAAGAAAATAACACTTAGCAAAAAGGACTATTAAAACCATTAAATGATTGTGCATCCAAATCTTTTTCAGATAGAATGGGATTATCAATTCCCCAATCAATATTTAAAACTGAATCATCCCATAGTAAAGAATTTTCACTTTCTTTTTGATAAAAATTTGAACATTTATAAGTGAAAATAGTATCATCTTCTAAAGAAAGGAAACCATGAGCAAAACCTTCTGGGACATATAAAATCCTTCGATTAGCATCAGACAATTCTATAGCAACATGACACCCATAAGTAGGTGATTTTTTTCTAATATCTACTGCAACATCTAATACTGCCCCCCTAATAACACTAACTAATTTTGCTTGAGCATAAGGCGGATTTTGAAAATGTAAACCTCTCAAAACACCTTTCTGAGATAAAGATTGATTGTCTTGAATAAAAACAGTTTCAATACCATGCTCTGAAAATTTATTTTTAGAATATGATTCAAAAAAACATCCTCTACTATCAGAAAAAACTGATGGCTCTAGAATCAACAATCCTTCTATCTCTGTTTTTAAAAAGTTCATAAACTACCTATTATATTCAGCTAAAAAATCTACTTAATAATCCATTGCGTTCTTTTGGTTCATCCTCATAATAACCTCCATAACCATAACCATAACCACCACCATAACCATAACCACCACCATAACCATATCCATAACCACCGCCATAAGAGTTTTTACCAGTTTCAACACTATTTAAAATAACCGAAAGATTTTTTATTCCATTATCAAGAATTAGCCTATCAACATTATTTACAAAGTATTTTTTAGAATATTCATTTTTAAACACATAAATTGGATAATCTGCTTTCTTCAGGACTTCCATTGCATCTGAAACTAAACCTATTGGAGGATTATCAATAATTACAAAATCATATTCTTTCTTTAGATCCTTAATAATAACATCCAACTTTCCATTAATTATAAGCTCAGAAGGATTAGGCGGAACAGGTCCTGAAGTAATAAAATCTAACCCCTCTTGCTCACTATTACGAACACAATCAGAAATACTAACCTGACCGATTAGTAATGTACTCATCCCAATATTGTTTTCAACTCCAAAACCTAAATGAATTTTAGGTTTACGCATATCTAAATCTAATATGATAACTTTCTTACCAGAAAAAGCAATAATCCCTGCAATATTAATAGCACAAAAAGTTTTTCCTTCTCCAGAAATTGTTGAAGTAACAGCTAATAATTTCTTACCATCTTCACCAGAAATAAACTGCATATTTGATCGAATAGCCCTAAAAGCTTCAGAAATAATAGCTTTAGGATTATTATTAACAACTAACTGCGAAACAGGTATGTCTTTTTTATATCTTGGCACTATTCCCAACACACTTATTTGTGCATATGATTGCCTAATAATTTCATCAACCGAAGAAATAGTATTTTTAAGTATATACTTTGCTAACAATAAAACTAGACTCAAAACTAACCCAATTACTACTCCAAACAATATGAACACTTTATTATTGGGAAACACTGGCACAGAAGGCGTTGTAGCTTTATCCAAAACAGTATGCTGAGAAACAAACCCCGCATCAGATATTGAATACTCTGTTCTTTTTTCCATCAAAAGAGTAAAAAACTTTTCATCAATTGACAATACCCTTTGTAATCTAGCATACTCTAACTCTTGAGCGGGAACACTTAAAAATTTCCTTTCAACATCTCTTACTTTAGACAAAATCTCTTTACGTTTTGCAACAAGCTTATTAATTGATGAATTAATACTTTCAAAAAGCACTTTCTTTTGAATCTCAATTTTATGGTCTAAAGATTTAATTGCCTCACTATCTTTAGTAACATTAAACTGTAAATTTTCTTTCTCAATTAAGTATTCCTTTAAGCTTGTAATTAAAGACATTATTCCACCTGCATATTCTGTTCCTGCTAAAATTGGTAGCAGTTCATATACATCAATATTTTTAGGATTTAATGATATCGTTTTTTTAATCTCTCCTAAAACAGATTGTTGTAAATCAATATCAATTAATTCATTATCCAACTTATTGCTTCTATCATAATAAGTTTGGGATTTATCTATTGAAGAAAAATTATTGTTCTGTTGAAAATTCTGTATAACATTTTCAGATTTCTTCACCTTATTATAATAAGTATCTAGTTGGTCATCAATAAATTGAAGTGCTTTTTTAGAACTTCTACTTCTCTCTTCAATGTCATAAGAAATATATTCATCAGCCACAGAAGTAACAATATCTCTTGCTTTTACTGGATTATTATCTTGAAAAGAAATATTTATTGTTTTAGCATTATTATTTAATGGAAAAATTGTTAATCTAGATATATAGTTATTAGTTAAAGTCTCAAAATCATTAATAACAAAATACATATCCCTATCAATATCAGCCTGATAAGTTGTTTTTATTATAGAAAATTTAACCTTAGGGGTATTGATTGTCTGATTAAAAGAATATTTACCCAAATCAGTTTCATTTAGTTTGACAGAAAATTTATCATCACCTAAAAACTCGATATAAAAACGGTTCCCAATAATAGTTGAATCTAAAATTTCATAATCTACTTTTATTGGTGATGATGTATAGAGTTCATGATCTAGTATTTCACCTTGGTTATAATAAGTTACATCAAGTGGTAAACGATTTAGAGATCTTATGAATAGAAGTTTCGATTTTAAAATCTCAACATCCTTAGCTAAATCATTTCTTTCATGAAAGTCATTTACATCTAATACCTGATTAGCAGTATTTATTGACCCAACCTGAAAAACTAATTTAGATTCATAAACAGGTGTTGTATATCTTAAATATACAACAACTGAACTAACAGAAATCCCTATAATTAAAAGAAACCAAAGTAAATTCTTTCTTAATAAATGAAAAAATAAAATAGGATCTGATTCTGTATTAAAATTAGACCTTTTTCTAACCTTTTCATTTCTTAAAATATCTTCTTTAGACTCCTCACTCATTCAATTAAGGGTTTCTTCGATTATCTATTATTAACCACAAAGTTAAAGTACTAGCAACTAAGCTTACCACTGGTGCGACATCTCTAATTATCTGTTGAAGATAGTCTGACCTTGGTTCAACATAGATTATATCATTAGCTTGTAGAACAAAATCTGATTGTTGCAAACCTTCTATTGACCGAAAATCAAACAAAAATACTTGAGGATTTTTTAAATCCCCTCGAACCAATTTAACCCTTTTAGCTTTAGCTAAATTTGTCAGCCCTCCAACAGCACCTAAAGCTTCAATTAACCGCATGTTATTATTTGTTAATGGAACAACCTTGGCCGAACCACTACCTCCAGGAAACACTGTAACTCTTTTATTTACAACTCGAACTTGGACAAAAGGCTTAATATAATACTTAGAATATTCATTTTCCAAAACTGTTTCTAATTCCCTAACAGTTTTTCCTTTAACATTAAGTGTGTCGATTATTGGGAATCTAGCAACACCACTAAATTCAACCAAATACTGAGGAGTTATCTGACCTACAACTCTACCCTGCGTTTCATTGATTGCTGTCAAATCAACCAACATACTCCCATCATTAGTGTACAGTTTAAACTCTATTATATCACTTGCTGAGATAACGTATTCAGCTTCTCTTTGCGTAGGAGGAGTATCAAATTCATAATCATTCCCAGTCTTCATCATTACACTTGAATTATAATTACACGCACCAAGTGAGAGTAATAATAATACGATCAACAATTGTTTGATTTTATTCAATCTCATTATAAAGTTTCTTTATATTCCAACAAATCTATTAAAATCTAAGTAATTAAGCCTAATTATTTAATCTTTAATAAACTATTATATAATTTCTCAATATCATTTACTAATCTATGATAACTATATTGTTCTTGAACAAAGCTCCAACCCTCAGCACCCATTGATAATCTTAAATTTTCATCTTCAATTAGTTTTAATAAACCAATAATAAAACTTTCCAAGTCATTAACATCAGAAACAAAAGCCGTAACATTCTCCTTAATAACGTTTTTAACACCTCCAACGTTGGTTGTTACTATAGGCTTATTACTAGCTTGAGCCTCTATCAAACTAACTGGAGTTCCTTCATTAAGTGATGTCAAAGCAATAATATCCAATCCTGCATTTGCCCAATCAACATGTTTAATCCATGAAGTAAATGTAACTGTTGCCGTTTCTTGTTTATCATTCCACTCGACATAATCAATAGACTTTTCCTTGCATAAGTTTTTTATATTGAGCTTTTCCTCCCCATCACCAATAACAAAAAATCGAACTTTTTTAGTGGTTTTTTGAATCACCTTATTTACAACATTCACAAACATTTTATGGTTCTTAATAGGCACTAACCTACCAATAATTCCTATTGCAACTTCATCCTTTTTAATTTTATATGTTTCCCTAAATGAATTCCTTTTATCAACTAATTCTTCTTGAAAGCGCGACAAATCAAAGCCTAGAGGAACAACTTCTATTTTCTCTGGATTACATATCTTATACTCAAGAGACAGTTCTCTCTTCTGAATATCACTTATTGCGATGATTTTTGTAGATTTTTTAGCTAAATAGCGTTCAATATTTTTATAAAGACTGGTTTTTGTTTTCCCAAAATAAGAATGAAAAACATGTCCATGAAAAGTATGTACAACTATTGGAACATTCAATTTACTTGCTGCCAACCGACCTAAAGTTCCAGCTTTAGAGGCATGTGTATGAACAATATCTGGTTTAAAATCCTTTATTATTTTTTTTAGTTTACGGTAAGCAATAGTATCATTTTTACGATTAACACTTCGTTTCATTTCTGGAATTACAATAGGTCGAATCCCCAAATTTTCTAGAATAAATTCGGAACTCTCTTCTTCTTCATATTTTTCACCACCAACTAAAAGAGTTTCAAAATCGTCTGACAAATATTTTGTTAAATAAGCTGCATTGTAAGTAGGTCCCCCTAAATTAAATCGATTAATAATTCTTAAAACTTTTATCTTCTTACCCACTTAACTTAATCTTTAATATATTTTTTCCACCAACTATTAAACACAATTAATGCCCAAATGGTTGCATGAACGTCTTCAGGATTATTACTGTATAATTGCTTTTTTAATGCTTGAATAGCTGATGGGTTGAAGATACCTTGTTCTTCTATTAACTCATCACTTAACAAATCATTTTCAATTTTATTTTTAAGTTCATTTCTAAACCAACTTAACAAAGGCACTTCAAACCCTTGTTTAGGTCTATTATAAACTTCTGAAGGTAAATCATTCTGAAACGTATCTTGTAATATCTTCTTCTTCATATCTGCATTTATTTTAAATGCCCGTGGCAAATTAAATGCAAAATTCACGACTTTATGATCTAAAAATGGAGTTCGAACTTCCAAACTATTAGCCATACTCATACTATCTACCTTTCGTAACATATCATTGGTTAAAACCATTTGCATATCAGTATATAAAACATCATTTAGATCCCCCTCTTTGCGGATAAAACGTAATAATTCATCTTTACGTTTTTTATATTCAAAAGCAGTATCACTTAATCGTTGAGGGTTAAAAACTAACTCTTCTTTTAATAAATAATTCGATTTCTCCTCATTTAATATTGATGCCCAACGCCAATAACGCTCTTTATTAGTAAGGTTAGCTCCCAAACTAAACTTATGTAGCTGCCTATTTAGATTTGTTAATTTAGAGTTCCGAGATTTTGGAAGTTTTTTTAAAATTGGATAAGCATTCTTTAGCAATCCTTCTTTAATACCAGGGTGCCTTGCCTTATACTCTGCCATATGCTTGTTATAACCAGAAAACATTTCATCAGCTCCATCTCCAGAGAGAGCTACTGTAACATGATTCCTTGTATACTTACTTAATAAATAAACAGCTATTGCTGAAGAATCTGCAAACGGTTCGTCAATGTAATCTAAAATATCATTAAGATTCTCATACAACTCATCATTCGTAAGTTTAAACACATGATGTTTACTACCTATCTTATTAGCAACTGAATTTGCATAATTTGTTTCATCAAAAAAAGGTTCATCTGCATAACCTATACTAAATGTATTTAAATCAGTTTTATGTTGTTTTGCCAAAACACTAATTACTGAGGAATCAATACCACCACTCAAAAAAGTTCCTACAGGAACATCAGCTACCAAGCGTTTCTGAACTGCTTCATCCAATAAATTTCGAAGCATCTTCTTCGACTTATCATAATTAAAAGCATTTTTTACAATTGTTTCTTTCTCATTAAATGGTATTTCATAGTACTGACTTTCAAAAATATTATCAAGTTTTGAAACATTATCAATCTTAATAAAGTGACCAGGTTTTAATTTAGATATATTAGCTAGAATGCTTTTATTAGTCGGAATATAATTAAACTGTAAATAATTGAATAAACTAACTTGATCTATATCTTTATTAACTTGAAATTTCAATATAGCTTTTAATTCTGATGCAAAAATAAAATCTGTTCCATCGAAATAATACAGTAATGGCTTAATTCCTATTCGATCTCTAGCAATAAATAATCTATTTTCTTGCTTATCAAAAATTGCAAATGAGAAAAAGCCATTCAGTTTTTCTAAGCAGTCTTCTCCATATTTTATATATAGATTTAAAAGAACTTCAGTATCTGAATCAGTAACAAAATCAACTCCATCATTTATAAGGTCTTTCTTTAAAGTTTTATAATTATAAATTTCCCCATTAAATACTATGGTGTACCTCTTACTCTTATCTTTAAATGGTTGGTTAGCACTTTCGCTTCTATCAATAATTGATAACCGCGCATGACCTAAAGCTAAACCTGAAAACTGTTGGGTTGTTTGATTATCTGGACCTCTTTTAATAAGAGTTTGTGTAGCAGAATCTATAAAAGCTAATTGCTTTTTACTTTTTGTTACTATACCAACAATACCACACATATTGTAAATGTATGAAAAGTAGCTCTAATTATTTAGATTTAACTAAACCTAGTATTTGATTTACTAACTCAACTTTATTAGAAAATCCATAGTATCAACACCGTCTGCATAATCACATAAAGAAGGGCATTGAGACTCTCCAAAATTAAATGTTTCAATTGGTGTGTTTTCACTAGAAACTATACACTGCAAATCTTCTTCTATTCCCTCTAAATGACTTTTTAACCAATCTGTGTCTTCATAAAACTCATAGTGCAAAACTCCTACAGGAGAAGCTAAACTCTCATCCGGTTTTAATAATAAAAAGTTATTATCTAACAATTCATTATCTCCCAATAAGTAAACAGCTTTGTTGTAATCGTAGTTATTTGCATACTTATTGTTATTTGTGACATCTTTATAATTATAAAAAGCTTCAAAAATAATATCCAATCTATAACCTTTTGGAATATAGAGTTTAGAAACACTTCGACATCCTAAACCATAGTATTGAAATATATCTGCTGCTAAAGGCTTTAAATCCTCTATTGTATCATTTTGATGTATAATAGCTACAGAATTTCTGTTTCGCCTAATAATATGCGGGTGCTTACCGAAATACTGTTTGAAATATCGAGACGTGTTATTACTACCAGTAGCAATAACCGCATCAAAATTCTCTAATTTTTCTACAAAGGATATTTTCTCCTCAAAACTTGATTCAATCATGATTAAGATTCTAGCAACCATTGGTAATAATGTTGCATCATCTGATGACAATTTTGCCTTAACCTTATTACCAGATATTAAAACACTTAAAAAGTCATGAAACCCAACCATAGGAATATTGCCAGCCATTATAACTCCAACAGCTTTAACTGCTTCTTCTTTAAAAGTGTAGCCTGTTACCCATTCAGATAAATTATTATGAGTTAGTGAATTTGAAATTTCATCTATAGCCAAGAGCACACTTTCTCTTTCAAACCAGCCATTAAAGTTTTTTTGACGAAAAATCAATTCATCAAAATCAGCATAAAAACGTTCATTTAAATCTTGAAGAGAATCATTTTGTTGTCCATTTTTAAATTGTTTTAAAAATAATCCAAGTTTTACAAAGGCGTTTATTCTTTTTTCTAAATTCATTTTATTTATCTTTGTGCAAAATTACAAACATTAAATAGTAAAGCAATGGCAATTATAATAACAGATGAATGTATTAATTGTGGAGCGTGTGAGCCAGAATGCCCGAACAACGCAATTTATGAAGGTGGTGATGAATGGAGAGTAAGTGATGGTACTGAAGTAAAGGGTAACTATGCTTTAATGGATGGCACTAGTGTTGATGCAGATACTACACAAGAACCTATTAGCATGGATTTCTACTATATTTCTCCTGATAAGTGTACGGAGTGTAAAGGGTTCCATGATGAACCACAATGTGCTGCAGTATGCCCTGTAGATTGTTGTGTTGATGATGAAGACATTAGAGAAAGTGACGAAGAATTATTAGCAAAAAAAGACAGATTGCACCTTAATTAATACATTGGTACAATATTCGATATAAAAAACCGTGTATAATTTGCACGGTTTTTTTATGCATTAGCAAAAAGTAATACTTAGTTTGGAAAAATTAGCTTACATATTAGCAATCCTTAGCTCTAGCATCTGTTATAGCCAAGATTTTTCTAATGAAATAACCCGCCTTAACCAGCTAGGAAAAGAAATACTTGCTGCAGAAACTGATGAGGCTAAATTAGAAACAAACTCTGTTTACAAAACTGAATTAAATAATTTAATTAATAAAGAGAATTCTTTTGAACAGAGTTTCGATTCAATAAAAACAATTAGCATTTTAAAAGCACACAACCTAAAAATTTATAATTGGACAATACCTTTTGCTGATGGTACATTCGAGTATTTCGCTTATCTACAAATCAAAACAGAATCAGGTTTTTCTGTTGTTGAATTGATAGACAAATCCGAAGAAGTTAAATCTCCAGAAAACAAGACACTAACATCTAAAAGTTGGTATGGAGCTTTATATTACAAATTAATTTATCATAAAAAATTAGGTGAAAACACATACACTTTATTAGGATGGGATGGAAACAATATGCTCACAAACAAAAAAATAATTGATGTAGTTACTATTTCAGGAAATGGAATGATAAAATTGGGTAGTCCTATTTTTAAATTGAAAAACAAAACACAGCGAAGAGTAATTTTTGAATATTCAGAAAATGCGGTAATGTCTTTAAAATATCATCCAAATAGAGAACAAATTATTTTTGATTTTTTAGTGCCATCAAGTTCTAAACTAAAAGACATTTACGAATACTATGGCCCTGCATTAAATCGTTTTGATGCACTAACAATTCAAAAAGGGAAATGGGTTTATGAAGATGATATTAATATTGAATTAGATCGAAACATTAAAGACCACATGTGGGTTGATCCAAAGAAGAAATAATCTCTATATTTTTTCTAATTCATCTTTCACAAAATCAACTAATTCTTTCACATAGGTTTGAGAAAAATTAAACTCTATACCAGCAGTTTTATATATTTCGCTAATACTTTTAGTATAACCTAAACTCAGGGCATCCATATACTGCTCTATTGCTTTAGTAGGGTTCTGCTTATAATTACGCCACACCGCTATCGCTCCTAATTGGGCCATCCCATATTCTATATAATAAAACGGTACTTCAAATAAATGTAATTGCTTTTGCCATAAATTAGTCCTACCCCCCTCGTTACCACTCCAATCGATATGCTGACTACCAAAAGCATCCATTATTTCGTTCCATTTTGATTCACGTTCATTAATTGTGTGTGTTGGGTTTTCGTACACCCAATGCTGAAATTTATCAATAGCAGCTACCCAGGGTAATGTCTTCAGAACTCCTTCTAACTGATCTTTTTTAGCTCGTTTTAGCTCATCTTCATTCTCATAAAATTCGCCCCAAACATCCATAGAAATCAATTCCATACTCATAGAAGCTAATTCTGCTACTTCTGATGGAAATTCTTTAAAGCTAGTCAACTTTAAATCTCTCGTTAAAAACGAATGAACTGCGTGGCCACCTTCATGAACCATAGTTACCAAATCTCTTTGAGAACCTACAGCGTTCATATAAATAAATGGCACACCTATTTCATGTAAAGGGTAATTAAAACCTCCAGGAGCTTTACCTTTTTTAGATTCTAAATCTAAATATCCTAATTCTTTCATAATAGCTAAACGCTCCCCAAAATAAGAATGGATTTTTTCAAAGCATGTAATGGATTTATCCAACAGTTTAGCTCCGTTATCAAATGGTTTTAATGGTGATTTCCCTTCAGCATCTACATCACTATCCCAAGGCTTTAAGGTATCGTATCCCAACTGTTGTTTTCTTTCTTTTTCAAAAACAGTCGTTGCTGGAACTACTTCATTTGCAATTGCATTATGAAAATCAAAACAATCTTTAGCCGTATAATCAAAACGACCCATTGCAGCAAACATATAATCCCTGTAGTTATCAAAACCGGCATTTTTAGCTACTTGTGTTCGTTTTGATATTAATTGATTGTACAAATCATTTAATGCATCAACTTCCATAGCTCTTCTATCTGCTACTTTTTGATATATATCTTGCCTAACTTGTCTGTCAGTATCTTTTAATAATTGAGCTGCTTGTTGCAAAGTCATTTCTTTGCCATCGTACTCAATACTCATTTGAGCAGCAATAGCTCCATATTTTTGAGCATCAGCTTGTAATTCAGTTAATAAAGGAATATTTTCTTCTCGATATATCTCTATGCTTTTTTTAATTCCTCTCAAATAAATATCATAACCAGCTCCTTCCAATTCGTCCACGAATTTACTTGCTATCAATTTTTGATTGTAAGCGTTATCATAAGGAGCAATTTTAGGCTCTATCTCCTGCACAAAAAACATAAAATCATTTTCTAATGATTTGTCTGTAGTATCAATATTCATTTTGATATAACGCCAAGCCATATCCTCTTCTAAAACAGCATCCAACTCACTTCTGTCAGCCAACCATTTTTCTAAATCACTTACATTATTAAAATCTCTATTTTTTAAATCTTCAAAGTAAGACTCTAATTTCTTCCATGAATCAATAACTAAATTATCTGGCAAAAATATTCTTGATTTTTTTGTAGGTACTTCGATCTTCTCTTTAAGCATATTATAAGCATAAAAAATCCGAGACAAAATTGCCTCGGACTATATTAATCAATTGTGTTATTTTCCTTTTTTAGAAGGAGTGGCTGTTTTTCCACCTCCTTTTGCTCCTGATGTTTTAGGGGCTGATTTTTTAGCTACAGGCTTTTTTGCTGGAGCTTTTTTAGCTGCTGGTTTTTTAGCAGTAGCTTTTTTAGCAACAGTCTCTTCCTTTTTAGCGTCAATCAAAATTCCGTTGCTAACCAAAAGATTAAACCATTGAAATAATTTTTTTAAATCAGAATGATATACTCTCTCTTCATCAAAATCTTCAATTACTTCTTTTAAATAAGCTCTTAACTCTTCTGGCTTAGCTTTATGATTTATTGCCTCTTTTCCTCCTGTTTTTTCAAACAACTTCTCATAAACTTCTTTTAAAGGAACATCAGATGTGTACGTATAGATACTTATATCGTTTAATGCACTTACTTTTTCTGAAGCATAAACAGGCAAACGTTTTTTGTCTACTAATGATTCTACAATCAAACCATTTTTAATTTGAGATAAAATTTTATACAAACCTGGTTTACCTGTAATCGAAATAATTGTTTCTAAAGCCATATCATTTTATTAGAAAAACAAATGTAATTAAAAGGCTCTTGTAATTAAAAGAAAAAAACAATATTCTTATAATCCTATAAAGATTGATAAGCATTTGAAATGTTATTAACTATATCTGATGCAATTATAGAGTTTATACCTATTTTTTGCATAGCAAAATCTCCAGCCAAGCCATGCAAGTAAACACCAAAAATAGCTGCATCTTTTGGCATATAACCTTGTGCCAATAAGCCTGTAATCATACCCGTCAAAACATCTCCACTTCCACCTGTTGCCATACCTGGGTTACCAGTAGAATTAAAGTAAACAGTACTATCGGGCATACTAATTGATGTATTTGCTCCCTTTAACACAATAATTACATTATTTTTTATTGACGTTTCAATTTGCAGCTGCAAACGCTCTTCATCATTATTCCATTTACCCACTAATCTTTGAAACTCTCTAGGGTGAGGTGTTAAAATACTCAATGAAGGCAAAAAGGAAAACCATGTTAAATTTTCAGATAAGATGTTAAGAGCATCTGCATCAATAACCATAGGCTTGTTAGAGTTTTGAATCAGCAACTTAAATGCGCTCTTGGTTAATTCTTCCTTACCAATACCTGGGCCTATTCCAATAACATCATAATTAAGCGTATCAATTACATTAGATATATAATCTTCTGAATCGTCAATAACATTCATTGCTTCCGGAACTGAAGTCTGCATTATTTCATACCCAACTTTTGGAACCTGAACAGTTAATAAACCAAGCCCTGTTCGTAAGCATGCTAAAGCAGCTAAAATTGAAGCACCCATCTTTCCTTTACTACCTGCAATTAATAATGCATGCCCATAATTTCCTTTGTGAGAAAATTTTGTTCGTTGATGAAGTATGGATTTAATTATTTCTTTTGAAATGTAGTAATAGTTAGTTTCAACGGAACTCAAATACTCTTGATCTAAACTAATATCCAACACCTCAAAATCACCAACATACTTATAATTCTGAGGAAAAAGCATTGCTAGTTTAGGCTGTTGGAAAGTAAGGGTATATTTAGCTGAAACAATATTCTTTTCTCTATTATTTATATTAGACTCACTAAACAAGCCAGATGGAATATCAATTGAAATTACTTCATTATTATAATTATTAATATCTGTAACAATTTTTGAAATAAATCCATCTATAGGTCTTGTTAAACCAGAGCCAAAAATTGAATCTATTAGAATTGAATTTAGAAGTATTTCAATTTGATGATTATTATCCGTAAGAAATGACACCTCTAGACCAACATCTCTTAATCGTTTCTTATTAATCTCAAAATCTTGACTATGATTATCAGAGAAATCGACAATATAAATATTTACTTCACAACCAACATAATGGAGCATTCTTGCAATAGCTAAGCCATCACCTCCATTATTACCAACACCACAAAAAAATGTAAAATGAGTTTTATTACCGTATTTACTAATTAGCCAATCAAAACAGTTCTTAGAAGCTCTTTCCATTAAATCAATAGAAGCTATCGGTTCATTTTTAATTGTATAAGCATCTGCTTCTCTAGTTTGTTTAGCTGTAAGAATTTTCATTAATACCCTACTTGTTTTAATATAAAGTTAATTACAACAATACTAACTACAAAAATAAACCAGTACTTAAGCCAAATACCTCCTTTATCAAATTTAAATATTAAGTGAATGATTAGAAAGACAAACATTAAAATCATTGGAATTAAAGCTGGATACAAATAAAAGCTTAAAACAAACTCACCTTTTAACAATGCTATCAATGAGCGCTGCATTCCGCAACCAAAACAATCTAATCCAAAATACTTTTTGTAAGGACAAGCTAATAAATTATTTTCTAGCCAATTAACTACACCCATTATCAATTTGTTTCAAATTGCAAGACATCATCTTCTATTTTTATAATTTTTATAGTAGCCCTTAATTCTCGATACCTTTTTCTTGCATCTACCACATAAATACTACTCTGGTAATCAAACATTATTTTTTTATATAATTCGGCTGCTTTTTCTTTATTATTAAATTGATTATCGTTTAATAAAGCTAAATTAAATAAAGCATCATCTGCCAAAATATCTGTTGAGTAACTATTAATAATTTCTTGTAAGTTTTCTGCCGCAGCTTCAAATTTTTGCTGCATATAATTAATTTGAAAACGCTTGTATAAGATATCATCCATTATGGTATGAGCTGGGTATTCTTGCTTTAGAGTATCTAGCATTAACATTGCTTCTTCATTTTTATTTTGAAATGCGAGTAAATCCGCTCTAGCATACATTAATAATGGTGCTTCAGTTGTATCTATCCCAATATTATCTGTAATTAAAATAGAAAGCTGCATAGCATCATTGGC
>JARGOE010000031.1 GCA_029210015.1 Vicingaceae bacterium
TGTAGAAGAAGGGAAAAATTATGCATGGTGTAGTTGTGGTTTATCAGAAAATCAACCTTTCTGTGACGGGAAACATGCTGGTTCTGACTTTAGGCCAATAGTTCAAAAAGCTGAAAAAGCGGAAACAAAGTACTATTGCACATGCAAAAAAACATCAAATGGACCATTTTGCGATGGATCTCATAGCGATTAGGTTATTAAAAACCTGATTTTTGCATGAAAATTTTAACCTTTTGATACTCGGGAGAGTACTTACGGTAAAACTCCATTTTATCAGTAAATAATTCTCCATTATTTAAATTTTCACTTAAAAATTCTATTGTATTTTTAGTAGTGATTGAGTCAGCTTTAAAATTATTTTTCATAAAGGATTCATCTATAAATTGCATATTGAATTCATTTTTGCTTATCCAGTCGTATTTACAATAATGATATCTACCATCTTCTTTTTCGATGGTATATATTATTTCACCTTTAATTTCAGTTGGATAGGCTCTGTATTTTTCAAGACTATTTAATTTATTACCTTTTTCATAATTTTTTCTTGAAATAATTAATACAGCTTTATTACCTTTTTCAACAAGAACTTCATCTCGACCACCTTCTTCATTAAAAGCTACCCACTGGTCTAAAAGCTTCTTATCTGTCTTTAAAGCTTCGTCATATGAACACAACTCAACTTCTCCATCATAAGGACAAGCCATTAAAATTAAACTCATGGCAATTAGACTGATGTAAAGTAATTTTTTCATTGTTTCTCTTTTATTCTCCTGGCTTGGTTACTTCAACCCATTTACCAGGTTTGCGTGCGTTAATTTTATTATCATACATTGCTTCACAGTAAACAGTAGGTAAGTAATACCTACCTAAGTATGCAGCATTCAACAAGATACGGAAAGTTTTTGTTTTTCTCTTATATAAATCAAAGTAGGTATAAACTCTATCATCTCTAATATTTTCATAAGTTGGGATATCCGCACTATGTACATTGTTAAATCCATCCATTCTTGTATTATGTATTTCCCAACCAGAAGGGAAGATTTGAGTTAAAGCCATTTCTTTGTAGTGGCCCATAATTCCTGGATTTGTAACTTTTACTTCTGCAATAAAGTCTGTTCCTTGATCTAATTGAGTTACATCAATTTCAGAACCTTTCATATTTAAGTATCTAATATTCATATTTAAGTTATTACTTGCAGAATTTTGATCTCCAGTTTCAGGAACACCCTCTAAAGTCAATCTTGCATAAAGTATACCAGAACCATTATTTTTAATAGTTACTTTTCCATCAGACTTTCCTTTAAGTTTCATGTCTATTTGAGCAACAGCTTTTTTGGTTGCGCCACTAACACTTCCTTTACCAATATTGTAAGTAAATTTCAGTTCCTTAGAAGTTGCGTTATCTCCAGCAAACTTACTCATGGCAATTAAACAGTAAGATGTAGTTTGAGTGCTCATCCATCTACTGCTAGTTAAAGCTTCAGAGACACGCTTCATAACAGAAACAGCTTTACTTCTTTGGTTCATTAAACTCATAGTTTCTAAGATCATTGCTTCATCTCTAAATGAGGATCCATAACTATATGATAACTCAGAATATGGTGTAACAGCTGTACTTAAATTACTTGTTAATTTTTTAGCAACCTCTGGCTGACCAGCTATAACATAAGCTGCAGCTAAACGCCATTTTGCTTGTAGTGATAAGTTAGATTGCTCTCTCATTCTATTCATAGCTCCTAAGGCAGGTTTTTTAGCTAAAGCAAGTGTGTATAGACGATATGCTTGAACTAAATCTTGTGATTTATAGTAGTACTTATTCTTTTTAGATGCAGGAGACCAATTTCTAGCTGATTTTTTTTGATACTTAACCCAATTGTTTTTAAATCCAATAGGTAGGGTGTATCCTTTCTTTTCAGCTTCAAGCATAAAGTGACCAGCGTAACTTGTACCCCAATCATTAGCTGTATTTGCATTAGGCCAATAGCCTAAACCTCCATTTGGTTGTTGGAAGGTTTTTAAACGTTTTATAGCACCTTTAATGTTTTTATTAATCTTAGTCTTCATTTTTGCGTCAACATCCATCACGCTACTTAAAAATAACTGAGGAAATGCTCCTGAAGTAGTTTGCTCAACACATCCGTGAGGATATTGAGTTAAGTATTTCAATCTTCTTCCAAAATCAATAGGAGGGATGTTCGATAGTTCTAGTGTACCTTTGTTAGTTCCAGAGATTCCAACAGGACTATAATCCGTATTCCAAGTTTGTCCAGACTCAACTACAGCATCAATATAATCAACTACTGGAGGATTTGGGTTTCTAACATCAATTTCAATATCGTATTCTGCTTTCTCTTTACCACTCTTCACAACTACTTTTACTTTACCAACCCCAAGCTTTTTAGCAACTTCTAAATCAAAGTTGATTACTTGATCACCAACTTCATTAAATGTTATGTTTTGCTTAGCACTTCCAATAAAGTATCCATTAGTTTTAACCTCCACACTAACATTTTTAACGTGTTTTTCCATTGCAAAAACAGTAACAGGAAGTTTAACTGATTCTCCTGGGCCAACAACTCTAGGGAGTGTTGCCAATACCATTAATGGTTTCCTTACTGGAGTTGTTTTTTCTGTATATCCATAAGCTTCATCTTGACCAGCGATAACCATAGTTCTTACAGAACCAACATAGCGTGGCATTTTAAATGTATGACTTTGATTATCTCCACTTTCTAAATGGAAAGGCCCTAAGAATTTAACCATAGGTTTAAAGCGGTTAGCTTTATTGCCTTGAGCACCAAAAGCTTCACCATCACCACCAATTGAAAATAACTGGGCAATTTTCCCACCAAAAGCACCAATTACAAAATCATAAACATCCCAAGTTTTTACTCCTAAAGCTTCTCTGGCATAAAAGCTTTTCCATGGGTCAGGTGTTTTAAATCTTGTTAAATCTAATAAACCTTCATCTACCATAGCAATGGTATAAGTCATTGGTTCACCATTTTGCTCTTTTACGTTTAAGGTTACATTTTCTTCTGGAGCTAAAATCTTAGGCATATTTAATACTGGTTGTATTTTAGTATTAGGGTCTTCTACTAAAAGTGGGATAACACCGTATAATCTAATAGGTAAGTCGTTAGCTGTATATAGATGTGGTTGAACTAATGTGATGTTTACATAAATGTTCGGAGTCATTTCTTCGGTAACTTTAAAACTAAAGTTCGTTTCATCCTGTTCAGTTTCTACCCAATAAGCATCAATTACTTTAGAACCTGATTCAATACTTACCAATGCTCTTCCATCTTTTGCAGAAGGGAAATTTACGTCTACATTCTCGCCAACATTATATTTCGTTTTGTTAGCACTAAAAGTTAACATAGATTGTCCACCTGGATTTTCTCTTTGAGCGCGACCTGCCCATCCTGGCCAATCCATATAAACAGTTTTTCCTGTTGCATGCCCACTAGTAGGATCGTAAACTCTTACTAAATATCTACCCCATTCAGGATAATCTACTCTAAAGTTAAATTTACCATAACCGTTTTTAGTGTTAATTTTTGTAGAGTAAATAGGGGTGTGGTAAGAACTACTTACATAGTTTGCTAAATTATCAGTTCCAGTACTCCACCACCATCGCCATTCAACTTTATACACTTCAACTTCTAAACCATTTCTTGAAATAGGAACTCCTTCTTCATTTACTGTAACTACTTTTACAGTTTGAGCAGTGTCAGTTAATAACATTCCTCTTGCTTTATCTCCTTTTGGTAATTTAATACCCACATAACTATCGTAAGGAGAATAAGGCACAGAAAAACGATCTATACTAAAATCACCACTTTCTTCAAACACACGTGCTACAAAGTTTGCTTTTAACATCCCTGGAGCTTCGTCAGAAATATTTAAGTTGGCTCGTACCGAAGCATTACCATCATTGTCAATTTTTCCGTCAAAAACTGTGATTTCTTCTGATTCAAACCTACGTGCTGGGTCATCAAAAACATAATCAGGGTACTTTTTAAATGTAGTTGTAGATTGGAAAAGGGTAGTGGTAATATTGGCTTTTAAGTTACGAGCTTTAGCTCCGTGCAACCACTTAACATTTAAGCTTCCTGCCATATTACTATTGGCAGTGGTTAATTTTTCTACACCGAAATCTAAATTGATTTTTAGGCGATTAGGCTTGATTGTCTCAATTTTTAAATTTTTACGGAAAGTAGCACCACCAACTTTAATTTTTGCAGTCCAATTACCTGTAGGGGCATCTGCTTCTGTTTTAGTAGAGAAGTTATAAAACCCGTTTAATCCATTTGTTGTAACGGTTTTATATTCTGTTTGCCCTTGTGGATTAATTAACTCAAATGAAACTGGATGATTTTTTGGTAATAACTTATCTTCATCTTCTAATATGAACATTAAAAATAAAGAGTCTCCGGGTCTCCAAACACCTCTTTCTCCATAAATAAATCCTTTAATACCTTTTTGTACTACTTCACCTGTTACATCAAACTTACTTAGAGATAATGAAGAACCATCATCTAATCTTAAGTACCCTCTTTGCTTATCTTTTTTAGCAATTAATAAAAACGGTTTTTTATCTAAATCAATAGAAGCTAACCCATCATTATCAGTTTGTATTGTTCCTATTAATTGTTGCTGGTAATTATAAATTTCTAATGTAACATTAGCAATAGGGTCAGTTGTTCTTAGGTCAGTCACTGCAAAATTCATCGAGCCACTATTTCCTGCTTTAGCAATAATACCTAGGTCAGATGCTAATATATTTCTACTAATATTTCTTCTTTTTCCAAAATATGAGGAAGTACAAGGGTTATCTCTATCTCTATAATTATAGTCATAACCATAATCATCATAGTAATAGTAGTTGTTGTCATAGTAATCCTCATAATAATCCCAGTTGCTACTTTCCTCTTCATCATCTTCATCCCAATTTTCTTCCATGTTTTCCATCTCATCAGCATTTAGGTCATCTCCTTCACATGGGTAAAGGGAATATGCTTTTTTAAATCCTAATTCAATTTTGTAGATTGCTCCAGGTTCAGTTTGAATAAATTTTGAAAGGTCTAATGAAAAGGCATTCCACTTACCGAAATCAATAGGTTTCGTAGTTTGAAGTTTTACGGTTTCCTTATGTACTAATCGACCAACTCGTTTAAGTTGCCTGTCACCATCTAATTGATTTACTTGTAAAAATTGAGCTACATTGTTTTCAAAAATTTGAATGATTCTAACATCAACAGCTTTTAAGTTTACTGCTTCAAATGGAAATTGTAAGCCATCTGTACTTGGTAATATAACCCCATCACTTGTTAAGCGAACAGCTGGTTTTATGTCTTCAAACACCACTTCAAGTTCTTGTCCTTGCTTCATTTTGTAGTTCAAAATGTTTTTTATTCCAGCTTCTATATGAAGTTTTCTTGAGCCTGTTTGACGAACAGGAGGGTATATTTTTACTTGGTTATTCTCAATAATATGTCGTAATGAGCTATTGTTTTCTAACCTTAATAAACCATTTAGATTTTGAGTTTCATTTAGTGGGTCAGAGAATTCTAATAATATATATTGTTCTGGCTGTTGAACAACTTCAATGTTTAATACTTTAAAATCACTTAAAGAAGGTATCTCAATAATGTTACTTCCTTCGTTTTCATTGATTCCAGCAGCATCACCACTCCAGTTTAATTGAACTTCACCAGCTTCTTCTTTTCTAACTACTTTTTCAACTGTAAAATAATGTGTTTTTCTATCCGTTTCATGCTCCCAGTTTATTTCTAATTGTTTACCGTTTTGAGTTGCAGCTAATACCTTTTCAATTTCTTCATTATTAATTACATCCGCAGTAATAATTGTTCCAGGTAATTTGTTTAAACCTAGTTTAGTCTTTTCGTATGTTTGATAAGTTCCAACATCTACTGAAAAGGCTTGTTGTATTGTTTGAAATTGAAATTGAAAATTTTCTAGGTCATCTGGCAACCCTTCAATTAATTGATCTAACTCCATTTCTCCAACATATACAGTTCCAGAAGGCATGTTCTCTTCAGGTTGAAACTCTATTGTTCTTTCATCTATCCAATATGCATTTCCATCAATGTTTGGTGAGAAATCAAACAAATCTTCATCTAAGGGTTCTCCATTATCATTAAAATGAATACTATTTTCAGCTAAACGAATTCTAACAGAAGATTCTTTTGAAATAATTCCAGAAGTGAAAGCAGAAATATACTCGCCAAAAGCAGGATTTATTTCTATAATATCTGTGGGGTCATTTCCACATCGAGAAAATGAAGTAATTACCAGTAAAACTAATAGTAATTGTTTTAATAAAGCCTTTAAAGAATGTTGCATAATTTCTTGTTTTTGAAGAAATTAAAATTAGGGAATATTTTTATATTCTGATATTAGATATTAGACTTAATGTATAGATAATATAAAAATTAATAAATCCCTTAATATTTTATACTTTTGAGGCACATGAGTTACAATTTTGAAGATATAAGGCCTTATAATGATGATGAATATCATCAAGTTGTAAATGAGCTTTTGGAGGTAGCCCCTTTGCAAAAGGCTATAAAGTACTATTTGCCCACTTTAAGTTTTAATGAAGTTAAGCAGTTACTGAATAGTTTTAATACTGTTCAAGAGTTTCAGTCTGACATGGCTTGCCGATTAGTTCAAGCAATTATTGATGATTCCATTGAGGATTTTTCTTATGATGGAGTTTTGGCTTTAGATAAAGATAAAACATTTTTGTTGATGTCAAATCATAGAGATATCGTCTTGGATTCTGCACTTATAAATTATTGCTTAAATGATAGAAAAAGGGATACTTGTGAAATCGCTATTGGAAGTAATTTACTTAGAGAGCCATGGGTGAAAAAACTAGTAAGGCTTAATAAGAGTTTTATTGTTAAGCGAAATGTCCCTAAACACGATATGTTGGATGCTTCTAAAACTTTATCATCTTATATCAAATATGCTCTGCATGATAAAAAGCAGTCGGTATGGATTGCTCAAAGAGAAGGTAGGGCAAAAGATGGTAATGACAAAACAAATCCAGGGTTATTAAAAATGTTTGGATTAACTAATGAAGGTGATTTGTTAGATTACATAATTAGTTTAAATATTACTCCTGTTAGTATTTCTTATGAAAAAGATCCTTGTGATTATTTGAAAATTCCGGAACTATTAGCAAAAGAGAGAGGGGAGAAGTATGAAAAATTCGATGGTGAAGATGATATGCATATGGCTTTAGGTATGAAAGGTGATAAGGGGAGAGTTCATGTACAGTTTACAAAACCAATAAATATCGAGATAGAAAAGCTAAGAATTATTAAAAATAGGAATGAATTACTAAAAGGTATTGCTGATGTTATAGATAAAACTATATATGAGTATTATAAGCTTTGGGACACTAACTTCATTGCTTATGATCTACTTAGAAACTCAAGTGAATATAAAGATAAATATACAGATATAACAAAAGATGAATTTATATTTTATATGAAAGAAAAACTGAAAAAATATGAAGGTAGTTCAGATGCAAAAAGGTTATTCCTAAGTATGTATGCAAACCCTTTAATAAATAGATTAGAAAATTAACCCATACCTGGAAGCATGCTCATTGCAGCATGATTCATTTCGCCTTTCTCTACTCTTTCAGCCTGTTCTAGCGCTCTGTTTGCAGCTGTCAAAATTAAATCTTCTAGTTGTTCTTTTGTTGTGTTATTATAAAACTCTTCATTTATTTCAATGCTATTTAAAAGTCTATTGCCATTAGCCACAACTTTTATTTCCCCATTTTCCGCTTCTCCAATAACACTAATATTGCCAAGTTTAGATTTTACTTCCTCCATCTGAACTTGCATTTTTTCCATCATTTTTTTATTCAACATATTCCCAAACATAGTTATTTATATTTTTTATTAACAATAAACATTGTTGCTAGCCAACCAATTAAGCAGACTCCTGCAACATATTTCATTATAATAGATTCCTTTCCAAACAAAAAATAAGTCCCTCCTAATAAGAGTAAAAATATAGCAATTACGGTAATTTTAATTTTATCTCTTTTTAGCACAGTATTTGTATTTTGATAATTGGTGAAATTAAAGAATTTTGGTGATAACTTCTATAATATTTTGTTGCTTTTGATTATGTAAAATCAGAACTTTGTTAAACAGAATATTACAGTCATTGGAGTATTTAATTAACTTTAATGACTATCTGAAAATGAATTAATTATATAACAATTAGTTATGAAAAAAATACAGCTTATTGCACTATTTCTAGTATTAAATGTTACTGCCTTTTCTCAGGCTTATTTCCAGCATTATAGAAAAGGTGAGGCAGCTTTTGAAGCTAAGAAATATACTGAAGCTATAACACATTTTACTGAAGTAATAAACCTTAAATCAGACTATGATAAAGGTCTTAATTATAGAGGTCTATGCTATGAAAAAACAGAGGTCTATGATAAGGCAATTTTGGATTTTAAAGCTGCAGTTGCTGTAAAGGTAAAAGAGGCTGAATATCATGCTAATTTAGGAAGAGCTTATTATTTAGCTAAAAAGTATAATGAAGCATTATCATCATTAACTATAGCTATTGATAGAGATAAAAAATTAATGGAAGCATATCATTATAAGGTGCATTCGCATATAGCTTTAAATCAATACCCTGCAGCTGTTGAAACTGGAGAGTTAGCAATAATTAAGGATAAGTCAGGAGAAACATATTATGATTTAGGTGTTGCGCAAGATAGTTTAATGAAATATAAAGAAGCAGCATATAGTTTTAGTAGGGCTAAATTCTATTCTCCAAAAATGACTAAAGCTTATATTGGCTTGGCTTTTTCAAACTTGAAATTGAATGAATATACTAAAGCTATGGAGGCTATTGATAAGGCTATCTCTATGGACCCTAGTAATGTTCATGCCTTAATGGTGAGGGCTGATATTAACTTAGGAACAAGAAATCCTCAAAAAGCTGTTGATGATATATCTAAAATTATCACTTATTATCCTAATGAGGTATTATACCTTATGAAAAGAGGAAAACTATACGAAGAACTTGGTCAATTTCAAAATGCTATTACAGACTATTCAAAAGCGTTAACAATTAATAGTGAGGACTATTTTATTTACTATACTAGAGCAAAGGCATATGAGAATGTGTCTGATTTTAAATTAGCAATAAAGGATTATGAAGCATTAAAAAATTTAGATCCGTATGATGGCAAAGCTTTAAAATTATATGATGAAGCAAAAAAGAGATTGTATGAATTAAATAAAGAGAGCAATAATCCTGATTTAGTAATGATTGCTCCTGCTTCTCCAGAAAAAGGCATTTTAGGAGTGAAAAAAGGGACATTATTATTTACTATAAAAGGACAAATTAAAGATGAGAGTTTAATACAATTTGTTAAAATTAATGGTAAAGATGCACAGTTTAGTAAAGATTCTATTAACCCAGTATTTGAATTAGAGGTTAATATTAGTGAGATGAAAGAGATAAATATCTCTGCTTTTGATATTTATCAAAATTCAGAAACTTGGGATTTTAAAAAAATTGAAACTGAAACAGATGGACCTGTAGTTAACTTAATGGCACCATATGCTTCTGATGACGGAACTGTCTATTTAGACGAAGAAACACCATCACTTTATGTTGAGGGTGTTATGAAAGATGAGAATAAAATTAAAAGTATAATGATTGATGGTGCTACTGCAAGTTTTGTGTTAGATGATTTAAACCCAAAATTTTCTGCGACTATAAATATTAAAAATAAAAATAGTTTCTCTGTATCATCAGAAGATATTTATGGAAATAAAACAGAAAAAAAGTTTACAATTAATAGAGAGAATATAGCTTTATTAGCAAATAACCCTATGGGTAAAACTTGGGTTGTTTTTATTGAAAATGCAAGCTATACAAACTTTTCTAGTTTGGATGGGCCGACAAAAGATGTTACTATGATGAAGTCGGCATTTGCTAAATATAAAATACATAATATAGTTCATAAAAAGAATATGACTAAAAAGAAGTTGGAGCGATTCTTTTCGATTGAGTTAAGAGATTTAGTAAGAAGCAATAGAGTAAATTCTTTATTAGTTTGGTATGCTGGTCATGGTAAGTTTATAAATGAAACTGGATACTGGATTCCAACAGATGCTAATAGAGATGATGAGTTTACATATTTTAATATAAACAACTTAAAAGCAAGTATGCAATCCTATTCTAAATACATTACACATACTTTAGTTATTACAGATGCTTGTGAGTCTGGACCTTCTTTTTACCAAGCAATGAGAGCAACTAATGAAATTAAGAGTTGTAATGATTGGCAAGCAACAAAATTTAAGTCATCGCAAGTTTTTTCTTCTGCTGGCTATGAATTAGCAACAGATAATTCTCAATTTACTAAAACCTTTGCCAACACATTGTCTAGTAATCCTAACGCTTGTATTCCAATAGAAAAAGTAGTTACAAAGGTTAGTTCTGCAGTGCAGAAAAGTGGAGCTAAGCAAAAACCTAAGTTTGGTAAAATTGCTGGTTTAGAAGATGAAAACGGCACTTTCTTCTTTATTAAAAAATAATATTATTGAAGCTTAAAAGTTTTTGATGTCTTATCAAAAATAATGTCTTTGCTCTTTATTATTTCATTTAGCAAATTGTTTTCAATTAACTGAGTAGGAGTGTAGTTATTTATTTCTTGATTATTGATCAACCAAATTTCATTGCAGGCTTGTAATGCATATTCTATTTGATGGGAAGAGAATATGATAGTTTTATTATGTATTTCCGTAAGTGTCTTTAATAATTTAAAAATTTCTATTTTATTTACTAAATCTAAGTGGGCAGTAGGTTCATCTAAAATGATTAAGGGAGTGTTTTGAGCAATTGACCTTGCTATATTTACACGTTGTTTCTCTCCATCACTTAATGTTTGATAATCTCTATTACTTAACTCAGTTATGTTGCATAAAGCTATAGCTTCATTAATAGTGGTGTTATCATCTTTATTTCCAATCCCTAGCCAGTTGGTGTAAGGGTATCTTCCAAAACTTACAAAATCTTTTACGGTAATATTATTTACACTTTCAGGTTTAGTAGTAACCAAACTAAGCAGTTTAGCTCTTTTTGTTTCTGGGAGTGTTAAAATATTTTTATTATCTACATTAAAACTACCACTAATATTAGGGAGTGTTCCTGATAATGTTTTTAAAAGAGTAGATTTCCCTGTCCCATTTCTACCAATTATTGCAATTAATTGATTAGAGTTAGTTGTAATGTTAATGTTGCTCAGTAAAGCATCATTATTATAGCCAACAGTTAGGTTTGATATGGTTATTTGCTTACTCAATTTAAATTACTAATCTTTTTGTTTTTTAAAATAATCCAAACAATAAATGGAATACCAATTAGTGAAGTAATAGAATTGATTGGTAAACTTTTTTCTGAACCTGGTAATTGGGAAATGATATCAGCAACTAACAAGATATTAATACCTAATAATGCTACAATAGGAATAAGAATACTATGGTTGTATGTTTTTGTAAGCATGCGAGCTAAATGAGGTACAATAATGCCAATAAAACCAATAGGACCACAATAAGCAGTTATGCTTCCAGCTAAAATAGCAGTAATGAGAATGATTAAAACCCGAGTCTGCTTAATGTTTATACCGATACTTTTAGCATAACTTTCTCCCATTAAGTAAGCATTTAAAGGTTTTGAAATAATAAATGAAAGTATTAATCCTAGTATAATTGTTGGGGATAAAATACTAAGTTGACTATTGGTTATAGAGCTTAAGTCTCCCATAGTCCACATGATAAAAGACTTGAGTTGAGTATCATAACTAAAATACTGAATAATACCAATTAATGCTGTTATTGCACTTCCAATCATAACCCCCAATATTAATACTGTCATTATATCTTTTAATCTATTAATTATGGTGAGTAACAGTAATAATACTAAGGTGGAGCCAATAATTGAGGAAATTACGATACCAATATTAGAAAAAGAGTTTAGATCTACTGTAGACAATCCTAAAAAACTAAGCCCCATAATAAAAATTGCTACTCCTAAACCCGCACCAGAGCTAATCCCTAAAATATATGGACCTGCTAATGGGTTTTTAAATAAGGTTTGCATCTTTAAACCAGCAACAGATAGTGCGCTGCCACATAGTACAGCAGCTATGGCTTTTGGTAGTCGGGATTCTAAAACAATAATTTCCCAACTTTTTTTTGTAGCATCTTCAGTAAAAAGAATTTTAATGATTTCTTTAAAGGGAATATTTACTGACCCTAAAAATAAATCTAACCCAAATAGAATAACTATACTTATTGATAGTGCTAAGATTAAAATTAAAAAAGTGCTATTTTTTTCAGGTGTCATAAAGCTGTAAAAGTAAGGCTTTAGTAACTAAATAAACAAAGAAAGGATATCAACAATTGATTATTAGAACATTCTTTAATTAAGATGCTTATATCATTATTAGAATAATTATCTTTGCCATATAATTTAAAAAATAGTTTAATGGCAGATTTATTTGAAAAAATAAAAGACAATAGAGGGCCTTTAGGTAAATACTCTAAAGAAGCTCATGGTTATTTCGCTTTCCCTAAATTAGAAGGTGAATTAAATAACAGAATGAAATTTAGAGGTAAAGAAGTGTTGCAGTGGAGTTTAAATAATTATTTAGGCTTAGGTAACCACCCTGAAATTAGAAAGGTTGATGAAGAAGCATCAAGAGACTGGGGGTTGGCTTATCCAATGGGAGCTAGAATGATGTCAGGGAACACTAATTATCATGAGCAGTTGGAACGTGAATTAGCAGATTTTGAGCAAAAAGAAGATTCTATATTGTTGAATTTCGGTTATCAAGGAATGTTGTCTGCAATTGATGCATTACTGGATAGAAACGATGTGGTAGTTTACGATGCTGAATCTCATGCATGTATTTTAGATGGATTAAGATTACATCAAGGTAAAAGGTTTGTGTATCAACATAATGATATGGAAAGCTTAGAGAAAATGTTGGAGAAAGCTTCTAAAATTATAGAAAAGACAAAAGGAGCTATATTGGTTATTACCGAGGGTGTTTTTGGTATGTCGGGAAACCAAGGTAACTTAAAAGATATAGTGGCTTTAAAAGAAAAATATCCTTTTAGATTGTTTGTTGATGATGCACATGGTTTTGGTACAATGGGCGATACTGGAATGGGAACAGGTGAGGCACAAGGTTGTCAAGATGGGATAGATGTTTATTTTGGAACATTTGCTAAAGCAATGGCAAGCATTGGAGGTTTTATTGCTTCTAATGAAGATGTGATAGATTTTTTAAGATATAATATGCGATCTCAAGTTTACGCTAAATCTTTACCAATGCCTTTAGTTATTGGAAATTTAAAGCGTTTAGATATGCTTAAGAATAGCCCAGAAATTAGAGAGAAACTATGGGCAGTAGCAAATGGTTTGCAGAAAGGATTAAAAGAAGCTGGATTTAATTTGGGGACTTCAACAACACAAGTTACTCCAGTTATTTTAGATGGAGATATACCTGAAGCAACAAATCTTACTCTAGATTTAAGAGAGAATTACGGTTTATTTTGTTCTATTGTAGTATATCCTGTTGTGCCGAAAGGTATAATCATGTTGCGTTTAATTCCAACAGCAATGCATACTTTAGAGGATGTTAGGTATACCGTGGACACATTTAAGACAGTACAAGAAAAATTAAAGAATGGAGAATATAAATCAGAAAGTGTAGCTGCATTCTAACTATATTTTATTTAAGATATGAAAGGGTTTCAATTATATTGAAGCCCTTTTTTATTACAAGGTTATTGCAGCAATTGTAAAACCAAGCACAATTATCACGAATTTTTTTAAATCAAATTTATGTCCTTCACTTGTTTCAAAAAGAATTGTAGTCGAAATATGAAGGAAAATACCAACTGCTAAAGCTAATATAATGTTTGGACTACCAGCTATATCTAAAAAACTATTAGAGGCTATGAATAATCCTAAAGGAGCAGAGATAGAAAATATTAATAAAGCTATAATAAAAGTAGTTCTAGATAGGTTTTTAGAAACCAGCATAGTACTTAAAACAATAGCGATAGGTATTTTATGAATAATGATACCTGTAAGTAATGAATAGTTAGTATGGTGATGATGGTCGTGAGGATCGATTAAAGCCATACCTTCAATAAAGGAATGTATACATAAACTTATAAAAATTGCAAAAGGAAAAACAATCAAGCTTTTATTATGAGTATGAAAATGGCCATGTTCAATACCACCTGAAAAGAATTCTAATAATAATTGTAATAGAAAACCAACTAAAATAAAAATCCCAATTTTCTCTGTATAGTTGCTGTATATTTCAGGTATTAAATGTAATACGCTAATAGCTAAAAGAAAAGCTCCACTAAAAGAGATAAGTAATCTTATGTTTTTCGAAAAATTAAGTTTGAAAAACAAAACAGCTAAACCACTTAGAGCAGCAGAACCAAAAAGTATAATATAAGTAGGGTAAATATTCAATTTTTACGTGCAATAATTATTAACCGATCTGAACTTTCAATATCAAAACTATTTAGCTCATAGTCGCCAAAGATACTTTCAATATTTAAGTTGGCAGTATTAAAATAATTTTTAAATTCTGATAAACTAATTGCTTTAACATTTTCTTGATAGTTAAAATTAACTCCTTTATCTTTAAATTCAATATCCTTTATAATGTGACCATTATTGTAGCTTCTAGTTATATTAAATTTAACGTTATCAACAGTTTTTACTTCTTTCTGAGTTAAGTTATTTATTACTTTGTTACAATTCATGAAGTCCATCACTAAAACACCATTATCAGTTAAACTCTCAGCTATTGCATTAATAGCTTTTTGATTATCTTGGTAGTCATCAAAATAGCCAAAGCTTGTAAATAAATTAAAAGCATATTGGTAGTAGTTGATTTTTGAAGGTGTTCTAATATCATTAATATAGAATTTTAAAAATTCAGATTCAAATTCTTTTGCATGAGCAATGCTGTTTTCGGATAAGTCAAAACCTTCAACATAATATCCGAGGCTAGCCATAAATACTGCATGCCTACCTTTACCACAAGCAACATCAAGCAGAAAATCTTCTGTATATGGATTTAAATGTTTAATTAGATTTGAAATAAACTTTTTAGCTTCAATATCATCTCTATCCTTATAAAGTATATGATAATAAGGGGAATTAAACCAATCAATAAACCAATCGTTGTCAGACATCTTATAAGTTATTGCAATAAGTTGTAAAAGTAGTATTGATGTTGAGATTAGAAAAATTTAATATTAATTAATAATTAAAAAGGTTACCAATATAGGTTTGTAGAAGTTTTTTACTATTTAATCCAAATTTTTAAAGCATTAAACTTGTATAATTCATTCAAATTAATATCTTTGAATTCATAATTATACGAGGACATTGGTAATGAACAATATTCACGAATTTTACAACAAAATGGAAGAGAGTAACATTATGTTATCTTTCAAGGGAGAAGTGACTTCCGATCTTCTTACATCCATCCTTCAAATCATGGAGACTAAGATGGAAACATTAGATGAGCCTCCAAAAATCAAGAAAAAAGTTTATAATATATTAGTTGAGTGTCTTCAGAATTTATATCATCATATTGATGAGGATGATAAAGAAACAAAGCCAAATGAAAATAGTGCTTTGTTTATGATTCGTAAAATTGATGGTGAGTACTCAATAATGACTGGGAATTACATGGCACAAGAAAATGTGGATTTAATGAAAGGTAGGCTTGATAAGATTAATGCGATGGATAGAGATGAGTTAAAGGTGTATTATAAAGAAGTTTTAAATAATGGAGAAATGTCTGCAAAAGGTGGTGGTGGATTAGGAATGATTGATATTGCTAGAAAATCAGGTAAGAAATTAGAGTATAATTTTGAGCCAGCTGCTGATGGATATTCGTTTTTTAGTTTAAATGTAAAAGTTGCACAATAATAAATAATATTAAAAATGGAAGAATTAAAAATAGAAGGATCACCAAAAACTCCAACAATTGAGTTTAACCCAAGTACAGGGTATTTATTGGTAAGAGGAAGATCAATTCCTGAAAATTCAATTGAGTTTTACAAACCTTTAATTGAAATTTTAGAAGCTTACAATCAAAGTTCTCAAGCTAATACTAAGGTTGATGTTCAGTTAGAGTATTTTAATACAAGTTCTTCTAAATGTATCTTAGACGTTTTTAAGAAATTAGAAGCAATTAACTCTGGAAGTAGCGAAGTTACTATTAATTGGTATTACGAAGAAGATGATGAAGATATGTTAGAAGCAGGAGAGGATTACCAAGCAATTATTAATGTGCCTTTTAAAATGATTGAAGTAGAAGAAGAGTAAATTTTACTTTCTTTTTATCATATAATAAAAAAAGCTGCTTATTTATATAAGCAGCTTTTTTATTGTTAGCTAAGATATGCGCTAATTTTATTATTCTTAAATTCTAAAGAAATATGATTTTGAAGAGTAGTAGAAAGAGCAAGTCCAACATAATGTGTTCCTATAGGATAAGTCTTATGGTTTCTATCAACTAAAACAGCTGTTGACATTTTTTTTACAGGAAAATCAAGTAAGTATTTAACTCCATAAATTAATGCTCGTCCAGTATTTAATACATCATCTATTAAAATAACAACCTTATTATCTAGCAGATTAGTATCTATATCAAGCTCTCCTTGTTTTTCTTGTAAATTATTCTTGTCCAAAGTAAGTTTAGCAAGTGTAATATTAGATTGAGAGATTGAATTTAATTTTTCATAAATCTTTTCAGCAAATAAATATCCTTTTTTAGCGATACCAACAATTATAATTTCTTTCTCATTACAATTATCTTCATAAATTTGATATGCAATACGATTAATCTTTTGCGATATCTGTAAGTTATTTAGAATTATTGTTTTGTTGTTTGCCATTTTATTATTTAATATGGATATACTTCTCATTAAAATATACCTTATCTCCAGCTCTTAATTTTTTTCTTTTACGAAATTCTACTACATCATTACATTTAACTAAACCTTCCTCAACTACAATTTTAGCTTCAGCTCCTGATTCAACTAGATTTAACAATTTAAGAAGTTTTATTAATTCTATATAGTCTTGAGATAAATTAAACTCAGTTATATTATTGGACATAATCTGGGTTTAAAAAATCATTGATTGATTTATTAAACTCTTTAGGAGATTCAAAATATGGGTGATGTGCACATTTTTTTAGTACTTTAAGTTCACAACCTGCAATACCTTCTTGAATAGCTTGGTTTGATAAAAAAGGAACATTATCCAAGTCTCCAATAATAAGTAATGTTTGGCAGTTAATTTTATCCAAGCCTTCATTGGTAATATCAAAATTAAAAAAAGTTCTTTCTAAAAGACTACTTACAATTAATAAGCTGTTTGCAGCATCAGAAGTAAATGTCATAGGTCTATATAACTCTTCTATGTTTTTTTGATCTACCAAATTAGTTTTGTCTCCAAGAAGAAGTACCTTCCTGAAAGCTTCTTGATCTCTATTCTCAAACTCTTTAGACATCATAGTTTGAATTAGCTCTTTTGTATCTTCATCTTTTCTTTTTTGCTGCATGTTTGCAAAAGTTTGGTCAAAATAATCTGAATTAGAAGGTGCAGGAGCAACTAGAATTAGTTTGTCTAAATTCTCAGGGTATTTTAAGCTATATTTTAGTGCTAACAATGCTCCCCAAGAATGACCTAGAAGTTTTATTTTTTTAATTTTCAAGTGATTTCTTAAAGCTTCTAAATCTTCAACGTATGTTTCAATGTTAATACTTGAGGTATCAGAAGGGAAGTCTGTTTTTCCGCAAGCTCTTTGATCATAAAAAATGATTTGATAATTTTTAGCTAAAGTTTTGAAATGAGGTAATAAGTAATCGTGATTTATACCAGGTCCTCCATGTAAAACTATAATTGGATCACCACTACCTATTTTTTCAATAAAATGGTTAACACCATTTATCTCAAATGTTTCTTGTGAGGTCTCTATGGGAGATTCTTCATTATCAGAAGCAATAATAGTTTCATTTGAATTAACTTGGGTATCTGATTCTGAAGAACCACAACCAATTAAAATTAATGAAATGAGCGAGACAAAAAGTACTTTTTTCATAAAAGTTATAAATCTAGATTAGGCCCAAAGATAATAAGAATAAGTAAATTATAAAATTAAACCTCTTTAAGGTCAATAATTGTTTGTGGAGGGTTGTTAGATTTAAAAACAAAGCTGCCAGCTACAAGAACATCGGCACCACAGTCTAATAATTTTCTTGCATTTTGATCAGTTACTCCTCCATCAATCTCTATTAAAGCTTTTGAATTTTTAGCATTAATTAAAGCCTTTAATTCTTTTACTTTGTTGTAAGTGTTTTCTATAAATGATTGGCCGCCAAAACCTGGGTTTACAGACATTACACAAACTAAATCAATATCAGCAATAATATCAGCTAGCAAATTTATATTGGTATGAGGATTTAAAGCTACTCCAGCTTTCATTCCTGCACTTTTAATTCGTTGAATAGAACGGTGTAGGTGTGAGCATGCTTCGTAATGAACAGTTAAAATATCCGCTCCAGCATCAGCAAAATCATCTATAAATTTATCTGGTTCAACAATCATTAAATGAACGTCAAAAGTTTTTGTAGCATGTTTTTTTATTGCTTTAATAACAGGCATCCCGAATGTTAGGTTTGGAACAAAAACTCCATCCATTACATCAATATGGTACCAATCAGCCTCACTCTTGTTAAGCATTTCGCATTCAGATTTAAGGTTGGCAAAATCTGATGATAAGATAGATGGTGCAATAATGTGAGCCATAATTTTAAATTTAGGATACAAATTTAAAAAAAGAGAAGGGGTAAGAAATAAAAAAAAGAGAATGTTTATTAACATTCTCTTTTCTAATTTAACCCAAATAAGGTTTTAATAATTTGCACCTTGATGAGTGCTTGAGTTTTCTTAAAGCTTTTTCTTTTATCTGTCTAACCCTTTCTCTTGTCAATTCAAATTGTTCTCCAATTTCTTCCAATGTGAGTGGGGTTTTTGTATTAATACCAAAGTACATTCTTAATACTTCAGCTTCTCTATAAGATAGAGTTGAGAAGGAACGTTCGATTTCGTTTTGCAATGATTCTGTCATTAATTTTTTATCAGGATCTTGTTTTCCTTCTTTTTCACTCATTACATCAAGCATAGTGTTGCTTTCTTCATCTGATGATAATGGTGCATCAACAGATACATGTCTTCCTGAAATGCGTAATGAATCCTTCACTTCAGATGTGGTGATTTGCAATAATTCAGCAATTTCATCAACAGAAGGTTCTCTTTCATGTAATTGTTCTAATGAAGAGAATGTTCTGTTTATTTTTGTGATACTCCCAATCTTATTTAAAGGTAGACGAACTATTCTAGCTTGTTCAGCAATTGCTTGCATAATAGATTGGCGAATCCACCAAACGGCATAGGATATAAATTTAAAACCTCTAGTTTCATCAAATCTTTGTGCAGCTTTAATTAAGCCAATGTTTCCTTCATTTATTAAATCAGATAAGGTTAAGCCTTGATTTTGATATTGTTTAGCTACAGATACAACAAACCTTAAATTAGCTTTTGTTAATTTTTCTAAGGCTTCTTTATCTCCTTCTCTTATTTGTTGGGCAAGAACAGCTTCTTCCTCTGCAGTAACCATTGATACTTTTGAAATGTCATGTAGATATTTATCTAATGATATTGTTTCACGATTAGTTACTTGCTTCGTAATTTTTAGCTGTCTCATAGAATGATTTTAGTGTTTAATCTAAAGCCATTTACGCTTAGTCTAAAATAAGGTTACGTTTTATCATAAAAAAACTCCAAAGCTTTAAGGCTTTGGAGTTTTATAATTTTAAAAGAAAAATTTAATTATGCATTTTCTTTTTGTGGCTTCTCTAATAAAACCTTACGAGATAATTTTAATTTTCCTGTTTTAGGATCAACAGCGATCAATTTAACATCAATCATTTCTCCTTCTTTTAAAACATCTTCAACATTTTCTACTCTATCCCAGTTAATTTCAGAAATATGTAAAAGACCGTCTTTTCCAGGAATAATTTCAACAAATGCACCGAAATTAGTAATTGACTTAACCTTCCCGTTATAAACTTCACCAACTTCAGGAACAGCAGTAATTGCTTTTATTTTCCCTAAGGCCGCGTTACTAGCATCAGCATCATTAGTCATAATAGAAACTTTACCAAATCCATCAGCTTCTTCAACAGTAATTGTAGCTCCAGTTGATGCTTGTATCTCTTGGATAATTTTTCCACCAGGTCCAATTACTGCTCCAATCATTTCTTTTGGTATCGTAATTTGAACTATTCTTGGGGTATGTGGTTTTAATTCAGCGTTAGGAGTAGAAATAGTTTTACTCATTTCTCCTAATATGTGTAAACGACCAGCTCTTGCTTGTGTTAATGCTTGTTCTAAAACTTCATAAGGTAATCCATCTACTTTTATATCCATCTGACAAGCTGTAATTCCATCAACTGTACCTGTTACTTTAAAATCCATATCTCCTAAGTGATCTTCATCTCCTAAGATATCAGATAATACAGCAAACTTTCCGGCTCCACCTTCAGTTATTAATCCCATAGCAATACCTGAAACGGGTTTCTTAAGTTTAATACCTGCATCCATTAATGCTAATGTTCCAGCACAAACTGTTGCCATTGATGAAGAACCATTTGATTCTAATATTTCAGATACTACTCTAATAGTATATGGATTGTCTTCTCCAGTAGGAAGCATGGGTTTAATAGCTCTTAATGCTAAATTTCCATGCCCAACCTCTCTACGACTTGTACCTCTACTTGGTCTTGCTTCTCCAGTTGAGAAAGAAGGAAAGTTGTAATGTAACATGAAGCTTTCAGATCCTTCAGCAGTTACTTCGTCAACCATTTTAGCATCTCTATCATTACCTAAAGTAACAGTAGTTAAAGATTGAGTTTCACCTCTTGTAAATACAGCAGAACCATGTGCACTAGGTAAATAATCAACTTCACTCCAAATTGGACGAATTTCATCTAGCTTTCTTCCATCTAATCTTAACCTATCGTTTAAGATTACATCTCTTACTGCTGCTTTTTGAACAGATTTAAAGTATTGTCCTATTAAGAATTTATCAGCTTGATCTTCTTCAGATAAAGTTGCAACAAACTCATCTTTTACAGCACCAAATTTTTGACCTCTTAATGCTTTGTCAGCAATTGATTCTGCAGCAATAACTCTACACTTATCAAAACATCCTGCTTTGATGTTGTTGTATAAATCTTCATTACTTCTTTCGTGATCGTATGTCCTTTTAGTTTGAGCTGTTGCAATCTCAGCAGCTAAATCTAATTGTAATTGACATTGTTTTTTAATTTCTTCATGAGCTGTTTTAATTCCTTCTAACATTACTGCTTCAGAAATTTCTTTCATTTCACCTTCAACCATCATAATGTTTTCTGCAGTAGCAGCAACAATTAAATCAATTGCAGATTCTTCCATTTGAGATGGAGTAGGGTTAACTATCCAGTTCCCGTCAACTTGCGCAACTCTTACTTCAGATGTTGGTCCGTTAAAAGGTATATCTGACACAGCAATAGCAGCAGAAGCTGCAAAACATGCTAAAGCATCAGCTTTTACTTCTGGATCATGAGAAATTAATTGCAATTCAACTTGTGTGTTTGCATGGTAATCGTCTGGAAAAAGAGGGCGAAGCGCTCTATCTATTAAACGACATACTAATATTTCGTTATCATTTGGTCTTGCTTCTCTTTTTAAGAATCCTCCAGGAATTCTTCCAGCAGCAGCAAATTTTTCTTTGTAATTTACAGTTAATGGTAAAAAGTCCATGTCTTCACCTGCATCTTTATCAGATACTACTGTAGCTAAAATCATGGTTTTACCCATAGTTAATACAACAGCTCCATCAGATTGCTTAGCTAATTTTCCTGTTTCTAATTCGATGGTCCTTCCATCACCTAACGTATAGGATTTTTTAATTCCAATTTTTGACATAATTTATTTTTGTTTGCACAACTTAGTGCGATTTATATTGAGGAAACCATTTCCTCTTTTGTTTTTAATTTACTCTTTATAATAAAAAAGGGGGTACAATAAATTGTATGCCCCCTTAATTCTAATAATTTATTTGTATTGTTTCAATACTTATTTTCTAATTCCTAATTCTTTAATCAATTCACGGAACTTAACAATATCTTTCTTTTTGTAATAATCCAATAAACTTCTTCTTTTTCCTACTAAATCTAATAAAGCTTTTTGTGTTCCAAAATCTTTACGGTTAGTTTTTAAATGCTCAGTTAAGTGGTTTATTCTGTAAGTGAACAAAGCAATTTGTCCTTCAGTAGAACCTGTGTTTTTAGCGTCTCCACCAAACTTTTTAAAAATTTCTTCTTTTTTTTCTGTAGTTAAATACATGCCAAAATTAATTTTAATGTTTTTTATGTATGCTTAAATGCGGCTGCAAATGTAGTAAAAAATGTAAAACAAAAACTATTTATTAAAAGTTATAAAGCTTTCTTCCAACATCTTTTTCGTTTATGCTGGATATGCTCATAGTTTTTCCAATTTATTATTACCTTTTCATTTGTTTCAAAAATTCCTGTTGTCTCCATTTCGGTCACGCCATATTTTTCCATTACTTCATGTAATTCATAAAATAATACAGCTGTAACTCCTTTGGCTTGGTATTCTGGAAGGATGCCAGTTAGCATAAGGTCAATTACTTTAGGGCTTTTTAATGCTTTCTTTAAATGATACCACCCAAATGGGAATAAGCTTCCGTTTGCTTTCTGTAAACCCTCTGATAAAGAAGGTAATCCTATAATAAATGCAATTAAGTTATCTTCCTGATCAAAAACTAATTTAACAAACTCAGGATTTATAAGCATTAGATATCTTTTTACATAGTAATCAATCATTTCTTTATCTAATTGAACTACACTATGTAAATCTTTAAATGCTTCGTTCAATATTTCAAATAACTGAACTGCATATTGTTGTAATTCAGAGTTTTTAGTAAAACTTTTAACAGTTAGGTTGCTTCGTTTTTTTACTATTTGAGCTCCTCGCTTAGCTTTTTCAGGCATTCCTTCTAAAAATAAACGAAACTCAACCCAGTCAATCTCTTTTTCATAACCTAATTTTACTAAATGCTCTTTGTAGTAAGGTAAATGGTATTCAGAAGCGGCAGAAGGAAGGTGATCAAATCCTTCTACTAGCATTCCTTGATGATCTAAATTGGTAAAACCTAAAGGGCCTTGAACTTCAGTCATACCTTGTTCTTTTAGCCATTTTTCTGCTGTTTCTAATAGGCTTTTTGAAACTTCAATATCATCAATGAACTCTCCTCTACTAAATCTACCAGTTTTTGTATTTGTTTTTTCATTGTATTTGTCATTGATGATTGCTCCAATTCTTCCAACACATTTACCATTTTTATAGGCAACCCAAAATTTGGCTTTACAAAACCTGAAAGCAGGATTAAAATCAGCTTTTAATGCTTTTATTTCATCTTTTTTGATTGGAGGGACCCAATAGCTGTTCCCTTTGTATATGTTAAATTGAACGTTAACAAAGTCTTTATAATCTTTGCCAGATAATACTTCTTTAATCTTTATTGCCATTATACTGATCTTTAGTTTTGGTCATATTGCTATTTAGCACTATGTCATCTACCAATTTTTCAAATTTTGTTAATTCTTCAGGAGCACCATATCTATCATATATTTTTTTCTTCTCACCGTCTAGGTTGATAATTAATAAAGTAGAAGGGATGTCGGTAATTTGAGAGTCATATTTATTTTTTAGACTCAAAATTTTAGCTGACTTAATATTGACTTTAATTTTTTCAATTTGGGATTTAGTTAATTGAGCTTTATAAGTCCCTAAATTTTTAACATTTTCAAAACCATTATATAAAACCATACCTGTTGAGAATATCGTATATTTATATGTGGGGCACTTTCCAAAACAAGGTGTTCGTTCTAATGTAAGCAGTAAACTTTCTTTTACGGGAAGAGGTTGTTGTATTTCTTGTTCTTGAGCGCCTTTATTTGACTGTATAGCTGTTTCAGTTGATATTAAGCCAAAAATTAATAATGAAATAACAAATTGCATTGATTACCTTTTTTTCTTGTTCTTCTGCATTTCCTGAGCTTCTTTCATCTTTTTCTCTAATCGAGCACCAAATCCAGACTTCTTTTTCTTTTTAGTTTTATTCGCTTGGATTTTTGCTCTCAACTTATCTTCATCTACAATCCATTTACGAATTACAAATTGTTGACCGATAGTAATACAGTTAGCAATTAAATAATATAAACTTAAACCAGCAGCATAACTGTTAAAGAAGAAAAGCATCATGACTGGCATTAAATAGGTCATTATTTTCATTTGACTTGCCATTGCTCCTTCGCCACCCATACCAGAAGTCATTTGGCTATTAACTCTAGTGTAGAAGATCATTGAGATAGCCATTAATAAAGTGAATAAACTAATGTGATCACCATACATAGGTATGTTAAAACCTAAATCATAAATAGAATCATAAGTTGATAAATCTTCTGCCCAGAACAAACTTTTTTGACGTAAATCAAAAGTCGCAGGGAAAAACCTAAATAATGCAAAAAGAATAGGCATTTGAATTAACATTGGAATACAACCGGCTAATGGATTAACTCCTGTTTGACGATATAGAGCCATAGTTGCTTGCTGTTTTTTTACAGCGTCATTTTTAAATTTTTCTGTTAACTCAGCAATTTCAGGCTTAAGCACACGCATTTTTGCACTGCTCAAATAAGTTTTCCATGTAATAGGGAAGAGGATAGACTTTATTATTAGAGTTAATAATAGAATTATCCATCCAATTGATAAATCAAGGCTATTTAAAAAATCAAATACTGGACGTATTAAAATCATGTTAGTCCACCCAAAAATACCCCAGCCGTAATCTAAACTTTCTTCTAAATCATTTTCTACAGCGGCTAAATCTTCGTGTCTATTTGGACCAAAATAATACTGCATTTTAAAGGTTTCATTAGGAGCTCCATTAAATGGGATACTAATATTAGCAGACATACCTTGTACATAATCTCTAGCTTTTTCTTCAGGAATAATAATTGTTTCAATTTCAGAGTCAGAGTCGAAAGGTTGTTCAAGAGCCATTAAGGTTGAATTGAAGTACTGTTGTTTAAACATTACCCAATTAATGTCAGCCTCTAATTGTTCTTTTTCATATTTAGTTTCAAAAATATAATCAATATCACCAGTAATATACTTATAGTATATCGTACTGTGTTGTTGTTGGTTAGCTATAGTCTTCTCTTGATTAGGTGTAAACATACTCCAGTTAAGGTAGTAAGGAAAATCTCTTGAAATAACATCATTTAATCCAACTGATATTATTTCAAAATCAACTAAGTAAGAATTTCCAGAAAGAGAATATTTGTATTCTAAATACTTATCTTTAGAGCCATAATAAAGCTTCATAGATAAACTTTTAGAGTTATTTTGTTCTACACTAAATGATTGTCCATCTGTTTCAAAGAATAGGTTCTCTGTATTAATTGCGTTGCTTCCTCCAGATTGGTTATTAATAGTTAATTCTATATTAAACCTAGATGAATCAGCATTAAATAACATCAATGGTAATGAGTCGTATGTGTGGAATTGTTTTAATTCAACCGCAGCCACTCTACCACCTTTGTTTGATACTGTTATTTTTACTCTTTCATTTTCAAGAATAAAATCTTTCTCTTCGCCTTTGGTAGCATTTGTAAACGCACCATATTTAAGAACAGTTTCTAAGTTTTTAAGAGAATCTTTCTGTGATAGTAGATTGCTATCTATACTATTATCAAGAACGGTATTACTATCTATATTACTGATAGCATTAGTATTTCTTATCGTATCTTTTTTGGATTTTGCTAACTGTTCAGTTTTAGCTTTTTCTTTCTTCTCTTTTTCCTTTTTAGCTTTTAACTCTTCGTCACTAGGGCTAGTGATAACACTAAATATTAATAATATAGCTCCAATTAAAACTAAGCCGATTATTGAGTTTTTGTCAAATCCTTTTGCACTCATTTCTTCTTCTCTTGATTATATTTAATATTTAGATGCTAAATTCTCTTGTTTAACCGAATTACTAGCTTTTACAAATTCAGTAAATAGAGGGTGGGGGGTAAGAACGGTACTTTTGTATTCTGGATGAAATTGAACACCCATAAACCAGGGATGATTGTCAACTTCTACAATCTCGACTAAATTGTTATCAGGGTTTATCCCAGTAGCTTTCATTCCTGAATTATCAAAGTCGTTTTTATATTTGTTATTAAATTCATAACGATGTCTATGTCTTTCTGTGATATCTGTATTTTGATATGCATTATAGGCTTTAGAGCCTTCAGAAATATGACAAGGGTAAGCTCCTAAACGCATTGTCCCACCTTTATTGGTAATGTCACGTTGGTCTTCCATTAAGTAGATCACTGGATTTGCAGTGTTTTCATCCATCTCAGACGAATGAGCATCCTTTAAATTTAAAACATTTCTAGCAAATTCAATAACAGCACATTGCATACCTAGACAAATTCCTAGGAATGGAACTTTATTTTCTCTTGCGTATTTTACAGTTGCAATTTTTCCTTCAATTCCTCTTTCTCCAAAACCAGGAGCAACAAGAATCCCGTTTAATTTATTTAATTTTTCTTGAGCATTTGCATTATTCACAGATTCAGAATGAATCCATTCCAATTCAACATCTATTTCATTATTAGCTCCTGCATGAATTAATGCTTCAGCAATAGATTTATATGAATCTTTTAATTCTATATATTTTCCTACCAAACCAATAGTTATTTTGTGTTTGGGATTTTTTAGTTTAGCTAAAAAGCTATTCCATGCATCTAAAGAAGGTTCTGCTTTAGGTTCTAGATTTAATTTCTTTAAAACTACTTTATCTAATTCTTCTTCCTTCATTAGAAGAGGAACATCGTAAATTGTTTCTGCATCAATAGCTTGAATTACAGCATCTGGAGATATATTGCAAAATAGAGCTACTTTCTCTTTAACACCTTCGGTTAATTTATGCTCTGTTCTTAAAGCCAAGATATCTGGTTGAACACCTGATTCTAACAATGACTTTACAGAGTGTTGTGTTGGTTTTGTCTTTAGTTCACCTGAAGTAGCTAAAAAAGGAACTAGTGTTAGATGAAGAACAATACAATCAAAGTTAGGTTCCCATTTTAATTGACGAACCGCTTCAATATATGGGAGTGATTCAATATCACCCACAGTACCTCCAATTTCTGTAATAACAATATCGTAATTACCTGTATTTCCTAAAAGTTTGATTCTCCTTTTGATTTCATCTGTAATATGAGGTATAACTTGAACAGTTTTACCTAGAAAAGCTCCTTCGCGTTCTTGATTAATTACGCTTTGATAAATTCTTCCGGTTGTAACATTATTAGCCTGAGAAGTATTAACATTTAAAAAACGTTCATAATGGCCTAAATCTAAATCTGTTTCAGCACCATCTTCTGTAACAAAACATTCTCCATGTTCATAAGGGTTTAAAGTGCCAGGGTCAACATTGATATAGGGGTCTAGTTTTTGAATGGTAACAGAATAACCTCTTGCTTGTAATAGTTTTGCTAATGATGCTGCAATTATTCCTTTACCTAATGAAGATGTAACACCTCCAGTTACAAATATATACTTGGTTGCTGACGCCATTCTATAAAATTTCCCTAATTAACAAGTTGCAAATTTAGAAATATTATAAGGTTTAAAGAGGTATATCCTAAAATAATTTTCAGTAATAATTAACAGTTATTTATACATAAAAAAACAGCTCCTAATGGAGCTGCATTTTTATAATTTATGTTTTATTTTTATCTAAGAACAGTAACCATTCTTTGGTCAAGGGTAACAGTTTCATTACCATAA
>JARGOE010000032.1:0-1952 GCA_029210015.1 Vicingaceae bacterium
TTTTATTACGAAGAGTTATTTGGTACTATAGGTTTTGACGGGATGTCGTCACTATTGTATCATACACAGCGACCTACACAGGTGAAAGCTGTAAATAAATCATATAGTGTTGCTCCAGAAGCAGCTGTAGAGCATAATATGAAATCAATTAGTCTTAAAGGATTTGATGTGCCTGCTATTGATGATTATTTGGACAGTAGAGTTCCAGTATTGTTTAACAATGATTGTATCATTGCTTTATCAGCACCAAAAAAATCATTAACTGAATACTTTTATAAGAACACTGATTCTGATGAGGTTTTGTTTGTTCATAGAGGAACAGGTAAATTAAGAACATTTCTAGGGAATATTGATTTTGAATATGGAGACTACTTGGTGATACCAAGAGGGATGACATATCAAATTAATTTTGACACTGAAGACAATAGGTTGTTTATTGTTGAGTCAAAACAACCAATTTATACTCCAAAAAGATATCGTAATTGGTTTGGACAACATTTAGAACATTCTCCATTTTGTGAGAGAGATATTCATCCACCTCATGAATTGGAAACTTTTGATGAGAAAGGTGACTTTGTTGTGAAGGTGAAAAAAGAAAATATAATTCATGAGTATACTTATGCTGCACATCCTTTTAGTGTAGTAGGGTGGGATGGTTATAATTTTCCATATAAATTTTCAATCCATGATTTTGAACCTATAACAGGAAGGGTTCATTTGCCTCCACCAATTCATCAAACATTTGAAACTTCTACTTTTGTTATTTGTTCATTCGTTCCACGTTTATACGATTATCACCCAGAAGCTGTTCCAGCACCTTATAACCATAGTAATATTGACTCTGATGAAGTTTTGTATTATGTGGATGGTGATTTTATGAGTAGAAATAATATTGAAAAAGGACAAATCACTTTGCATCCTGCTGGAATTCCTCACGGGCCTCACCCAGGAGCAATGGAGAGAAGTATTGGCGAAAAAGTTACAGAGGAGTTAGCTGTGATGGTAGATACTTTTGCTCCATTAAAAGTAACACAACAAGCGTTAGATATCGAGGATGGAACTTATTTCCAATCTTGGTTAGATTATTAATAATAAAAAACAAAAGAAATGAGTGATATAAAAAATGTAGATTATGGTTTAGAAAAAATATTTGAGGGAGCTCAAGATTTTTTACCATTATTAGGAACTGATTATGTTGAATTTTATGTTGGGAATGCAAAGCAAGCAGCCCATTTCTATAAAACAGCCTTTGGTTTTCAATCTTATGCATATAAGGGTTTAGAAACAGGGAGTACGGAATCGGTATCCTATGTGATTAAGCAAGATAAAATAAAGTTAGTTTTAACTACGCCACTAAATTCAAAATCTCCAATTAATGACCATATTGTTAAGCATGGTGATGGGGTGAAAGTTGTTGCTTTGTGGGTTGAGGATGCTAGAAAAGCATGGGAAGAAACTACTTCCAGAGGAGCAAAATCATATATGGAGCCAACAGTAGAAAAAGATGATAATGGTGAGGTGGTTAGAGCTGGGATTTATACCTATGGTGAAACAATTCACATGTTTGTAGAAAGAAAGAATTATAACGGTACTTTTTTACCACAGTTTGTTGAGTGGAAATCAGAATATAATCCAGAGCCAATGGGATTGAAATTTATAGATCACATGGTTGGAAATGTAGGTTGGGGTGAAATGGATGTGTGGGTTAAATGGTATGAGGATGTGATGGGGTTTGAAAATTTCTTATCATTTGATGATAAACAAATTCATACTGAATACTCTGCATTAATGAGTAAAGTAATGAGTAATGGAAATGGTAGAATTAAATTTCCAATAAACGAGCCTGCAAAAGCTGCTAAAAAATCTCAAATTGAAGAATACCTTGATTTTTATGAAGGACCAGGAGTTCAGCATATTGCTGTAGCAACAAATGATATAATAGATACTGTAAC
>JARGOE010000032.1:2052-27630 GCA_029210015.1 Vicingaceae bacterium
ATAGAAAGAGAACAAGAAAAAAGAGGTACTTTATAAAAAATAAAAACGGAGTTTCTTTAAACTCCGTTTTTTTTATATCTTTAACCCATAAAATTTATAATTATGAATAAGAATAAATTAATAGCATTAGCAATCGTATTATTTTTAATATTTGTTCCATTTCAATGGGCTTATATTGATTTTACTGTTGAATCTCAATTGTCTCAAGTAATAACAATGGCTATCGTTATTGTTGGATCTATTGTAGCAATTTTAATGTTTAATAAGAAGACAGATAATGATTCTCACCATTAAACATAATTTTTAGATATATAAAAAAAAGCGTTTCAATTTTTGAAACGTTTTTTTTATGTCAATTTTTATATTTTATTGCTTAATAATTTTTTCAATTTTAATTGTTTCACCCTTTTCATTGATGATATTAATGAAATAGATCCCACTTTTAAGAGTGTTGAATTTACTCAATTTATAATTGTTCGTTCCTTTTAATATATTAATATTCTCTTCAATTGTGTTTCCAATTAAATCAATGTATTTTATTTTATATACTTCATTATTACTATTATTTATATCAAAAAATAAATTATTGTTTGTTGGATTAGGGAAAAGATTGACGTTAATGATGTCTTTTCTTTTAACAACTATTATTTTAGAATAAGCTACTTTGCCATCAAAATCAACCTGACGTAACCTGTAATATTCAATCTCTTGTGGGTTATTATGTTGGTATGAATATTCTAATAAATTATTTGAATTTCCAGCGCCATTAATTGTTGCAACTTCATAAAATGTTGCACCTCCATTTGAACGTTCTAATACAAAATAATCGTTATTAATTTCTGATTCAGTTTTCCATGTTATTAAGTTATTATTATCGTATGCAGACCCTTTAAAATTAATAAGTTCTACAGGTAAAATAGTGCATACCCCACAATTGCTTGTCCATCGATGTCCTTCTGGAGAACCTGTAGGGACAGTCCATTGAGTTGGGGAGTTATATCCTGCAGGTATATTGGCAACTGTACCTGTGTAATCGGTTATGCCCATTATTGCTTTGCCGCTATTAAAACCTGTACATAAAGTTTTTTCTCCCAAATGCACTTCAATATTATCAGATGTTTCATAAAGCATTATTTGACCATTATAATCTAGACTTGTGCATGAGTACATTCTAACATCAAAAAATTTGATTACAAACTTTTGATTAGGAGTAGTGCCATGAACTCTTGTTCTAATTTCACCATCAACAGAAGAACCAGAAGGGTAAATGTCTTGCCAAGTACCCATAATTGCATTAACTGGAGCATTAGTAGTGTTAGGAGCTGCTCCAGCAATGGAGTATGGAGAATAATCTCCGGGGCCTCTTTTTGTTCCAAATGGATGAGCTGAAGCACAACCGGGGAAAATAATATAGCCATTAGAAGATACTAAAATATCATTATAAATAATGCCATCATAGCAAAAAGGGAATGGTAAAGCAGTATAGCTAGGTGCAAATCGATCATCAGTAAAGCTGATTAAAGTTCCATTAGTGTAATTAACAGGAGAGTATGCTGTTGTGGAATAACTATAGTTCAATCCACAAGTTGGATTGTTTGCAGCACAAGTAGAAACACAAACATCAAAAGTTGTGTTTTGACCTCCAGTTCCTGTATATGTATATACTCTTATAAAATAAGTATTTCCAGCTATAAGGCCAGTTACGGTGCTATTATTAGGGTCACTACAGATTAAAGATGCACCAGTTGCATTGCATGTACCGCCATACACGGCATGGTATAAATCTGTTGTTGAGCCTGCAACATTTAATAAACTTATATCTACAGAAGTGCCAGGGGAAACGAATGAAAACCAAACATCATCATCGTCATTTCCAAAACAAGTATTTCCATTAAAAGACGGAGTTGCATTTGCTACAGTGCCTGGAGTAGTAAGGGTGCAGGTTCCATCAGTATTTACAGTAACTGCTGTAGCACAGCAAGCTTCATCATTAATAATAGGTAAAGCATTACAAGGGCAGGGAGGGCAAGTTGGACCACCACAATCAATACCTACTTCTTGCCCATTAAGTATTCCATCAGTACATGTAGGACAAGCTACACAAGATACAGAAGCATCCCAACCAGAATTAATTATTGATCCATCTGAACTCCACTCGAATGTTAAACACCCAGAGCTTGATGTAACAGTTCCTCCATTAGGAAGTGCAGTTCCAGCATAAGTCCCAATTAAAGGTGAGCCTGTAGTAGGACCATCATATATTGATAAATCATCACAACACGATTCGGTATTAAAAGATGAAAATGTAAATTGTATACATTGCCCTGCAACATTTGAACAATGAGTTTCTGTAATATTTTCACTATTATTATATGATCCACCACTACCCCCTGTGTCATAATAGTCTAACGGACCACATCCAGTATAGTTACCAGCCCCAATGTTTCTAGATGGAGTTGGCCCGCCAGCAAATAAGAAGCTAAAGCTAAAAAATAAAAATATAAACAATAAGCACTTTGAGTAATTCATTTTTAATAGGTTAGAACGTTCGAGTTATTATTTTTATAATTGATATTATATTCACTGAAAATTTCAATTAGAGTACTTACCTTAATATTATCATTATAAGTAAGGGTAAATGAATTATTAATTTCATCGTAGTGAGCTCTTATAACTTGATTTTTAAAATTTAATAGGACATCTTTAAACACACCAATATGGTTAGATGTATGGTTAGAAACATCAAAAATAATTTTAACAGTTTCTCCAGGTTTAGCTTCTTTGAAAATTGTACTTGAACCGTTTTGCGATTGAGAAAAAGCATATTCTGAAATTAGTAGGGAAAAAGTTAAAATTAAAAGATGTTTCATATTTACATAAAGTTTAAGTAAGTATTTATACTTACAGACGATATTAAATGTAGTTTGGTTGCTTATTAAGAGTCCAATTTATTAAAAAAAATAAACAATAAGTTGTTTTTCTATATTCAACTTTTCTTTATTTATATTAAATATCTGTTAATCAGTATTTAGTTGGTTGTTTTTTTAATTAGTATCATGTATAGAATGTTTAATAAATATTTATAAAACTAACTAGTTGTTGATTTTGTAACTTCATTTGTTTGATTTATCATGTTTAAGAATCCAATATAATGGAAGTTTAGGTTGTTATTTACTATTCGAACAAATTATAGTTAAATTTGTTACTTATTAAAATAAGTTATGCTACCATTTTCGCCTCCTAAAATATATGATGAAATAATTGATGAAGTTATTGATACACTTCGTTCAGGTTGGATTACAACTGGACCTAAAACAAAGTTGTTTGAGAAAATGTTAACAGATTATAATGGTAATAAAAGTACCCTCTGTTTAAACTCAGCAACTGCTGGTTTAGAAATTATGTTGCGCTGGTTTGGAGTTGAGGAAGGAGATGAAGTTATAATACCAGTATACACTTACTGTTCAACAGCAAATGTTGTTGTGCATTGTGGCGCCAAACCCATTTTTGTTGATGTTGGAGAAGACTTTAATATTAATATTGAGAATATTAAAAAAGCAATCACTTCTAAAACTAAAGTTATTATACCTGTTGATTTTGCTGGTTTTCCTTGTGATTATGATGGGATAAATAATTTAGTTAACCAATCAGATTTTAAAGATCTTTTTAAATCAAATAATGAAATTCAAGAGAAATTAGGTCGCATATTGATTTTATCAGATGCAGCACATTCTATAGGAGGTTCATTTAAAGGGAATAGAACAGGTAGTTTAACAGATGTATCTGTGTTTTCTTTTCATGCAGTTAAAAACCTAACTACTGCAGAAGGTGGTGCGGTAGCACTTAATTTGCCTGAGCCATTTGATAATGCTGAAGTATATAATCATTTATGTGTTAAAACTCTTCATGGGCAAAATAAAGATGCATTAGCGAAATCTAAAAAAGGTGCTTGGCGCTATGATGTTATTGAGGCAGGATATAAGGCTAATATGACTGATATTAATGCTAGTTTAGGATTGGTTGAATTAAGAAATTATGCTGATACACTTACAAGGCGTAAGCAAATATTCGATCTTTACACTAAGGGTTTTGATAGTAAAGGTTGGGCGCAAATTCCTGTTTACGAAACTGAAAATTCTGTAACTTCTTACCATTTGTATCCTCTTAGAATAAAAGGAATCGATGAAGTACAAAGAGATAAAATTATTGACTTGATTTTTGAGCAGGAAGTTTCTGTTAATGTTCATTTCCAGCCTTTGCCTATGTTGTCATTATACAAAAATATGGGCTACAACATTGCTGATTATCCAGTTGCTTATGATAATTATAGTCGTGAAATTAGTTTGCCAGTTTATTATGATTTATCTAATGATAATGTGCAAACTGTAATAAAAGCATTAATAAAAGCAGTTGAACAGGTCTTGAATGGTTAAACGTTTATTTGACATATTTTTTTCCTTTATAGGTTTACTTATTCTTTTACCTTTTTTAGTAGTAGTATCTATCTTAATAATTATAGACTCTAAAGGAGGGGTTTTTTATTTGCAAACAAGAGTGGGAAGGCAAGGGGAAGATTTTAAGTTGTTTAAGTTTAGAACTATGCAAACAAATTCTGATAGTAAAGGATTGTTAACGGTTGGCTCTAGGGATAGTAGAATAACAAAAATAGGTTATAGCTTACGTAAGTATAAAATTGATGAATTACCTCAATTAATTAATGTTCTAAATGGTTCTATGAGTTTCGTAGGGCCTAGACCAGAAGTTAGAAAGTATGTTGATTTGTATAATGATGATCAACTTCAGGTTTTAAATGTTCAACCGGGTATAACTGATTATGCTTCACTAGAATATTTTAATGAAAATGATTTGTTGGCTCAATCAGAAAATCCAGAAAAGACTTATATTGAAGAGGTGATGCCTGCTAAAATTAAATTAAATAAAAAGTATATTGATAACCTAAGTTTAGGAACAGACATATCAATAATAATAAAGACTATTGGGAAAATATTTGTTTAATCAGCAGGTTTGTTATTCGAGTCAGTTGCGTCTTTCTTTTTCTTTCTTTTACCTCCAAACCTTCTTATTTTATAAGTAAAACTTAGTAAAACATACCTGCTAAGTGTTGTTACCCTTTCATCTTCGATGTAGTTTAGATTATTAGTCCTATTAATCCCTACATTTTGATTGAAAATGTCATAAACGGAAAGTTTAAGTAACCCACTTTTACCTTTTAAGAAACGTTTAGAAAGTGAAGCTTCCCAAATTGGTATGTCAGGATTATCTACAAACTGATCACCGGAATACATTGTGTATTCAGCTTCTGTACTTAAAGTCCAATCACTTTTTAAATCAATTAAAAAATCAGCAAACAATTTATTTGTTATGTATTTTTGATTTAAGTTATTACTAAGTGAGTAGGAGGTTGTTGTATGAGTCATACTAGTTCCGATACTCATATCAATTTTTTCTTTTTTTCTATTTTCTATACTGAAATTAGCTCCATTGGTAATTCGATCAACGTTATTTTCAGTAGAGTTAATGAATAAAATACTTTTATTATAAGATGAATTTAAACGAATATTAATTTTGCTCTTTATTGCTCTAACTGGAGTTCCGAAATAAAAATAGCCTGTTAAGAAAAGATCTTTAGCGACATTAATAGGAGTTGTAGTTTGTAAAAATTGATTATTTAAGGTTTGAGAATTAGTAATCTTATTTTCAGTAAAACTTGCGTTTAATGTTGCAAATACATTAGTAAATGAAAATTGATTAAAAGACATAAAGCGTAAAGTACCACTGTGTAAATATTCAGTTTTAAGGTTTGGATTACCTTGATAAATATTCAAAGGGTCGCTATTATCAATGGTTGGTTGTAATTGCTGTAAACTAGGTTCATTAACATTTGTGTTATAGTTTAATGTTAGCCTTGATGATTTTGTAAAGCTATATTTCCATTTTAAAGAAGGTAAAAGATTCCATTGAACTCGAGAAAGTTTGAAGTCAGTAGTTTTTATTTTACCTTCTAAATTTGATCTTTGAGCAGCTGCTCCAATAGTAATGTTAGATTTTGATGTGTTAATTTTAAAATTTGAAGCATAATTGTCGTAAACAAAAACGTTGTCATAATCTAAGCTCAATTGGTTATTCAAAGCCTCACTATTAGGACCTAGTATGTCATAAAACTCTTTAATGTATTCGTAATTATTATTTCTTCGTAAATAACTTAACTCTAAATATTTAGATTTACCCAATGGCTCTGTAAAACTGACTTTCCCAGAATAGTTTAAGTTTTTGTTGTTCTCATCTTGAATCTGATTTGTAGTTAAATTAAAAAGGTTGCCAATAGTATCATTGAAATTATTTTGTGACCTAACAAAGTAAGTTTTTTCATTTTTAGAGTTTCCTAAACTAAATTGGGTAACAAAAGAACGGCCTTTTTTATTAAACCTTTTTCCGTAAGTTAAATCACCACTACCTCTAAAATCAATACCTGTGCTCTGATTATTGTTGTTTGTAGAATTTAAAAAATCACCGTTAGCATTATTGGTTTCGTTTATAGATTTAGCATTAATATTTCCTTTGGAGTAACTAAAGTCACCTTTTATTATCAAGTCTTGAGTTGAGTCAATATCTTGGTCATACTTAATATTTATTCGGTGATTTCTATTTAGCTCAAATTGATTTTCTTGTTCAAAAGAGTTAAAATTATTCTGGTCATCATTGATATATTGCCTGTCTGTTTTACGATATAATTGTTTGTCTATTTCGTTAAAAAAGTAACTAGTAGCCAGGTTAATATTTTTAGATAATTGCTCGTTCCAATTAAAGCCAATAGCTTTTGTTGCAGAAAAACCATCATTTGGATTGTTATTTAAAGGGACTCCCGAAGTATTATTTAGGTTTCTAAATCCTCCACCATTTCTCATTACATTAGATGCTCCTCCTGCAAAGTTAATGTAATCTCTATAAGAAAATCCTTGTTCATTAGTATTGTTTATCATTCCTAAAGTGGAGATTTGTCGGTTATCTTTAAACTTATTAATATTAAACTTTCCAGAGTATAAACCATTTTCATCCTTTATATTACTCCAATCATTAGCAGTTAAACCACTACCACCAATAACGTTTCCAAATAGACCTTTTTTTCTGTCTTTTTTAATTTTAAGATTAATGGTTTTTGTTCTATCACCATCATCAACACCGGTAATCTTTGATAGCTCTGAGTAGTCATCATACACCTGCACTTTTTTCACCATATCTGCAGGTAGGTTTTCAGTAGCTAACTTTGTATCATCTCCAAAAAAGTTTTTGCCATCTACTAATACTTTTCTAACCTCTTCTCCTTGAGCAGTTACCTTACCATCTTTATCAACTTCAACACCAGGTAGTTGTTTTAATAAATCTTTAACATTATCTTCAGGTTGGGTTTTAAATGCACCAGCATTGAATTCTACAGTATCACCATTAATGATTACAGGAACCATTTCAGCCACTACATCAAACGTTTCTATTAACTCCTTTTTTGTACCTATTGCTATTGTACCAAAATCAACCTCTTTGTTTTCTGGTGTTAGAGTAACATCTTTATAGTAGCTAGCATAACCAATAAAAGAAACTTGTAATATATAACTCCCTGTTTCTGCACCTTTAATACTAAAGTCTCCTGTAGATTTTGTTATTCCAAATTTATAGAAAGTGGAATCAGAAGGGTTTAGAAGCATTACAGTTGCTCCTGGCATGGTAGACTGATTTTCATTATCAACAACTTTTCCTTTAAGATTTACAGTCTGTGTAAATGCGGTAAGCCCTACAAACAATACAAATAGTAGAAGAGACGTTTTTTTATTTAAGTTATTGAATATCATTAACGCATTTTCCCGTGACCACCAAAACCACCATTTTCACGCATTTCTTCAATCTTTTTTCTAACAATCTCTTTATACTCTTCTCGAGTGACTTCTTTTCCTTCTGAAGGTTCAGTTAGTTCATCTTCACTAATATCTTTAAACTCTATTTTAATAGCTGTCAATGTTTTTGGTTTCTGATCCCTTGGAGTTGATAATTCTAAAATTATACCTGGTAACCCTCTGTATTTTTCTGGGCCAATATCCATAGGTAACTCAGTTGTGAACCAAGCTTCGATTACTCCAGTGCTATCTTCAAAGGTCGCTTTCATGCATGGATAGCTAACAACTACTTTCATTTCTCCTGTAATTTTCCATTTCATTTCTTCTGGTTTACCTTTTATTAAAAAAGTTTTCCCCATGAAATCTTGTTGTTCTACGAAATCACCTGTTTTAGCATTAATGTATGTCTGATTGTCTGCATTAGCATATCTAGTCATCATTTTTTTTACGAAATTCTGTTCGTTAGGATCTTCTTCAATTTTAATGTTTTTATAAGAAGATGCGTTACTATTAAAAACCAATTGTTTATGAAATACTACTGAGTCAGGAACCATGTCAGCCCATTGAGCCCAGCCTTGTTCTTCTGCTTGCTTCATATCAGGTTTTGTATTGATAACCTCTTTAAATATTATAGTGCCTGAGTTGTTTTGTGAAAACAGGGTTCCTGTAAAAAGGAGAGTAGCAATAAATATTAGTTTTTTCATAATGACTATTTTTTCAAAGTTAATTAAACAAAAATTCCCTTTATCATAATTTCCACTAATGGAATGTTGTTAGGATAAAAGGAATTTATTCTATTTGGATTGAATATACTAAGGCCATTTTGGAGTATCTTCATCACTCCATAAAACACCCCATTGTATTTCTGTTAAATCATCATCTTCAAACCAAAGGTTTAAGGATGATGGTAATAAACAAACTAGTTTTTGGTTAATGTTTTCATCAGATAAATCTTCTAATTCATTCTCACCCAAGTTTTCATTTTCTAATAATGCTAAAACATGATCTAGTCCCTTACCAATTAGTTTTAATCCTTTATAGTCACAATCTGGGGAGCTTGTTGAAATTGTAGTTAGCCTCCAATTATCTTCCTCATCAAATGAAACTGAAAACTCATGTTCATCGTAATGCCATGATTCAGTAAGATATCCATCTTCTTCACCTGAGGCATTAAAAGTATCAACTTCAGTTGGATCACCAGCAATTGTTTTTAATTCTTCTCTAGTTATTCCAAATTTAATATCACCTAAGCCTGTACCTATTTTTATTTCTCTTGTATTCATTTTTTTTGGATAAAAAAATAGAGATTGAAATTTCAATCTCTATTTTAGTTAATTTATTTAATTCCTAATTTCTTTTTTATAGCTGCTGGTATTGCATCTTTATGAATTTGGATATTCATGGTTTTATATTTTACATAAGGATATGAAGCATAAAAATAGCCATCACAATCATTGTATTCCGTTCCCCAAGAATTTTTAACAATAAAGTATTTTGTTCCTTTTTGATCTTTTACTATTCCAGTAACGTGCATTCCATGGTCATCAGTTGTTTCTTGACTATCAAAACCTTTTTGACGTAACTCTTGAGTAATATCTAATTCTTTTACAGGCTCATCAAAACAGTTTGCAATTTTTTCTGCTCCAGCATCACTAAAATGCTTATTATCTTTCCCTTTAACTTTTATTGTCTTTTCATCTTCAGGTACAATTGCTAATCCATTTTTAAAAGAAAAACCTTTTTCGGAAACATCAGCTCCCCAAGCAAAAGTGTATCCATTTTTAAGACCTTCTTCCATCACAGTCATAAATTCATCAAGAGGTAAATTATATGAAGAGCGCATAGCCCAGTTATCAGATACCTCTAATACAAAACTAGAGTAGAATGGGTGGTGAGTATACGAAGTTAAAGAAACATAATTATCCATATCTAACTCTAAGTGTTTAGCAAAAGATATAGGGTTGTACTCTTTACCTTCGTACTTAAATGTCATTTCTTCAATATTATCTGGGACATCTCCTAAATAAGCATCAACTACTCCTAAGTAAGCTTTTTTCCAATTAGGAGTAAGTTTTTTATTTTGAGGCTTTTTCTCTAATACTTTTACCATTGCCTCTAACATTCCATTCATTTCACTATGGTTGTGTTTTTCTTCATTGTATTCTAGTCCTTCATAAGCAGATATTGGAACAATGCCATATTTTTCAATTACCCAAGGAATATCATGAAAAGCACCACCTGCTCCAAAATTGAATTTTCCATACATTCTTAAATAATTTTCAGCTTTACCTAAATATGCATTACGTACAATATACATTGGTGATAAATCTACTTTGCCTTTTCCAGTTCTGATTAATTCAGATTCAAAAAATGATAAAGAAGACCAACTCCAGCATGTGCCTGTTCTGTCTTGGCTTTTTACATCTGTTGCTTCATTATCTTTGATTACTTCAAAATAATAATGACCATCTTTTTTATTCTTAATAGTATCATTTTGAACTTTATCTTCTGGTATTTTATGGTTTCCTTTGTCTTTGTTTTGAGCTTGATAACTTCCTATTAATAAGAAAGATGCAAGTGTTATAGTAAATAGTTTCATAGGTATTTAGTTGTTAAATAATTTTATAGATAATGAAATTTTTTCTTTTAAATCTTTTCTAGCTACAATGTAGTCTAAAAATCCATGTTCTAATACAAATTCAGAAGTTTGAAAACCAGCAGGTAAATCTTTTCCAATGGTTTCTTTTACAACTCGAGGGCCTGCAAAAGCGATTAAAGCTCCAGGTTCCGCAATATTAATATCTCCTAACATTGCATAAGAAGCTGTAACTCCACCTGTTGTAGGATCGGTTAATAATGATATGTATGGAATTTTTTCTTTAGCCAATAAAGATAATTTTGCTGAAGTTTTTGCCATTTGCATTAGAGAAAATGCAGCTTCCATCATTCTAGCACCTCCTGACTTAGATATCATCAAAAAAGGAGTCTTAGTTTTAATGGAATGGTCAATTGCTCTAGCAATTTTTTCACCAACAACAGATCCCATAGAACCACCAATAAAACCAAAATCCATACAAGCTACAACTAGATTTTGTTTGTCAATTTTCCCATATCCAGTTCTAACAGCATCTTTTAAGTCAGTCTTTTTTTGTGTTGACTTTATTCTGTCTGTGTATTTTTTTGTGTCCTCAAAACTTAAGGGATCTCCAGATGTTAAGTTTGCATCTAATTCTTTGAATTTATTATCATCGAATAGAATTTTAAAGTACGCCTTTGAGTCAAGTCTTCCATGGTGAGAACATTCAGAACAAACACAAAGGTTTTCAATATATTCTTCATTGGAAACAACATGTTTACATTCAGGGCATTTGTACCATAATCCTTCTGGGGTCTCTTTCTTTTCTTTTGTAGGAGTAACAACCCCTTTTTTACTTCTCTTAAACCATCCCATATTTATTACAATTTAATAATTAGAAAAATCTAATTAAAGTGTATTCACATTATTTAAATCCTTAAAAGCTTGAGTTAATCTAGCTTTAAAAGTTAATTCTCCTTCTCGCAACCATTTTCTTGGGTCGTAATACTTTTTATTTGGAATATCATCTCCATCCGGATTACCTATTTGAGTGTTTAAGTAATCAATTTTTCCTGTAATATAATCTCTTACACCTTCAGTAAATGCGAACTGCATATCAGTATCAATATTCATTTTAATAACACCATAACCAATAGCTTCTCTAATTTCATCCAAGGTAGAGCCAGAACCTCCATGGAAAACAAAATCAATAGGGTTATGGCCAGTATTGTATTTTTCTTGAATAAACTCTTGAGAATTTTTTAAGATTATTGGAGTTAATTTAACGTTTCCTGGCTTATAAACTCCATGAACATTTCCGAAAGCAGCAGCAATTGTAAATCGATTGCTTACTTTAGAAAGTTCTTCATATGCGTAAGCAACTTCTTCAGGTTGAGTATATAATAAGTTGTTATCGATATCAGTATTATCAACACCATCTTCTTCACCTCCAGTAATTCCTAATTCAATTTCTAATGTCATACCTATCTTATCCATTCTTTCTAAGTAGGTTTTGCAAATTTCAATATTTTCTTCAATAGGCTCTTCAGATAGGTCTATCATATGAGAACTATAAAGAGGCTTTCCAGTTTCTTTATAGTGTTTTTCACCAGCATCAAGTAAGCCATCAATCCAAGGTAATAATTTTTTAGCACAATGATCTGTATGTAAAATTACTGGTACACCATATGCTTCAGCCAATAAATGAACATGTTTAGCACCTGCTATAGAGCCTAATATTGCTGCTTTTTCATTTTCATTACTTAATCCTTTTCCAGCATTAAAGCATCCGCCACCGTTAGAAAATTGAATAATAACAGGGCTATTTAAATCTCTTGCAGTCTCCATTACTGCATTAACTGAATTGTTTCCAACTACATTAACAGCAGGAAGTGCAAATGCTTTTTCTTTTGCTAATTTAAATACTTCTTGAATTTCGTCTCCTGAAAGAACACCTGGCTTTATTTTGCTCATTGATATAAATTTTGGAAGTCAAAGTTAACAAAAAATGAGAGTCTCTAAAGTTCTAAGCAAAGAAATTAATTTTCTTTAGCTCCGTTATCTAACCAACAGATAATTAAGTTGATTTCATCTTCAGTTAATGGGTCTATCCCAAAGTTATTAGGAACCTTAGGCATGGTTTTGTTTAATATTGTTGTTTCTTTAAATGTATTATTATTAACCTTATTCATAATGCCATCATAAGTTAGTATCCAAGAATCATGACACCCAGTGCCTGCACCTAGTCCTGTCGAACATTTCGCTTTAATAAGAGGTTTAATATCTTTGGAATAAGATGCTTCAGTACCATCGCATTTTGGTATAGGTTTAACATCAATTCTGTTTCTAGTGCAAGAGAGAACAAGAATTAATACTATAAATATGGGTAAAAATAATTTATTCAACTTTTTAATGGTATTCAATATTTAGAATGGATAACCAATACCTAAGTTTAAGGTTGGTTTATTCCATATTAAATCTAGTTTTTCTGGAGTTTCTGTTGCTGGGTTTTTAAGTTTTGATGCTAAATCAAAACGAATTAAAAAGAAATTAAAATCAAGCCTCAAACCTAATCCAACACCTATAGCTAAATCTTGCCAAAATCTAGAGGCCTTAAACTCAGCATTTGGTCTCTCATTATCAGCCGAAAGGAGCCAGATGTTTCCTGCATCAATAAATGCCGCACCTTCAAAAAGCTTAGTAATATCAAAACGATATTCAAGATTACCTTCAATTTTTAGTTCTCCAATTTGGTTTAACGAGTTTTGGGTTAAGCTATCAGCAATAGAACCCGGACCTAAACTTCTAGCTTGCCAAGCTCTAATATCATTTGCACCACCTCCAAAATAACTCTTCTCAAAAGGTAAAACATTTAAGTTTCCATAAGGCTTACCTAATCCAATATTTAAACGACTTACAAGAGCAGTAGATTTTGATTGCTCATAAAACCTTAAGTCAAGGTCGGTTTTTATAAATTGTGCATATCTAATATTAAAAACATTATAACTCTCAGTTTCAATATTGTCATAAGGTTTGTTTGATAAACGATTGAAAGCATGTTGAATGTTTCCAGCAACCTCAATATCAAATCTTAAAAATTGAAAATCTTTTCGAGAATTAATTTTCTGATTGTTATAAATAAAGCTATAGGATGTTGAGTTTATAAAATGATTTTGAAAACTATTCAATATAAATGGATTTGTCTCATCATTTAATCTCTCTTGAAAATCAACACTAGGGTTAAGGTTAATAACGCTGACATTGATAGGGTTTATGACGTGTTTTTTGTATAATGATTCATTCCATAAATAACCAAAGGTTGCCTGATTAAGGTTTCTAGTATACTCTGGACGCTTTTGATAATTAAAAAGGTAGGTTACCTTTGTTTTAGGGTTTGCTCTTCTTGAAAAACGATCTAACTTTATTGGTAAAAGAAATCTAGGAAACTCTAAACTAAATTCAGGACCTATTTCAAACGTATTAAAAGGTAATCCTAAAAATTTGAAATCTTCTTGTTCATCGTTAATTAATTGTTGTGCTTCTAGACCACCATTAAGTTTGATGGTGAATTTTTCTCCTCCTCTAAATAAATTTTTATTGTTATAAATTAAATTACCTTCAACACCAAGATTTCCACCACTGTTTGTCCCAATTCCTTCAATTGAAAAAGATTTCTTTTTAGCAGTAGTTAAAAATACATTTGCATTTAATTTATTTTCACCAATATCTTCAAATGAAATGTTTACGTTTTTAAATAGACGTAACTCAGATAAATGTTTATAGGTGCTTTTTTGTTCGCTTAACAGGTATAGCTCTTCTTTTTTAAATGCTATAGTATGATTTAACATTCTTGGGCTGTACTTAAGATCACCATCATAGTGTATTAGTGTTTTTTTAAAGGAAGTAGTGTCGAATTCAAACAGATTTTTTTCATTAAAATTTTCACTAACATACATATTGATATCATTGATATAATATTTCTTATGAGGAATCAAGGTTAAAGTATCTTGTTCTTTACTTGAAACCTTTTGCATAGAAATAAGCATTTGTACATCTATTTCCTTATTGCCAATTGAGCTATCAACTTTAAACTTTACATAATCTTTAGTGAAGTAATAGTATCCTTCATCTCTCATTAAAGTTTTAATATGTTCCCTTGTAGATTCAAATAAATCAACTTCATAAATACCACCTTTATAAAGTTTAGATTTTAATATTATTTCAATTATCAAATCCTGAATGCCCTTATCAGCAATTTTGTATTCTATGTTCCTAATTCTATATGGTTCTCCTGCTTCAATATCATAGATAACTTTTACTTTTTTATTTTTTATTTTAGAGGAATAGGTAATTTGACTATCAAAATAACCTTTATTGTTTGCATAAAGTTTTAATTGTTTTGCAGTTCGTATTGTCTGTAAAGAATCATAAACTACAGGAGGCTCTCCAACTTCTTTGTATGTTTCAGTTCCTTTTTTATTAAAAAAATTAAATACTCCTAAATGATATCTAAATGCACCCAATATTTTACGATTAGTCTTTTGTTTAACAATAGATGATAACTCCTCATTATCAAGTTTTCCAGTGGAGACTTTAATTTTATTCTTCTGAAGGAATATTTCGTTTGGCTTCAGATGTTTAGTCGGAGAACATCCTATTGTAATTAAACACAACGCAAACAACAAAAAGTAGCTTGTCTTGCTTAATGGTTTAATTATAAGGTGCTTATGTTTCAATTAAATTGTTTTAGAATTGTTTACTTTTACCAACTTATTGCAAAATAACAATTATTAAACCGAAAAAATGATTACAAGTTTAAGATTATTAATCACCACTTTATTATTAACCTGGTCATTAGGCCTGATGTCTCAAGAAGATATTAAACTGAGTAAAAAAGAGGCTAACTCAATATTGGAAAAGGCTGAGGAAAATTTTGAAACTAAAAATTATTTAGATGCTTTAGATCAGTTTACTCAATTGTACAATTATAAAAAAAGTGACCTTTACTATAAAATGATGATGGGTATTTGTTTGACATATGACCCTGAACAGAAAGATAAAGCTATTGAAATACTTGAGCAGGTTAAGGTTACTAACCCTGAATACAATTTAATTAATTTCTACCTAGGTAAATCTTATGCTGTTAATTACCAGTTTGATAAAGCAGTAAGTTTATTTAACATGTTTTTAACTAGAGCAACTAATGAAGATGCTTCTCAAAAAATATTAGCTGAACAAATGATACAAAATTGTCAGAATGCAAAAGAAATTTTAGCAGATACATTGAAACAAAATATTGTAGAGAATATTAAATACCCTATCAATTCTCAATACTCAGAATACGTTCCAGTTATTTCAGCAGACGAATCTGTGATGATTTATACTTATAGAGGTATTAATAGTAAGGGAGCAGAGAACGTTGAACAATCCATGGGGTCAGAAGCATACACAGAGGATGTGTATATATCTTATAAAGAAAATGGACAATGGACAGATCCTGTTAGTATTGGTGATAATATTAATACAGATGACCATGATGCAGCAATTGCATTGTCAGTTGATGGGCAAACATTGTTTATTTATAAAACTGATAATGGTAATAATGACATATATGTAAGTCATTTAAAAGGTAAAGAATGGTCTAAACCGGAAAAATTAAAAGGTGAAGTCAATTCTCCTAAAAGTTGGGAAGGAAGTGCTAGTTTATCTGCAAATGGAAAAGTTTTATATTTTGCAAGTGATAGAGAAGGAGGCTCTGGAGGAAGAGATATTTATAAAGCTGAATTACAAAGTGATGGCAGTTGGAGTAATGTTCAAAATTTAGGACCAAATGTAAATACAGTGTATAATGATGATGCGCCATTTATTCACCCTGATAATGTTACTCTTTATTTTAGTTCTCAGGGACATTCTAGTATTGGGGGTTACGATATTTTCGCATCTAAAATTGATCAATATGGAGGATTTGGAAAACCAGAAAATTTAGGTTATCCAATTAATACGATTGATGACAATAGATATTTTGTGTTATCTGCTGATGGTAATACAGGATATTATTCTGGTGGTGGAGAAAATAGTGTTGGGGAACAAGATATTTTTAAAATTATAACTGGGAAATTAGATAAGCCAGTTTTAGCTCTTTTGTTAGGGAAAGTTTATTTCAATGATGTTGAAACTGGTTCAATGATGCACTTATATGAAAGTTTAGAAGGAGAACTTGAAGGTACTTTTAAATCTAATGAAGAATCGGGAAAGTATGTGATGGCATTAAAACCTGGTAGATATGAAATAGAAGTTGAGCTTGATAATGGGAAAATTGTTAGAGATTCAATTATGTTAGACGAAATAACAGAGTATATAGAATTGAAAAAGGATTTTAGAATTTATGATGACACAAATTTAATAGCCTCTAACAATAAAGCTCTACAAGAAATTTTGGCTGCAGAATTGAAAAAGGAAAATAAAACTATTGACACCTTATTTGCTGATAATGTAGATTCTGATATCGAGCTTCAAGATATGGGAGAAGGAAGAAGTTTTAAGTTAGAAAATATTCTTTATGACTTTGATAAATCTACTTTGCGTCCAGAGTCTAAGAAAGAGTTAGATAGGTTGGTTGTTATATTAAATGAGCAAGAGGGAATAAAAGTAGAGATTAGCAGCCATACTGATGCGACAAGAAATGTAGAAGCTGCTAAAAAGATTTTTGCTCGTAAAGGAATATCTTATACAAAAGAGGCTCATGATAAAATGAGTGGTTCATACAATCAACGATTATCTCAAAGAAGAGCACAATCTGTAGTAGATTATTTAACTAAAAAAGGAATTGCTAAATCTCGTTTGGTAGCTAAAGGGTACGGAGAATCTAATCCAGTTGCAACTAACGATACAGATGAAGGCAGGCAGTTGAACAGACGTACTGAGTTTAAGGTGTTGGAGAGTAAATAAATGATTACAGCTAATCAAAAAAAGTTTGTAAAATCTTTAGCTCAAAAGAAATTCAGAACAGAAAATAATTGTTTTGTTGTAGAAGGAGTTAAGTTGGTGGAAGAATTGCTTCAATCTGACTTTGAAGTTATGAATGTTTATGCTACTTCTAATTGGATAGAAAATAATCCATCGTTTGAGGCCGAAAAAATTTCTCCGAAAGATTTAGCTATAATGTCTTCTTTTAAAACAGCTAACGAGGTTATAGCAGTTGTTAAACAGAAACAACAATATACTATTGATTACACTAAACATCTTTCAATAGTTTTAGATAGCCTGCAAGATCCAGGAAATTTAGGGACTATAATAAGAACTGCAGATTGGTTTGGTATTAAAACTATTGTCTGTTCTGCTGATACTGTTGATGTTTATAACCCTAAAGTAATACAGGCTACCATGGGATCGCTATTTCGAGTCAATGTATTGTATCTCAACTTGCCTGAGTTTTTTAAAGAGAACAAAAGCTTGTCTGTTTATGGAGCTTTGTTGAATGGTGAAAATGTTTATCAAAAAACGTTAACCAAAAAAGGTTCGGTTTTACTAATGGGAAATGAATCAAAAGGAATTTCAGATTCATTATTACCGTTTATTACAGATAAAATATTGATACCAAAAATTGGGCAAGCAGAGTCGTTAAATGTGTCAACAGCAACTGCAATTTTGTGTGCTGAGTTCTCAAAATAACTCAACTTGTCAGTTTTTTCATCCTTTTTTCAGTCAATCTGTCACTAAATTCCTATTGGCATATCCTTTGACTAATGCAAATCTGAAATTAAAAATAACATACATAAATATTTATAACAATGGCAAAAGGAAAAATTAAAGTAAATACGGAAAATATCTTTCCTATTATCAAGAAGTTTTTATACTCAGACCACGAAATATTTTTAAGAGAGTTAATTGCAAATGCAACTGATGCTACTAAAAAGCTTCATGCTTTATCTTCTATGGGAGATTTTAAAGGAGAGATAGGGGACAATGCTATCGAAATTATTTTGGATAAAGATGCTAAAACCTTAACGGTTAAGGATAGAGGTATTGGTATGACAGGTGAAGAGGTAAAGAAGTACATTAATCAAATTGCATTTTCTGGAGCAGAAGAGTTTGTAGATAAATTTAAAGACCAAGAAGAGTCTGCTAGTATTATAGGTAAGTTCGGATTAGGTTTTTACTCTTCTTATATGGTTGCAGAAAGAGTAGAGATTATTACAAAGTCATTTAAAGATGAAACAGCAGTTATATGGGAATGTGACGGAAGTCCTGAGTATTCTTTAAAAGATCACAAAAAAACAGATAGAGGAACAGAAATCGTTTTACACATTGCTGAAGATTCTACTGAATTTTTAGAGGAAGCTAGAATCAATACACTTTTAAACAAGTATTGTAAGTTTATGCCAATCTCTATTAAATTCGGACAAAAATCTGAATGGATAGATAATTCAGAAGGTAAAAAAGATAAAGACGGAAATGTAGAAAAAGAAGAAGTGAAAATTGATAATATTGTCAATAACCCTTCTCCTGCATGGACAAAAGCTCCAGCTGATTTAAAAGATGAGGATTACAGTTCTTTTTATAGAGAGTTGTATCCAATGAATTTTGAAGACCCTTTGTTTCATATTCACCTGAACGTTGACTATCCATTTAATCTTACAGGTATTTTATACTTCCCTAAGATTAGTCCTAACATGGAGGTTCAAAAAGATAAGATACAATTATTCTCACGGCAAGTGTTTATTACAGACAGTGTAGAAGGTATTGTGCCTGATTTCTTAACATTGTTGCATGGTGTAATTGATTCTCCAGATATTCCATTAAATGTTTCTAGGTCTTATCTACAAAGTGATGGTGCAGTAAAGAAAATTGCAAGTCACATTTCTAAAAAAGTTTCAGACAAATTAGAAGAGTTATTTAAGAAAGATAGAGCTGATTTTGAAAGCAAGTGGGATGATATTAAAATATTTATTGAGTACGGAATTTTATCTGACGAAAAATTTGCTGAAAGAGCTAAAAAATTCACGCTGTATAAAACTACTGATGGTAAGTATTACACAATGGATGAGTTGACGGAGAAAATTAAACCAACTCAAACAGACAAGGATGACAAACTAGTTTATTTATACACCAATGATGTTGAAGGTCAACACTCTTTTATAGATGCTGCAACTAACAAAGGTTATGAAGTGTTAGTACTGGATACACACTTAACATCACATTTTGTAGGTAAATTAGAACAAACTATTGAGAACTCTACATTTGCTAGAGTTGATGCTGATACGATTGATAAGTTGATTAATAAGGATGAAGAAATACCATCTAAATTAAGTGATGAAGAAAAAGAAAAGCTAAAACCTGTAATTGAGGAGGTTGTTGAGAAAGCGAAATTTAATGTTCAGTTTGAGAGTATGAACGAAAGTGATCAACCAATGACTATTGTACAGCCTGAGTTTATGAGACGAATGAAGGAAATGCAAGCTACTGGAGGTGGTGGAATGCAAATGTTTGGTGGTGCAATGCCTGATACTTATAACTTAGTGGTTAATGTAAACCACCCAATAGTTGGTAAGATGTTAGCCGAAGCAGATGCTGAAAAACAAAAAGATATTGTGAAGCAAACTGCTGATTTAGCATTGTTATCTCAAAACATGCTGAAAGGAAAAGAATTAACTAACTTTATCAATAGAAGTTTAGAATTGATTTAAAAACTAATAACCTAAAAATACAATAATGGATAAGAAAAAAATGATTAAATATGGAATAATAGGACTAGTTCTGGTTCTATTAATTTTCCCAGCTTTTAGTACTTATAATAGTATGGTTGAGTTGGATGAAAACTCAACTACACAGTGGGCTAATGTAGAAAGTTCATATCAAAGAAGAGCGGACTTAATTCCTAACTTAGTAAATACAGTTAAAGGATATGCTGCTCACGAAAAAGAAACATTAACAGCAGTAATGCAAGCTAGAGCTAAAGCTACAAGTGTTAATATTGATGCTTCAAAATTAGATGCTGCTTCAATTCAAAAATTTCAAGAAGCACAACAAGGTATTTCTGGTGCTTTAGGTAAATTAATGATGGTTTCTGAACGTTACCCTGATTTAAAGGCTAACCAAAACTTCCTAGAGTTACAGGCTCAATTAGAAGGAACAGAAAATAGAATTAATGTTGAACGTAATAAGTTTAACGAGATTGTTGGAGCTTACAATAAGAAAATTAAAAAGCTTCCAGGTAAATTTTATAATATGATGTTTGGTTTTGAAGATCGTGCAAGATTTGAAGCAAAAGAAGGAAGTGAAAACGCACCAACAGTAGAATTTTAATAACAACTAATTCCCGCCTTGTGCGGGAATATTTTTTTATACAATGGCAAAAGATTTATTTACAAAAGAAGAGCAACAACAGATAGTTGATGCTGTAAAACAAGCTGAATTAAAGACTTCGGGTGAAATTAAAGTGCATATTGAAAGAAAATGCAAAGAAGATGTATTGGATCATGCAGCTTTTATGTTTGAAAAATTAGAAATGCACCAAACAGAATTACGAAACGGGGTGTTAATTTATTTAGCTGTTGAAGATAGACAGTTGGCTATTCTTGGTGACGCTGGAGTTAATTTAAAAGTACCAAAAGGTTTTTGGGAAGACACAAGAGATGTAATGATTTCTAATTTTAAAAATGGAGATTTTGCTAAAGGATTAAGTGAAGGGATTATAAAAGCAGGAGAACAATTAAAGGAGCATTTTCCTTATCAAAAAGATGATGTTAACGAATTATCAGACGATATATCGTTTGGAGAATAAAAGATGATTGAATGAAAAAGTTATTATCAATACTATTATTGCTAACGGTTGTTTTAACTGTTAATGCTCAAACACCTTGTTTGTTAGAACAAGATGCTAAACAAGACTTGGTACAAGATTATGCAGGTGTTCTTACAGAATCTGAAGAACAAACTTTAAGGCAGCAATTAATTGCATTTAATGACACTGTTTCTAATCAAATATTGATTGTTACTGTTACAGATTTATGCGGTTATGATAAGGCAGAATTCTCTTATACTTTGGGAGAAAAATGGGGTGTTGGACAAGATGGAAAAGATAATGGTATAGTTATCATGGTTAAACCCAAAGAAATTGATGGGAGAGGAGATGCTTTTATTGCAACAGGTAGAGGTTTGGAAGGGGTATTGCCAGATGCTATTGCTAAGCGAATTGTTGAAAATGAAATGATACCGTCATTTAAACAAAAAGATTACTATGGTGGAATTTATGATGCAGCTCTAACTACAATGCAAATTACTGGGGGTGAATATACTGCTGAGGAATATTCTAAGGTTAGCTTTAAATCATTTTTACCTTTCTTATTTGGATTAATTATATTCATAATAATTATTGCAATGCAAGTAGGCAAAACAAAAAGATATGCAACTACTAATGGAATGGGTTTTTGGGCTGCCTGGAGTTTGATGAATGCTGCATCAAGGGGTTCGCATGGTGGGGCTTTTGGTAATTTTGGTTCTGGCGGTGGAAGTTTTGGAGGTTTCGGTGGAGGTTCCTTTGGTGGTGGTGGAGCAGGAGGGAGCTGGTAATTTAACTTTTTATAAAGATACTACACTAGCATAATATCAAGTACTTTTTAATCTTGTCTTGTTAGTGCAAAATAGAGACTATTTAATTTAAATCTACTCTTTCTTTATTTCTACCTAAATTAGCTGCTTTAATTCAATTCTGTGGAACACCTTTATCTTTTTATCTTATTAGCATTATTGGCTGAAATACTGGGTACGGTTGGAGGATTTGGGTCATCACTTTTTTTTGTGCCTATTGCCAGTTATTTTTTAGATTTTCATTCTGTCTTAGGTATTACTGCTATGTTCCATGTCTCTAGCAACATTACCAAAATAGCTTTTTTTAGAAAGGGGTTTGATAAAAAGATGGTTTTATCATTAGGTATCCCAGCAGTTATTTTTGTAATTATAGGAGCTTATCTCAGTCAATTTTTTGACACAAAATATTTAGAAATAGCTCTAGGTTTCTTTTTAATATCTATGAGTTTAATTTTATTGATATTTAAAAAACTAATCATAAAGCCTACAACAAATAATTCAATTACTGGTGGAGCGTTTTCTGGGTTTGCAGCAGGTTTATTAGGCACTGGAGGAGCAATAAGAGGTATAACTATGGCTGCATTTAACCTAAGGATGGAAGTCTTTATAGCTACTTCTGCGATTATAGATTTAGGAATTGATAGTAGTCGAAGTGTAGTTTATTATTTTAATGGCTATATACACAAACATGATTTATATTTAATACCAATATTATTAGTTGTAAGTGTAGTAGGAACTTACATTGGTAAAAAAATTCTTGAGAAAATATCAGAAGAGAGATTTAAAGGAATTGTTTTGATATTAGTTTTGATTACAGGTATTATAACATTGAGTAAAATTATTTAACTTGATCAAAAGCAATCCCTAAGCTTTTTTCAAAATATCTTAATTGTTTCAATTCGGTAGAGGTAACTAAACTTAATGAAATTCCTCGTTTGCCCGCTCTTGCAGTTCTTCCGCTTCTATGTGTGTAATATTCTTCTTTGTCTGGTAGTTGATAGTGTAAAACGTATGATAGAGCTTCTATATCAATTCCTCTGGCAGCTATATCTGTAGCAACTAGTAGTTGTACGCTTTCATTTTTGAAAGCACGCATAGCTTTATCTCTTTCTTTTTGTAGTAAATCTCCATGAATACAATCTGCGGCAATATTTTTAGCTTGCAATTGTTTGGTTAGTTTTTGAGTGGCAGCTTTTGTTTTGCAAAAAACAATCCCACGATTACCCTCTTGCTTCTTTAAGAAGTTTATAATTTCTTGCAATTTTTCTATTTCGTCACAAACAATGTATTGGTGCTCAATGTTTTTGTTTACGGTATTTTTATTGCTCACTTCAATGCGGTAAGCATCTTCATTCATGTGTTCATTAATAATCTGCTTAATACCATGTGGTATTGTAGCAGAAAATAACCAAGTCTGTTCAGATTTAGTAATAAAAGAAAGAATTTGATCTAGTTCTTTCTTAAATCCCATACTTAGCATTTCATCAGCTTCATCAAGTACTATTGTTTTAACATTTCGTAAATCAACCGCTTTTCTATTTACTAAATCTATTAATCTACCAGGAGTAGCTACAACGATGTGTGTTGGGCGTTTTAGATTTTGAATTTGTTTATCTATTGGAGCACCTCCATAAACGGCTTCAGTAAATATTTTATCAGTGTATTTAGTAAAACGAAATAGTTGTTTTGCCACTTGTTGACCTAGCTCTCTAGTAGGGCATAAAATAATGCTTTGTATTACATTGTTTTTATGATCGGTATTCTGAAGTAATGGTAAGCCATAAGCAGCAGTCTTTCCAGTTCCAGTTTGTGCTTGTCCAACCAAGTCTGTTTTTGTGGTTAAAAGCAGTGGTATTACCTCTGCTTGAATTTCAGTAGGTGTAATAATTCCTAATTCATTTAGCCCTTTAATAAAGTCTTTTGTAATACCTAATTCTTCAAATTTTCCCACAACAATAGTTTTATTTTGGCAAATGTAACATTAAAAGAATAGGTTGTAGGCAAAAATAAAATGGATAAAATGAATACTTGTATTATTAATAATGTTATTTTTGTGAGATAATATTAATTAATACATTAAATAATGAGTAAAGGAACAGTAAAATTCTTCAACGATACCAAAGGTTTCGGATTTATTACAGAAGAAGGATCAGACAAAGAACATTTCGTTCATGTATCAGGTTTAATCGATGAGATTAACGAAGGTGACCAAGTTGAATTCGAACTACAAGAAGGTAGAAAAGGATTAAACGCAGTAAACGTAAAAGTAATTTAAGAAACATATACTTTAACATTTAAATTAAAGCCCATCATTTATGATGGGCTTTTTTTATGTTTGATATTTTGTTAATTAAAAAACAGAATTCTTAAAATGAATACAAAGTGCTTTAATACTTTTGTGAAAGTAAATTAAACATGTAACTATGCAAGTAAATGCTATAAGAGAAACTAACTTTAAATTTCCTGGTCAGACAAGTTATTATAAAGGAAAAGTAAGAGAGGTGTATGGGATCAATAATGAATTATTGGTAATGATCGTCTCAGACAGAATTTCTGCTTTTGATGTTGTATTGCCTAAGGCAATACCATATAAAGGACAAGTTTTAAATCAAATTGCAGCAAAGTTTTTAAAAGCAACTGAAGATATTGTTCCTAATTGGGTTAAAGCAGTCCCAGATCCTTCAGTTACAATTGGTAGAGTATGTGAACCTTTTAAAGTAGAAATGGTAATTAGAGGTTATTTGTCGGGCCATGCTTGGAGAGAATATAGAGAGGGAAAAAGGTTGTTGTGTGGTGTTGCTATGCCTGATGGGATGAAAGAGAATGATAGATTCCCAGAACCAATTATTACTCCTACAACAAAAGCTGCTGTTGGACATGATGAAGATATTAGTAGAGAAGAAATTTTAGCTCAGGGAATAGTCTCAGAAGATGATTATTTAAAACTAGAAGATTACACTCGTAAAATATTCAAAAGAGGAACAGAAATAGCTGCTGAAAAAGGATTGATTTTGGTTGATACTAAATATGAGTTCGGTAAAGTAGGAGATGATATTTATCTAATTGATGAAATTCATACTCCAGATTCTTCTCGTTATTTTTATTCTGACGGATATCAAGCTAGACAAGACGTTAACGAAAAACAAAAACAATTGTCAAAAGAATTTGTAAGAGAATGGTTAATTGAAAATGGTTTTCAAGGGAAAGAAGGACAAAGAATTCCTGATATGAGTGAAGATTTTATTAATCAAGTGTCAGAAAGATATATTGAGTTGTATGAGCACATTACTGGAGAGAAATTTGTAAAGAGTGATGTTTCTGATGTGCTAAAAAGAGTAGAAGATAATATTAATGCAGCAATTATTGAATTAGCATAACTAATTGAATTAAGGGGAGATATCATTTTCTCCTTAATTTTTACTAAAATATATGTATGCACATTAAATACTTTTGTATATATTTGCATTATGAAGTTAGAGGATGAAATAAAACAGAAAAAATTTAAGA
>JARGOE010000117.1 GCA_029210015.1 Vicingaceae bacterium
GCTTTAAGTGCTTCAATCTCTTCTTCTGATAAGGTATTGTCCCATATGTGTTTTGGATCAACTTTAATAACACCTACACGTTTGTATACTGTTTTTCCATCCTCAGTAAGTTCTTGTTGTAAAACCTCAAATTTGTCACCTTTTTCAAGGCCTTCTTTTAATCCTATTTTTGCTGTTAGTGGATCTGAAGAATGTAAAGGAGTCATTGTTCTAAATTCTTCAAACTTCCTTTCTAATTTGGCTATTGCTTTATCTGTTGCTTTTACAGTTGCCATTTGAACTAAATCTTCTTCACTTTTATCAGTAAAAACTGAAGATTGAACATCAGCCCATGCAGATTGAACACCTACATATTTTAGTTTAAAATTAGTTGCTTTGTTAAATGCCTCTACTTTTGCTGGGTCATATGAATTATCATCAGTCCAATAATTATTATAAAAAATTGCAGCAGCTTCTTCATCCCAAACTAAACGATATAGATACGAAGTTGACTTGATAATATATCCTTTACCTGCAACTGTAACTGCGGCACTAGTTAATTCTGTCACTCCACTTACGTCTACACCAGCTAAACTAGAAACATCCTTAATAAAGTTTAGCCCTTTTTTGGTTTTTTCAGCTAACTCTTCTTTGCTAGTAAACTTATAGTCGTTAATAATTACAAAAGTTTTACTAATTAGTTCTTCACCAGCATCAGCTAGAAGGGCATTTCCTCTTTCTGAAGAATTAGCAATTACTTTATCCATGGCTGAAGCATCATACATACCTCTTTCAGAAATTAACCCCATATCAAACTTCCCTTCTTCATTACGCGTAAACCATTTTGCAATTAGCATTTTGGCAACATTGTTATCTACGATATATTTATCAATTATTTTATCTTGAGTTTTTAGTTCTGCAATGGAGTTGATATAGTATGGACCAATATTATGGTCGTTAAATTTTTGAGGGACTGTCTCATCTCCAAATGAATTTTGAATTACAGAACTGTATGCTCTATTAGGGTCGTTTATCATTAAAGTGTATAATGAACTTCTTCGATATTTAAGCCCTTCTGCAGCTATATTCTCTGCAGATTTTTTAAGTTTTTTTGCTTTAGAGGCTTCCGTTTTTACTATTGCTGGTTGTTCTTCAACTGCATTTGATGAAGAATTTATGTTGATGCTATTAGCTTTTATTTCTTCCCAAGCATCTTCTCTATAGTTGTCAATTTGAATTATTTTTTCTGATGCTAACTCGGTTTCTTTTTCAGGAATAAGGCTAGGTGTAAAAGATGTTATACCTTTTATTATTTTAAAATGATCTATAGAAATACCATCTTTAACGTACTCAGAAATCCCTATAATATCACCAGATATCACAAAATTATTCATCTTATGTACAACAGCATCATTAACATAAAACTTAACAGTATTATCAATTTTTTCAATTTTAAGTGTATTATACTCACCTTCTCCTTCAATTGCATCGCTATTTCCTTGAGCAATCTCTTTGCTATCGAACTTTCCTTTTAAAGTAGTATAATTTATTGTATAACTTTTTTGATCTGGACTAATCGAAAATGAATATTCTATAGAAGTATCATTAGTTATGGGGTAATTAAAGCCATAGAAACCAGTTTTCTTATCAGAATTTTGTTTCATTCTCATTTCTATTAGATAGTTTTTTTTACCTAGATTTAATTCATTAAGTCGTTTGTATATGGTTTTTTTTATTAGGGTAGTATTAACTACCTTATAATGGCCATCTGCTATATTATAATTACGTTTTTTATTATCTTCTTCTGGCCAACCATTATTATTGTTATCAAACGGTTCATAGTGTTCGGTTTGTTTAGTAGTATTAGCTATAGTTTTTGTGTTGTTTTTATTTTCGGGAGACAAAACAACACCAGGAGTAGGCTCATCTTCTTTGCTTTTTGTTGTTGGAGGAATTATCGTTACCGAACCAGGGTCTACTATGTTAGACTTATCATTTGAAGGAACTGTTTTTGTATTATTTTCTGTGACTTGAGGAGTTTCGTTTGAGGTTGTTTTTTCTGTAGGAGCCTCTTCTTGGCTTCTATCAATTAACAATCCACTATTGGATGAAGATGAACCACCAGAAAGATTAACATGGACAGTTTTTGGATATACTCTAGTTGCACCAACAGCAACATCAGCAATAGCTCCAATTCCACCAGTTAAAATTAAGTCAGGAATAAGAGGGATTACATTGAATTTACTAGCTTCTACTTGGGTGTAATCCTTGAAACCATCTTTTTTAAAAGTATAAGTTATTTTTTGTTTTTCACTTGTTGGAGAATCCTTTACATTTCTTGGTACTTTAATAGTTGCTGGGGTTGTTTGTCCTGTGCTTACTCCATTAACATAAACTTCAGCGCCTGCTGGGGTAGATTGAACGTTTACTTTTTGTTTTGCTCCATAAAACATAACCCCACATGAACTGATTAATGCTGATCCTAAAAGCAATAGAATAATAGAAATAAAATTTTTCATAAAACTTAGTTGTAAATTTTGTAAGCGAAACTATAAATAATAATGTAATTTACAAATACCCATTTATGAGTATAAAAAAAACGCCCCTGTTTCTCAACTAGAGACGCTCTTAAAGAAGGATCTTTAATTAGACAAAAGCCTCAAGACTATAGATATAAGAAGGAAAATCTTTAGTCCTAAGGTTTTTGATCTAAA
>JARGOE010000033.1:0-18761 GCA_029210015.1 Vicingaceae bacterium
ATTGGAGAGAATGAAACTGCTGGAGAACTTCATGACAAACTCATGCTAATTGGTAAAGACTTAGTTTTAAAAACGGTTCAAAATATTGAGCAAGATAACATCGAAACATTCCCGCAAAACAATATCCAAGACCTAAAAGAAGCTTTTAAAATATTTAAACCTTTCTGTAAAGTTGATTGGACAAAGTCTATTGAAGAAATTCATAACCACATAAGAGGATTAAGCCCCTACCCAACCGCTTTTACTGAGTTTAAAAACAAAGAAACCTCAGAAATTATTTCTTGTAAATTGTTTAAATCAGAAATAGAAATTGCTAGTCATGGTTTCCAAATTGGAAGTATTCATCAAGCTAAACACGAACTAAAAATTGCTGTAAATGGTGGTTTTATTAAGTTATTAGAATTACAAGTAGCAGGTAAAAAACGTATGGATATTACAGCCTTATTAAATGGTTTTGATTTTAACAACTACATTATCGATTGAATCCTTTTGCATTCATAAAATACTACAAAAACTTAGAGAAACATATTCTTCAGTTTATTGTAGCCGAATTTTTCTTACAACTTATTAACTCAGCCTTTATGGCCATCATGTTAATCTACATGGAAAAAGTAGGTTATCAAGATCATCAAAGTGCTTCATTTGTTTCATTTCGATTTTTAGGTGTTTTATTATTTGCTTTCCCTTTAGGATTAATAATTAAAGGAAGAAAACTAAAACCAATATTTTACATAAGCTCTGTATTAACTCCTACCCTTTCTTTAATTACACTACAAGCAATCTCAACTCAAACGGACTGGTTGTTATACAGCAGTTTATTTTTGTGGGGAATTAGTTTTACAGGAATTCAAATATCTGCATTACCTTATATTTTACGTAATGCCAAAAAAGAAACCCATACCGAAGCTATAACTTTAAGCTACTCTACATGGAGTGTTGCTGGCATTGTAAGTGGGGGTATCATTTTTGGATTAAGCAATATCAATCCCAACTTATTCGATGAAAAACTAATTCTTCAAATCATTTCGTTACTTGGTTTTATTTGTATTGGATTTATCTTTAGTATCAAAAAAGAAGAGGTAGTACCAGAACTCAAGAAAAGAAGAACCAATTTAACTGATTTTGATTGGGGAATAATTATTAAAGCCTTAGTTCCTACTTTAATTATTGCTGTAGGAGCAGGCCTAACAATACCCTTCATAGGGCTATTCTTTTATAAAATTCATGGATTAGATTCTGACCAGTTTGCTATTTTAAGTGCATTTGCAACAGCTATTGTTTTTGGTGTTGTGCTGTTTGTACCTATCATAAAAAAAAGATTAGGTTATAAAAAAGCAATCCCTTTAACTCAATTAGCTGCAATAACTGCTTTAATAGTTTTAGCTTTTACCGAAATTATTGATAGTTGGATGGCTATTTATTTAGCAATGGCTATGTACTTACTTCGTCAACCTTTAATGAACATGGCTGGCCCAATGACTTCTGATTTAGTTATGAAATATGTTGGTGAAAGAAATAGGGAAATGATGAGTGCATTAACCTCTGCAGTCTGGAGTGGTAGTTGGTTTATTAGTTCAATAATCTTTCAAATACTTCGTCAAATTGGCTTACAATACATTTACGTATTTTTAATTACAGCCGTTTTATATCTAATTGGTGTATTGATGTATTATTTACTTATACTTGATTATGAAAGGAAAATTAGAGCTGGTATAATAATAGAAGATTAATTTTATTAAATTAGTATCGATATTAAAACTCCCATAATGAAGAATTCTACTCAAATTATACTATTCTGCTTAACGATTATTATTTCTGCAAATACATTCTCTCAAACTCCAAGTATAAAATGGTGGTATAATACTAATGATGCTGCATTTGGTCAATCAGCATCAGATGACATTGATGGAGATGGTAAACTAGAAGTTGTATTTGGTTGCTACAGAAATGACAGTATGGTATATGCTCTTAACGCTGAAAATGGCACATTACATTGGAAATATAATACAGCTCCAATTGGTTTTGAAGGATGTAATGATGTTGCTCCTGTCATCTACAATATGGATACTGACCCACAACTTGAAGTAGTTGTTCCTAGCTCATGTAATGCTAAAACTTTTTGTTTTAATGGAGTTACTGGTGCTGTAGAATGGATAGCAAATACGCGTGGTAGTGATTCCCCACCAACAGTTGCTGATATAGATAAAGATGGTAAGTTAGAAATAATACATGGTGAGTTTGGGGGTTACGTAATTTGTATAAATGCTGAAAATGGGACAATAGAATGGGAAATTGCTGTTGATACAAATTCTTGGATACAAACAGCTCCTACCGTATTGGATTTAGATAATGATAATACTTTAGATTTTGTAGTAGGCACTTGGGATTTTAACAATTATGATAGTTTAGTTGCTTTTAAAGGTGATGATCAAACAAGAATGTGGTCATTCCCAATTAACGACCATCTATACCATGGAACAGCAGTAGCGGATTTTGATAATGACGGAAAACCTGAATTACTATTTGGTTCTTATAATGATACTATTTATTGTTTAAATGGTGAAGATGGAACTTTAGATTGGAAATATGGAGGATTGGGTGGCTATGCTGGTGCTAATGTTTCTTTAGGGGATATAGATAATGATGGTAATTGTGATGTAGTTTTTGTTAGTGGGTACAAAGTAACTGCACTTGAAGGTAATGGAGTTTTTAAATGGTCATATGATATTCCAAATTTTGGTACTGCATTTAGAGGGGTTGTTTTATCTGATGTTAATGGTGATCAATATTTAGATGTAGTTTTTGGTACTGAAACTGGAAAACTAATTTCTCTTCATGGAAATAGTGGCTTAAATATGTGGACTATGGATTTAAGAGCTCATTATGGAGATAACCGTTTTGAATTATCTCACGCCCCACTTATTGCAGATTTTGATGGTGATGATACCTTAGATGTATTTATTGCTGGAGGTCATGCCGAATATCCTGCCTTTACTAATGGGTTCGGCCGTGCATACATGATATCAACCGGAGCTATTGCTAATGGACCTGATTGGCTTATGTTCCAAAAAGATATTTGGAGGCAATCATCTCATTGCAATATTGTCTCAACTAGCATTGAAGAACCAAAACAAATAAATGAATCCTCATCAAAAGCTTATCCAAACCCAACTGAATCAAATATTACGGTAAGTTTTGACAACCAAAAAGGGCTAAAACATCAAATAATTTTCTACAATACTGAAGGTAAAATTGTTTTTACAGATGATAATATTATTGACAATAAAACAATTATAGACGTTAAGAATTGGGCCAAAGGAATCTACTATTATAAACTAAATAATTCTAAAGGTTTAGTAGATAGTAAAAAGATAATTACAAGATAATAGAAGAAAAGGGATAAGTATCTATATTAATACGATATAAATACTCACTAATTTAATCTTTTATAAACTTAACACTAAATGTATCTTGCCCATTCTTAAGACTAATAAAATACATCCCTTTATTTAAATTATTAATTGCAAGTTGAATAGAGTTTGTTCCCTTTAAAACCTGTCTTGATTCAGAAAAAACTTTTCGCCCTGAAACATCATAAATTAAAACATCAACATCACCTTCTTTAGCTGAATTAAATGATAAGTTACCATTTCCTGTAACCGGGTTAGGGAAAACAATAAGATCTTCTATAGATTTATGAATATTAACAGTTACAAGATCTGAATATGTAAAATTTCCATCAAAATCAGTTTGTTTTAACCTATAATAAGATCTACCTTGATAAGGATTTTTATCTATCATTTGATAATACTTTGAAACATTTGAATTTCCGGCACCTTCTAATTCACCAATAACTTCAAATATTTTCCCATCAAGTGTTCTTTCAATAGTGAAGAAGTCATTATTAATTTCAGATTCTGTCACCCAATCTAGGTTGACACTACTATTATCTTCTGAGTTAGCAGTGAAACTTAATAAGTTGATAGGTAATGGTGCTGAACCAACAAAAAACGGACAATGTTTAGTGTGAGTACATGTAGCTGGCACATCAAAGGTGTAACAAAATACATAGGAATTACCTACAGTTAGACCCGTAAAGGTTAAACTTGCTAAAGTACCTGTTTGGATAGCGGCTCCACAAGATGGTGAATTAAATAATGACCAGCTAAAATTAGTTACGTTCCCTCCTGCACAATTAGATGTTATAATAACATTAAAGTTTACTGTTGAATTAACCGCAATAAATTCATTACAAAAAGTAAATGGACCATCTGCAGGATATAAAACAGGTTTAAAATCAGGGTTATTACAATCAGCCACCACTTGAGGAATAGTAGGTGTAGTAGGATAACCTAAAGCTGTACCACATGGATTAGTACACTGGTCACAAGGCGGATCAGGCACTCCAACCTCTATACAAAAATCAACTTTACCATCATTACCACATGACCCACTATTATTATAACATACTTGTACGTCATAAGTTGCACCAATAGTTAAACCTGTTAATGAGTGTACATCAGTCCACGGTGCTCCACTTATGCAAGAAACTTCAGTCCCAGAGCAAGCAGTAGCACCTCTTCTGTAAACATTTGACCTAAAGAAACAAGAAGGAGCATTAGATGGTACAACTTGCACATACATAGATGTTGCAGTAGCAACAAAAGAATACCAGCTACACTGTCCATAACCAGCAGGAATACAAGCGCTACCTCCTACACCCGAATTACCACCACAAGTAGTACCATTAACACAGGGTGCACCTGGTGTTAAAGCTTGTGTAGTTGCACAACTACCATTTGTAGTGCTAGGTGAACAAGCTGTTGCATAAACATCAGTGTTAAAAAATGTTAGTGCAATAATTAAAAAAGTATAAAATAATCTAGTAACCATATCTAGTATTATTTAAATTAGGTTTTACCGATTCGCTTTTGTATTTATATTTTTCTAAAGGAATAAATTTATTATCTGATATTGTATTAAAAGGCAAAATCTTAATTGTTGTATAAGAATCTATAGGGTATAATGTTACTTCGCTTTGTTTTCTATTAGAATTTATTAAACTCTTAATGGCTGAAGTTATTTTTGGAGGGACCATATCAGGGTTACTTAAGATAATTTGATAGGTACCTTCCTTCGGATCTTTAATAGGATCCTCATCAACACCCTCAATTTTAGAAGGAGTGAAAGGTGTTTTAGTACCTGCTATATCCTGCCCAAAATAATACAGAGGGGAAAATAAAAGTATAATTATTAAAATTTTAAAATTTAGCATAATAAAAATATTAAAAACTATCTTTAAGCGGTTTAAGCAAAGTAATTGCTCATAGGGTGATCACTTATTACTAGTCACTACAACTAATCAAAATTACTAAATTATTTATACCTTTTATTTTTTTTGTAAAAAAATATAACAATTATAGTATTAAAAGTTATATTTCAAAAATTAATACTTCAAAAAATTGCTTATAATTACACTCAAATTAAACTCATTGTCATCATAAAAAAAATAAAAAAACTACTGTTCACACTAGCCTTTATTGAAGGTGGCGCAGTGATGTGTGTAGAATTGTGTAGTGCCAAACTTCTCACGCCAATATTTGGAACCTCTATTTATATTTGGGCTTCGGTTTTAGGAATTACACTTACCGCACTAATGAGTGGATACTACTTAGGTGGATATTTATCAAGTAAACAAAAAAATGCCAAAACAATGTATTGGTTAATGTTAATTGGAGGTTTACTTTTAAGTTTAACACCATTTATAAGTGAATTAGTTTTACCAATTACTGTAAATTTAGGTCTAATATCAGGTTCTATTATCTCCCTAATTTGCTTTCTATTTTTTCCTCTAGTATTATTTGGAGCCACATCCCCTCTTTTAATTAATATCTTAACATCAGATAATAATACTTCTGGGAAAAGCAGTGGGACAGTTTATGCTATATCTACATTTGGAGGTATTGTTACAACTTTTCTAGTAGGGTTTTACACACTTCCTGAATTTGGAATAACTAAAACACTTTATACTTATGGTATTTTAGTAATGACAACAGCTTTGTCTTTATTTATTTATTCAAAGAGCAAAAAATTATATCCTTTTCTAATAATATTAATCGGAATATTAAGCTTCAACTTTCAAAATAAAATTTCTGATGAAGTTATTTACTTTTCTGAAGGAATTTTAGGAGAAGTAAAAGTAGTAGATAGAATCCTTTTTAATGAAAACGAAGGTCAGATGAAGACGTATCGCCAATTAATAGTTAATAATATTTCACAAACTATAATGGACAAAAATGATCCAGAGAAGAGTTACTGGGACTATGTTGATATACTAACTTACAATATAAATCTTTACGCCAAGAATAAAGAAACACTATTACTAGGTTTAGGAGGTGGAACTTTATTTAAGACCCTTAATAAAAATGGATATAAAATTGAAGTAGTTGAATTAGATGAGAGAATTGCAAATTTAGCAAAAGAATATTTCCATATTGATAGTAGTTTAAATGTAATTATTGATGATGCCAGACATTATTTAAATATTTCTAATAAAAAGTATGATGTTATTATTTATGACTTGTTTCAAGCAGAAACACCTCCTATTCATATTATGACAAAAGAAGCATTTGAAAACATCAAAAAAAACTTAACTCCTGATGGAATTCTTGTAGTAAATTTTTATGGATTTATAACTGGCGAGAAAGGTAAGGCAGCAAGATCTGTATATAAAACATTACTTAAGTCTGGGTATAATGTTAGACTTATGGGAACATCTAATATTGAATCTAAAAGGAATCTTTTATTTATGTGCAGCAATAAAGAACTTAAGGCTAATGATCAAATTATCCACCCGATAGTATATGAAATGGATATTAATTTTGATGATGCCTTAATATTAAGTGATGACAAACCAATACTTGAACACTTATATGCTGAAGCAGCAATGGCTTGGAGAAGAGAATACAATGAATTTAACACAAAATATTATTTACAAAAAGATCAATGGCAAAAACAGAAGCACAAATATTAGTTGAAATGCTTGAAATGAGCAGAGGTTTAACTAAATACTATTTAAAAAAGTTAGAAGGACAAGACATTTATAAAACTTTTGAAATTGAAGGAAAAAAATTAAATAGTATTTTATGGTTAATTGCTCATTTAACAGTTTCTGAAAATTGGCTATTATTAGTTTGTACCGGTGGTCAAAAAATAAGTATACCTTGGGCTCGTCAGTTTGGATTAGGTTCTGAAATCCCTGCCAAAGAAGACTATCCAGCAGTTGAAGAAATTATGTCAAAATTTGAAGAGGTTCATAAAGCCTCTATAGATTATATTAGCTCATTAAGTGATGAAGCCTTGGCTAAACCTACTACTAATGGTGTAACTTTAGGAGGCAAAGACACAGTAAGTTCAATTATTAAGCACGGGGTTAGACATGAAGGATCTCATGCTGGTCATCTGGGTTGGTTATGCAAACTATTTGATGTAAAGACCATATAGTTTTATAAACATTTTCATTTCAATAAATAAAAGCATAAAAATTTTTATTTATAATATTATTCGTACTATTGTACTATCAGACTCCTGATAACGTTATTACAACCAATAACAATTAATAAAACAAATCAATTAAAATCGCGACTTTATATTAAAAAAGAAGCAAATTATAATTAATTCTACATATTAAACATTACAATTTCTGTAATACACAAATCAGACATCTTTTAGATTAAAATATATTAAAAATCATTAAACAATTACATGTACGACATTATTGAATTAAACAAGAAGTTAGTCGGAGAACTTCGTGACATCGCCAAAGGATTAGGCGTTAAAAAATCTGAAAAACTAAAAAAAGAAGAATTAGTTTATCAAATTTTAGATCAACAAGCTATAAACCCTCCTAAAAAAGAAGCTACCGAAAAACCAAAAGAAAGAAAAAGAATACCTGCTGGGTCTTCAACTGGAGCAACACCATCAAAACCAAAAAGAAAAAGATTACCTGCTGAAAAGCCTAGTCTTTTTAATGATGATGCACCATCAAATAATCCTGCTACCGAACCAACAAAAAATGAAGCTCCAATTAAAACTGAAGCTCCAAAACCTGCTCAACCAAAAGAGAAGACAGAGCACCCTGAACCAAAAGCTCAACCAAATACTGCAGAAGCACCAAAATCTGACAAACCTAACCCAAGACCAAAACCTAATCCTAGAGACAACAACAATAGACCAAACCCTAGGAATAACGATAAAGATGGAAACAGCAATGGAAATAACAGAGATAAAAATCATAACAAAGCAGATGACCACGGATACAACTTTGATGGAATTATAGTAAGCGAGGGAGTTTTAGAAATTATGCCTGATGGTTATGGTTTCTTAAGATCTTCTGATTATAATTATTTAAATTCTCCAGATGATATTTATGTTTCTCAATCTCAAATAAAATTATTTGGATTAAAAACTGGTGATACTGTAAGAGGAAGTGTTAGACCACCAAAAATTGGTGAAAAATATTTCCCATTAATTAAGGTAGAGTCTATCAACAACAGAACCCCTTCTGTAGTTAGAGATAGAGTCCCATTTAAATATTTAACACCAGTTTTTCCAAATGAAAAACTAAAATTAGTTAGTGAAAAAAGCAATTCATTATCAAATAGGGTTATCGATTTGTTTACACCTATAGGTAAAGGTCAAAGAGGTATGATAGTGGCACAACCTAAAACAGGTAAAACTACTTTATTAAAAGATGTTGCTAATGCTATTGCTGATAACCACCCTGAAGTTTATTTATTGATTTTATTAGTAGATGAAAGACCTGAAGAGGTTACTGATATGGCTCGTAACGTTGATGCTGAAGTTGTGGCTTCTACATTTGATGAACCTGCAGAAAAACATGTAAAATTAGCGAACTTAGTTATTGAAAAAGCTAAGCGAATGGTTGAATGTGGGCATGATGTTGTTGTTTTATTAGATTCTATTACTCGTTTAGCAAGAGCTTATAATACAGTTTCTCCATCTTCTGGTAAAGTATTATCTGGTGGTGTTGATGCAAATGCTTTACACAAACCAAAAAGATTTTTTGGTGCTGCTCGTAATATTGAGGATGGTGGTTCCCTAACTATTATTGCAACTGCTCTTACTGAAACTGGTTCAAAAATGGATGAAGTTATCTTTGAAGAATTTAAAGGTACTGGTAACATGGAATTACAATTGGATAGAAAAATTTCTAACAAGCGTATTTATCCTGCTATCGATATTGTTTCTTCAAGTACGCGAAGAGAAGACTTATTATTAGGTAATGACATTACTCAATTAATGTGGATATTACGAAATCATATTGCAGATATGAACCCTGTTGAAGCTATGGAATTCATTAAAGATAGAATGAACAAGACCATAAGTAACGAAGAGTTCTTAATGTCGATGAAAGGCGGTAGATAAAACAAGTTTAAGAGTGTTGAAATTTTCAACACTCTTTTTTAAAACATAAATTTTCTTTTAAATGTTTAAAAATCCAATTCAAGTTGCCATCGTTTTTGCAATGGTAGCATTAATAATGAAAGTTGCTCTTTTTACCATGGGAGTTCAACATGGTGTTATGGAAAATGGCATCAGGTATTTTTACATGCTAATATTATTAATAACAGTTTTTTTAGGTATTAGAAGTAATAAAATTGCTTCAGAAAAACAAACTACATTTGGAGAAGACTTTAGAGCAGGTGCTAGAACAGCATCATTTTTTGCAATAATTACTGCAATTATTACTTATGTATATTATGCTAAAATTGATACTGAGTTTTTTGCTGTGAAGCAACAACCACTATTAGATGAATTAGAAAAACAAGTTAAATTAGATTATAACCCTTCAGAAAATTCTTCAAAAGAAATTGAAGCTTTTAAAGAAAATGTTACCAATCAAATTTATAGCTTTAAAATGTATCTTTCTCCATACTTTCAAGCTATGTGGACAATGTTTGGATTGGTATTTTTAGGAATATTTAATTCTTTAGTTTTTGCTATGCTAATGAAAAAATTCCCTGGTTTTAAGAAATAATACTTTTCCCAAAAGCATTCAAATCCTTTCCATCAAAATTACCTGAACTCATTAGGAGTAAAACAGCGTTGTTCCAATCTTTTTGATTCAGCATTTCAAACAATTCATCCGAATTGTTATAAACCATTACATTATCAGAGCCAAAAGCAGCTTTTACCTCTTCAGGTGTTATAGGGTCTAGTTTTTTATGCTCTAAGGTATGATTACTATAATACACATAAGCCTCATCAGCAGCAGCCATACTATCTTTATATTCTTGTAAAAAAGTCTTATTTAAACTGCTAAACGTATGCAATTCCATACAAGCAATAACTTTTCGTGATTCGTATTGTTGCTTGACTGCTTTTGTTGTTGCTTTTAATTTTGATGGTGAATGAGCAAAATCTTTATAGATAGCAGTATTCTCGTTTTTAGCAATCAACTCTAATCTTTTTGATGCACCTTTAAAATCTTGTATGGCTTCAAAAAACTGTTCATCATTAATCTTTAATTGATTACAAATTAATCTGGCTCCATTTAGGTTTTGTAAGTTATGATCTCCAAAAATTTGTAAAGGAATTTTGTTACCTCCCATTAAAATAGAGGTTACTCCATTTTCAATTACATTTTCTGGAGTTCTATATCCTATTCTATCAATATCAGGATTACTAGTTGTTAAAGCAATTTTATTCACTTCGCTATCTGCACTACAATAAATTAAAACACCATCTTTTTCTATCAATTTTATAAACTCTGAAAATTGTTCTATATAATTTTCAAAAGTTGGAAACACATTGATATGATCCCAGGCAATACCGCTGATTAAAGCAATATTGGGGTGATATAAATGAAATTTTGGTCTTCTATCTATGGGAGAAGACAAATACTCATCACCTTCTAAAATCATTATTGGAGCATCTGTAATCTGAGCCATCGTATCGAAGCCTTCTAACTGAGCACCAACCATGTAGTCAAAATCAATATTTAACTTACCTAATACATGTAAAATCATTGAAGTAATAGATGTTTTACCATGACTCCCTCCTATTACTACTCTCGTTTTATCTTTGCTTTGTTCATATAAATACTCTGGGTAAGAATATACTTTTACACCTAACTCTTTTGCTTTAAGTAATTCAGGATTATTCTCTCTTGCATGCATTCCTAAAATTATAGCATCTAAATCAGTTGTGATTTTTTCTGGAAACCAACCAAATTCTTTAGGTAAGATATTATGCTTTTTTAACCTTGTTTTAGAAGGCTCAAAAATCTCATCATCTGAGCCAGTAACATAAAAACCCTTTTTCTTTAAGGCTATTGCTAAGTTGTGCATTGCACTACCACCTATTGCTATAAAATGTACTTTCATATTAATTAATTATATAAAACAAAAATAAAAGCTTAGGCAACAATGTATACCTATTAAGATAAAAGTTATTCAATCCCTCTTGTTTAAATGTACCCCTCTAAAAACAAGTAAAAAAGTATTTACTCTTTTAGAAGATAAATATTAAATTTATAACATGAAAAAATCAATTAATATAACCTTATCATTATTGCTTTGCTTATTAATCAATACTAGTTATTCGCAAACTAATATAATTAGCACAAACCCGATAGCAGAACAAATTATGTTAGGAAATTACAGCCCTAGCTCTTATCCTGCTAGCGTTTTAATAAATAATCCTGACAGCATCGTTAATGGTATTAACGCCAATGTTAGCCCTGACTCATTAAAATCATACATTTTTAAATTAGCTTCATTTCAAAACCGAAACACAGGAGCCGATACCACCTCCTCTACTATAGGTATTGGTGCTGCAAGAAAGTGGGTGTTCAGTAAATTTCAAGAAATTAGCGCTGAGAATAACAATAGATTAGTTACTTCATATTTGCAATTTGACCAACAGATATGCAATGTAACTCGACATAAAAACATCTTTAGTGTCTTACCTGGAACAGACACCACTAATAACCAAATAATTATAATTGAGGCTCACCTTGATAGTAGGTGCAGCGCCCCTTGCGACTCACTTTGCTTGGCTGAAGGAATAGAGGACAATGCTTCCGGAACTGCATTAGTAATTGAGTTAGCAAGAATAATGAGTAGGTATACATATAAAAATACAATTGTTTTTATGGCTACTATTGGCGAAGAACAAGGCTTGTTTGGAGCTAATGCATTTGCTCAATATGCAACAAATAAAGGGATACAGATAGATGCCGTTTTTAATAATGATGTAATTGGTGGTGTAATTTGTGGTCAAACTTCATCGGCCCCGTCTTGTCCAGGATTAAATGACATTGATAGTTTACAGGTAAGGTTATTCTCAAACGGAGGTTTCAACTCAAAAAACAAACAATTATCTCGTTTTATAAAATTAGAATATAAAGAAGAATTATTATCCGAGGTTGCTGTACCAATGTTATTAACTATTATGAGCGCAGAAGACAGAACAGGGAGAGGTGGTGATCACATTCCTTTTAGACAGCAAGGTTTTGCTGCTATGCGTTTTACATCTGCTAATGAACACGGTGATGCTTCAAATGGACCTGGATATACAGACAGACAGCATACAAGTGATGATATTATTGGAATCGATACAAATAATGACCAAATTATTGATAGTTTTTTTATTGATTTTAATTATTTAGCTAGAAACACAGTAATTAATGGAGTTGCATCTGCAATGGTAGCTATAGGCCCGCTAAGTCCTGATTTAAATGTGAGTGCTATAAATGGAGGAGGAATAAAAGTAACTGTGACTAATCAAACTCAATATCAAGAATACAGAATAGCGGTAAGAACAGTTACTAATGATTGGGATTCTTTATATACAACATCTTCATTAACAGACACTGTTTATCCTCCCTTTAACGGAGTTTACTTCGTTAGTATAGCTTCAGTAGATAGTTTAGGAATTGAGAGTTTATTCTCAAGAGAGATTTTAGTGTTACCAACTGGAGTAAGTGAGTTTGAAGAAAAAAAAGCTGATTATGAGCTTTTACAAAATAGGCCTAATCCATTTGATGAAACTACAATAATTTCAGTAAAAAGAAACAATATGGAACTTACCCAGAGAGCTGAAATAGTTATTATGGATTCACAAGGAAAAATAATTAATAAGCTTCCAATTGAATTAAACAATGAAATAAATGAAGTTGTTTATTATCATGGTTATGGAAAAATAGGAATGTATAGCTACAGCCTAGTTGTTGATGGAAAAATCGTTTCAACAAAACAAATGGTTTTTGCTAATTAAATTAATAGAACTATGAAAATATACCCATTAAATACAGGAAACTTTAAATTAGATGGAGGAGCAATGTTTGGTGTTGTTCCAAAAAGTATTTGGCAACGCACCAACCCTGCTGATGAAAACAATATGTGTAGTTGGAGTATGCGCTGTATGTTAATTGAAGATGGTGATCGATTAATGATAATTGACAACGGAATGGGCAACAAACAGAGTGACAAGTTCTTTGGTTATTATTATTTGTTTGGTGATGACTTTTTAGAGGGTAACATAAAAAAATTAGGGTTTCACCCTGACGATATTACAGATGTCTTTTTAACGCATTTACATTTCGATCATTGTGGTGGTGGTATTAAATGGAATGCAGATAGAACAAAGTTCGAATCTACTTTTAAAAATGCCAACTACTGGACCAATAGTCAACATTGGAAATGGGCCACAGAACCTAACCAACGAGAGAAAGCATCCTTTTTAAAAGAAAACATCATCCCTATGATAGAGTTAGATCAATTAAAATTTATTGATAAAGAAGGCTTTGATTATTTTGATATTTTAATGGTAAACGGACACACTGATGCTCAGATGATTCCACACATTAAATATAAAGGTAAAACTGTTGTTTTTATGGCAGATCTACTTCCATCTGTTGGACACATTCCTGTACCTTATGTTATGGGGTACGATACTCGCCCATTATTAACCTTAGATGAAAAAGCCCAGTTTTTAAAAACTGCTGCAGAAAATGAATATATATTGTTTTTAGAGCATGACCATTTAAATGAATGCTGTACAGTTCAACATACAGAAAAGGGTGTGCGAGTAAAAGACACCTTTAAATTTAATGAACTTTTTAGCTAGAAGTGAATAACATATTTAAATACTTATTCGTCTTACTTAGCTTTATAGCCAAAACCCTCAGTTATGGACAGTCTTCAGCATTATTATCGAGCGATATACCTTTTAAATTAAGTCTAAATAAATTGGAGCAACACCAAAATTTTGAAACACAAATTTTGATTAAAGATTTACAATTCAATAATAAATATTTTGCAGAAATCGCTTTTGAAAATGACACTACAATAAAACGCTCAACACTATATCTACTAGATGATGGCTTTATCCACCTTTATAGTATTGATAAAGAAAAAGGGTTACAACTTAATAAAATGCAGCCAGACCCTACTTACACATTATCAGTAAAAGTTAAAACTATTAACTACACAGGTAAAGCACTCCCTTTAATATCTGAGATTGACACTGCCAAGAAAGATACCAGCTACGTCCCACCTTTTGAAGAGTACTATAAACTAGATGATTATACTGGGAAAATAGGATGCCCCTTTCCAATAAAAGAAGATGAATTGGCAGAAGTTAAAAGAATTGTTATTGCCGAAAATCTAGAGGACAGCAAACTTGAAAAAGCAAAAATTAATATTCAAGAAATGGATTCTGCATGTGTATTGGTAGAACAGACACAACAAATTATGTTGATTTTTGAGTATGAAGAAACTAAATTAGATTTTGCTAAATTTATGTATCAATACACTTTTGATTTAGAAAACTATAAAATTCTTAGTGAAGTCTTTAACTTTGAGAATAGCATGGAAGAACTTTTGCTTTTTATCAAAGAGGAGGATTAATATTTTCATACATATTACTTTACCATAAGCACCTTCTCTACTTTTTTTAATTCCCCATATTGAAACACCTCAACAAAATAAACGCCATTTGGCTGATTAGAAATATCAATTTTTAAAACACTTGAATCTTCAATAATTTGCCCCAGCATATTTCTCACTGTAACTCTATCAATCTTTTCATCACTTTTAATCACAATAATTCCACTTGAAGGATTAGGATAAATTTTTATAGTGTTCTTATTTTCTTCAATTATATTAGTAACAGCATTAAACAAGTTTAATCTTCCTCCACCTAATTTATTTACATAGCTTGGATTTAACACATTCAAATCATCTGCAGTTACATGCATTAAAGTTGCAATTTGGTTATTCGTATAAGATGGGAAATGTGATTTTAACAATGCTGCTCCTCCTGAAACCATGGGGGTAGCCATAGAAGTTCCAGTATTGGTACTATATCCATTAGGACCTGTTGTAAAAATTGACCCTCCTGGTGCAGAAATGTCTATATAAGAGCCAAAATTAGAAGTGGTTAATTTAATATCATTTTGATCAGTTGCAGCTACACTAAAAACGCCATCATATCCTGCTGGATAAAATACATTATCGTTATTATCATTACCTGCAGCTGCAACAACTAAGCAACCCTTATTAATTATTGCATAGTCTATTGTATTTTTAGCAAATTGTGAAGAATCATAACCTCCCCATGAACAATTTATTATAAAGCACCCATGATCTGCGGCATAAACAATACCTTGGTATGCATGAGTTAATACTCCTACACTACTAGATATTTTTATTGGAAGAAACTTCGTATTAAAACCAACCCCCGAAATACCTGTTACATTATCGGTAACTGCCGCCGCTATTCCTGTTACATTTACACCATGACTAACAGATTCCCATAATGCATTATTATCATTCATTCCTAAATCCCAACCCAAATAATTATCTGTATAACCATCACCATCATCATCACTTCCATTAACAGGGTCTGCATAATTCACTTTTACATTTCCGACTAAATCTGGATGAGTAGGATCCCAACCAGTATCTGTAATCCCAATAACAATATCAGTATCACCAGTTGTTAAATTCCATGCATCATCAGCATTAATTAAGTTAATGTAATATTGATTAGATAATAATGTATCGTTAGGCGTATAGGCTAACTGAGGAAGATAATAAGGTTCTACATATTCAGTTATTTTTAGCTCCTTTAATTTTTGAATCACTTCATGTACTTCATATGAATTAGTGTAACTTAATACATAAATCAAAGACAAATCAACATAACCTCTTTTTTGTTCTTCTCTTTTATTGGGGAATACTTTTTCTAATTTATTAACTCCCATTTCATTGAAGAGCATATTCAATTGATCAATCTCAATATAATTATTATTACAACTATGCCTATATTGTTCGTTTACTTTAAATAGTATAGTTTGAGGTAAAATATTATCTACAACTTGAGAAAAACCAAGTTGAGCTATTAAAATCAGTATTAATAGAAAAAAAGTATTTAATTTGATAATATTCTTTAACATAAGATATCAAATTTAACCAAATTCAATCACTTTTGGTAAGATTGTAAAATGAAAGAGCAAGAATTCATAAAGCTTCATCTAAATAAAAAAGTTTCAGAAATTGCTCTGCTTCTAAGCAAACGTTCTGATTTGGATAAAGATTATATTATTAATCAGATAAATGGTTTACAAAAAGCCAAAAACAAACTACCTGAATTTTACAAAAATACTGACATCATTTATCCAGCAACAATTTCAATAGAACAATGTAGTAGTGAACAAACAGCTACTTATAAATCTAAAATTATTAATGGAAAATCGTTGGTTGATTTAACTGGAGGTTTTGGTATAGATAGTTTTTATTTTTCTAAAAATTTTAAAGAAGTTACCTACCTTGAGCCTAACACAACACTATTCAATACTGTGTCTGACAATTTTAAAACGCTCCAGGCAAACAACATAACTCCCATTAATAAAACTGCTGAAGACTTCTTAAACAGCAACACTCAAAAATTTGATATAGGCTACATAGACCCCAGTAGAAGAAATGAAAACCAAAAGGTTTTTATGTTGGCAGATTGTATTCCAAATATTGTAGAATTACAAGGTGAAATTTTTAAAATAGCACCGCAGATTATTGTAAAAACATCTCCTATTTTAGATATTAAACAAAGTATAAAGGAGTTAAAAACTGTTAGCGAAATTTGGATAGTATCAGTAAATAATGAATGTAAAGAAGTGTTATTTTTATTACGTAAAAACAGCACATCTGAAATTAAAATCAATACTGTAAATCTTGGGAATCAAAATCAAGATTTTTCATTTACATTTAACGAAGAAGAGGTTGCTAATGTAGAACACTCTGACCTCTTAAATTATCTTTATGAGCCTAATGTTTCTATTTTAAAAGCAGGTGCTTTTAAAAGCATTTGCTTTAAATATGGGGTAAAAAAAATAGCTCCAAACACTCACCTTTATACATCCGAACATATAGTTAAAGATTTTCCTGGAAGAACATTTAAAATTGAACAAGTATTATCTTACCAACCTAAAACGTTTAAAAAGTTAGGTTTAAAACATGCTAATGTAAGTTGCCGTAATTTTAAAGACAGTGTAGAACAAGTTAAAAAGAAATTAAACCTAAAAGATGGAGGAGATATTTATCTTTTTGCTACAACTAATAATCTTGGAAAACCTATTTTAATTCTAAACTCTAAGGCTTAACTTCGTCAACAAAAACGACTAACTTCGTTTGACACTTTATGTAAGAAACATTTAAACGTTTCCAACACAGACGTTACCATCAATTAATCAAACAATGAATAATAAAAAAATGGAAAAATGAATATTGAGGATTTATTAAAAGACAAAACAAGAAAACCAAAAGAGAAAACTCAAATCATAAGTGATTGGATTTTAAAAAACGAATTGCCAATAGATGAATTATTAGCCTTTGCTGAAAATTCAAAAGATTCGGTTAAAGCTACTTGTATTGAAGCCATTGAATATTCCACAAAAGAGAATCCTAAAATTTCTGATGAAATAGTACTTGACTTTGTTCTTCAGACATTAAATGAGAAAGCTCCAAGAGTAATTTGGGAATCTGCAAAAGTTATTGGAAATATCATTCATCTTTATCCCAATAAAATTGATATAGCCATAAAAAACTTGATTGTAACAACTAAACATTCAGGAACAGTTGTACGATGGAGTGCCGCATATGCCTTAAGTGAGATTTTAAAATTAAGAACTAACGCAAATAAAACTTTATTACCTACAATTGAATCAATAATGGATAAGGAAGAAAAAAATAGTATTAAAAAGATATATCAAAAAGCAATAAAAGAAGTGCTGAAATAAAAACTGGTGGTAACAATGTGAATAATTCATAAGGGGTTCAGTGGTATGCGAAGCATTGTATCCCGCTTCTATTTCGGTGACGGGGGATACGGACGCAGTTCGAATCCCTTACGAAATCATACACTCAACGTCAAACGAAAAATTACTAATCAACTTCATCACTCCAAACCAAACACTTATCATTCTCCCACTTGCCTTTTAAACTTTCTTTTAAAAGAATATTTCCATCACAATCTAAATAATTACCCTGTTCATCTACTTTAATAATTTTACACTTACCATCTTTCACCAATTCAACAATCTTTTTAGCTATATTTTCAGATGTTATTTTTCCTAACTCTATGCCAACTGCATTATTAAAAAAATCCATATCAGAACTTACTTTATCAGGCACAACACCATCCTCTAATCTTCGTTTCTTATAATCTTTATAATT
>JARGOE010000033.1:18861-25591 GCA_029210015.1 Vicingaceae bacterium
CTTTATCAGGCACAACACCATCCTCTAATCTTCGTTTCTTATAATCTTTATAATTTCCTTTTTCATGAGCCTTACCTAATTTTTCAGCTCTCCTCCATCCTATTTCATTTGTTAATTTAGCCATCCAAAAAGTATGTCTAAAAGCATCTACCTGACCACCGCTCCCATTGCCTTTTAAAATTTTGTTTTGTTTTATAGAATCTGTTTTTTGCCTTGCTAATTGAGACACATTAAAGGCTTTTTTAGCCACAAAAGGATGCCAAATTACCCACCACTTTTCTGGGCAACTTAGTTTTTTAAAGCTTTTAAATTTAGATTGAGAAAAAACCAATCCATTGCTACAAAAAACAACTAATAAAAACAGTAGTTTAAATCTCATTTACAGATAGTTACAAAACCTTACTATTAGGAGCTAAATTAATAGAATTAATGGTATGAAAAATAGATTTTTTACGCTATTTTTGTGACTTTCAGAAAAATCGATAATAAAGCATAAAATATAAGCATGGCGCAAGTAGAATTGATAATGCCTAAAATGGGTGAAAGTGTTGCAGAGGCAACAATTACAAATTGGTTAAAAGAAGTTGGCGATACTATTGAAATGGATGAATCAGTAGTAGAAATTGCAACTGACAAAGTAGATTCAGAAGTTCCTTCTACTACAGAAGGTGTTTTAATAAAGAGATTGTTTGAGGAAGGTGATGTTGTTCAAGTTGGACAAGCAATAGCTATTATTGGATCTGAAGGAGAAGCTGCTGCTGAAACACCAGCTAGTTCGCCAAAAGCAGAAGCTGCACCAGTTGCAGAAGCCGCACCAGTTGCACCAGTTGCTCAAGCAACACCAATTGCAGCTACATCAGAAAAAATTGGTAAAACTTCTGACTCAGGCAAATTCTACTCTCCTTTGGTTAGAAGTATTGCTGAAAAAGAAGGAATTGCTTTAGCAGAATTAGAAGCTATTGCAGGAACTGGAAAAGACGGTAGAGTTACCAAAAAAGATATCTTAGATTATTTACCAAACAGAACTGGAGAAGTAGCTGCACAGCCAACCTCTACAAATGGAATCACTTCCACATCAACATCTCCTGCAACAGCTGCAAAAGCTGAAGCACCTAAAAAAGTAGCCCCAAGTATAGCTTCTATGCCTGGAGATGAAATTATTGAAATGGACAGAATGCGTAAGTTGATTTCTGACCACATGGTAATGTCAAAACACACATCACCTCATGTTACTTCTTTTGTTGAAGCAGATATGACCAACATTTTTAATTGGAGAAACAAAGTTAAAAATGAATTTATGGCTCGTGAAAATGAAAAAATCACTTTTACACCAATTATCATGGAAGCTATAATTAAAGCTATTAAAGACTTTCCTTTTATTAATGTTTCAGTTGATGGTGATAAAATTATTAAACGTAAAAATATCAACTTAGGTATGGCTACTGCTTTACCTAGTGGAAACTTAATTGTACCTGTGATAAAAAATGCTGACCAATTAAACTTGGTTGGATTAACAAAAGCTGTAAACGACTTAGCAAATAGAGCTAGAAATAATGCCTTAACACCAGATGATATATCAGGAGGCACATATACAGTTACTAATGTTGGAACTTTTGGGAACGTAATGGGAACACCTATTATTAATCAACCTCAAGTAGCTATTATGGCTGCTGGAGCAATCCAAAAGAAACCAGCTGTAATTGAAACTCCTAATGGAGATGCAATTGCAATAAGACATAAGATGTTCTTGTCTCATGCATATGACCATAGAGTTGTAGATGGAGCCTTAGGAGGTATGTTTGTAAGAAGAGTAGCAGATTATCTTGAACAATTCGATGTTAATAGAGAATTTTAAGCAATTCGTAGAATTTAAAAGTTTGTTATATATTTGATAACCAATTGCAAATGCAATATATTTGTCACTATACAAGAGTAATTTAATCAGATGAAAAAAATATTACTATTCATAACCTTAGTATCGGTATTGTTTAATGCCAGCGCCCAAGAAAAATTTAACCAACAATTTTTAGAGGCAAATACTCTTATTGAAGAAAATCAGTATAATGTTGCATTACCAATTTGGTTAAAGTTACAAGCGGAACAGCCAGATAATTTCAACCTTAACTACAAAGTCGGTTTATGCTATATGCATTCTGCTAATGATAAAGCCAAGGCATTAAATTATTTAGTAAAAGCAGTTCAAAATACTTCTAGAAATTATGATCCTTTTTCTACATCAGAAAAAAAATCACCAATAAAATCTTATTTTTATTTAGCTCGTGCATATCATATCCATAATGAGATTAATAATGCCATGCTTAATTATAACTCATTTATAGAGAAAGCTGGAAAAAAACATTTCCTTATTGATGATGCTAATCATGGAATAGAGCAGTGTAAATACGCTAAAATTGCAATTGCAAATCCTGTAAACATTAAAGTTACCAATATGGGAGAAATCATTAACTCTCCTTATCAAGATTATAGTCCAATTTTATCTGTTGATGAATCAACCATGTATTTCACATCTAAGCGTATTCGTAAAGATAGTTCTAATTACTACATTAAAAACATTGACGATGGTAAGCATTATGAGGACATTTATGTAGCTCACAAATATGATGGTAAATGGCATGAACCTGAATTAATCGGTATTAATACCGAAGGTCATGAAGCTACAGTAAACATATCTGCTGATGGGCAAACACTTTTCATCTATAAAGATGATAATGGTGATGGAAACATATACATCAGTAAAATGGAAGATGAAGAATGGACAACTCCGTTTAAATTAGGATCTGACATTAACCAAGAGTCTTACGAAACTCATGCGCATATTACTCCAGATGGAAATTTCTTATATTTTGTTAGTGACAGAAAAGGTGGTTTAGGTGGTAAAGATATTTATATGTGTAAAAAGTTACCAAATGGAGAATGGGCAAAAGCTCAAAATATGGGACCTTCAATTAATACAAAATATGATGAGGATGGGATTTTTGCTCACCCTGATGGAAAAACAATATATTTTAGTTCCAAAGGACATACAAGTATTGGTGGATTTGATATCTTTTCCTCTATTAAAGATGATGCTGGGAATTGGTCTAAACCAGAAAATATTGGCTATCCTGTAAATTCAACTGACGATGATGTTTTCTTTGTTACATCTGCAGATGGAAAAAGAGGATACTATTCATCATTTAAAGAAGATGGATATGGAGATCATGATATTTACCAAATTTCATTGGAAGATGCTGATGAAAAGCCTGTTACACTTTTAACAGGTATTATTAAAGTAATTGGAGAACCTGAGCTACCTAATGATGCTCAAGTTGTTGTTACTGATAATGAAACTGGAAATTTAGTTGGAATTTACAAGCCAAGGAAAAAAGATGGGAAATTTAGTATCATTTTAAATCCTGGTAATGATTATCATATTGTTTATTCAGCTGCAGGATTTAGTCAAGAAGAAGATTTATACATACCACCTATTTCTGCATATCAAGAAATTAATAGAGGGATAGATTTACAAGATGTTGTTTTTGGAAATCCTTCAAACGACACAATCCCTGTTATTGCTAATACAAATACAGGAGTTGATACAACAAAAACTCCAGACAATAGTAACTGGAATTATGATGACAATTCTGAATTAGAGAAACTTAAAGCAATTATTGAATCATTAAATGAACAAATAGCTGACTTAAAAGAGAGATTAGCTAATGCTGCAACAACTAGTAATGATAATGATAGAGTAGCTTCATTAGAAGGTATAATCCAAGATTTAAAGGATCAAATTGCTGAAATGAATAAAGCTAATATTGATAAAGTAAATACTACATACACCCCTTCAGGAGATGTTATAGCTTCTTATCAAGAATACTTTAATTATAACAGAAAGGAGATTAATGTTAGTAATGGGAAATATGTTGAAATGATTACTAAAGCCCTAGAAAAATCTAAAACTGGGAAAATCATTGTTGATATAGAGTCAAGTGCATCTAAAGTACCAACTAAAACTTTTGGCACAAACTCTACATTGGCATACAAAAGAGCTCAGTCTGCAAAAGAGACTTTATTAAAATCTTTAAAAGCTAAAGGTATATCAACAGAAAACATTACAATAAATAATATTAGTTCAAATGTAAATGGTCCTAAGTATAACGGTGATTATCAAAACTCTGGATTATATGAGAAATTCCAATTTGTACTTATTAAGATAAGGTAATAAATGCAATATATAAATCCAATAACTTTAAGGGGTTTCTTAAAAAATTCTCTTCTAATTTTATTTGCCTTAATAGTTAACTTTTCGTTTGGTCAAAAGCAATCTAAGGAAGAAAAAAAGCTTTTAAAAACTGCAAGAAAAAATTTAGAAAACGAAAAGTATACTGATGCTAAAATCAATTATAGCGATTTAATTAAATTAAACCCTAAAAGTGATATTTATAACTTTGAAGGAGGTTTAAGTTATTACTTTTCTGATTTTGAGAGAACAAAATCAATACCTTTTTTCGAAAATGCTTTAGCAAACTCTTCTGAAGATACTATCCCTGAAATACAATATTATCTAGGGAAAGCATATCAACTTGACGGCCAATATGAGAAATCAAAACAAACACTAAATGACTTTACAGCATTTATTGCAAGAAGTAAAAAATCTGGTCAATTCTTACTTAAAGAAACCAAACGAAATATAAATCTAAGTGAAAATGGTATTATATATCGTCAAGAACAAGACAATAATATCAAAATAGAAAATTTAGGCGCAGAAATCAATACTACAAGTAGAGAATACGCTCCAGTTTTTAGAAAAGATGACAATGTAATTCTATTCACTTCTAGAAGAGCTGATAGTAAAGGAAAAACAGCCAAAGACCTACTCCCTTTTGAAGATATATATGCTGCAAAAAAGAATGAGGATAATTCATGGACAATGATTAAAGATGGAAATGAACTTAAAAAGCATTTACCAAATAATTTCAACACTAAAAAGCATGATGCAGGTATTATTTATTCCGCTGATGGCAAAACTCTTTATACATACAAAAAAGATGTATTATGGATGTCAGAATATAAAGATGGCAGCTGGAGTGATTTAAATGAATTAAGTAAAAGCATAAATGATAGTAAATTTAATGTTCCTAGTATTTCTGTTACACAAGATGGTAATACCATCTTTTTTGTTGCTACCAAAAGAGATGGTATTGGAGGAAAAGATATTTATAAAGCAACAAAAAATAGTTCAGGAGAATGGAATGAATCTGTTTTACTAGGTACTGAAATAAATACTGAAGAAGATGAAGATGCACCTTTTTTATCTAATGATGGAAAAACTCTATATTTTTCTTCAAAAGGACACAAAGGCCTAGGTGGTTACGATGTATATAAAAGTGAAATAGTTGATGGAAAGCCAACTGCTGCTGTTAATATGGGGTTACCACTTAATTCTTCGTTCGATGATATATACCTAGTAATTGATGAAAAAGATGAAATCGGATTTTTCTCTTCCAATAGAGATGGTGGTTTTGGAGGCATGGATATATTTGGGTTTGATTTATCTTGTCCAAATATTGAGAATACTGAGATTAGAGGAATTGTTTACAACAAAAATGATAAACTTCCATTAGAAGCCAACCTATCCTTAGTCGATAAAGAAACAAACAGTACAGTAAATGAAACAAACTCATTAGCTAGTAATGGTAAATTCTTATTGGTTGCTCCTCCTGAAAAATCATATACATTAACTATTAACGCTAATGGTTATTCTGAACAAAGTATTTCGATCGACATTCCTAAACAATGCGAATTCTATCCTTTATTTTCAGAAATAGCAATAGAAAACATTGAAAAAGATGGTGATAATTATCAAGTTACAACTTTACGTAATTCTTATTTTAACTCTAATGATGCAATAGCTTCAGCACAAAAAAACAACCCTATCAAAACTGACCAAGTTGAAAATGAAGTTCCATTCATTAATAGTGGTAATGATAAAGATTTTGAAAATGACAAATTACTTATTGCTCTAACAAGAACAATTGATACATCAAATACAGATTTAGCTTACATTATTATAAGCGACACGATAAAAGCTGAGAATATTAATGCTGATACTTCTGTAATTGAATTTCAACAATTTTTTGCGTATAACATTACCGAAATTAACTTAACAGACCCAACATTTATTTCATTTGTGAAAAATGCTATTGCAAAAGTTAAAGCATTTGGGAAAATTGAAATAACGATAGAATCTAGCGCTTCTAGAGTCCCTACAACTACTCACAAAACTAATATCAACCTATCTAAATTAAGAGGTGAAGAAGCTAAATCTAAGTTTATTTCAGCATTAAAAGATCAAGGAATTGGAGAAGATAAAATTCTAGTAACTGCAATTAACTCAATAATTAGCGGACCAAGGTATATTGGAGATTTTAAAAACGCAAAAAAATACTTAGATTCCCAATATGTTAAAATTAGTGTGAAATAACACTGTATTTTGACTTTTTAAGCTCTAGTTTTTCTTTTTAAAATCAGTAAAAAGTAATACATTTATACTTTGGTATTGATTTTGTAAATCATCTAACAAAAATTTATTTTTTGAATCTATTAAAACGATATATATTAATTGTAATTGCTGTTCTATTATTGCAGTCATTATCAGCTCAACGACCTGACCCTGATGCTGCAGCTGAGCACTTTAAATATGGTAATTTTATTGATGCACTACCTA
>JARGOE010000118.1 GCA_029210015.1 Vicingaceae bacterium
AAGCTCTTTCTGCAACACCTAAACTTGCTAACAATTCCATTGCTCTTTTTTCAGCTGCTGCTTTATTGGTTTTATGAATAAAAGCAGGAATACAAACATTTTCTATAGCAGTAAACTCTGGTAACAAATGATGAAACTGAAATACAAAGCCAATATTTTTGTTTCTAAAAAGGGATAGTTCTTTGTCTTTTAAAACAGATGTATTTACTTCGTTAATTAAAACTTCACCAGTATCAGGCTTGTCAAGTGTTCCTATAATTTGCAGTAAGGTAGATTTTCCTGCGCCAGAAGCACCAACAATAGAAACTACTTCTCCTTTATTGATTTGAACATCAACACCTTTTAGCACCTGTAAATCGCCATAAGATTTTTGTATGTTTTTAGCTTTTATCATGTGTTTTTGTAAAAAGCTAAGTTAGTTAAATAATTGTTCAAAAGTTGGTAAGGAATTCCGAAATAAAACTGTTACTTTTGGTAGCGAATTATACAAAAACTCAATCGTAATGAATCTACACGAATATCAAGGAAAAGGATTACTTAAAAGCTACGGAGTAGCAATACAAGAAGGAAAAGTTGCAGATACTGCTGCAGGAGCTGTTGAAGCTGCTAAGCAATTAAATTCAGAAACTGGTACTGAATGGTTTGTGGTAAAAGCACAAATTCATGCAGGTGGTAGAGGTAAAGGAACTGTTACTGAGACTGGTTCTCACGGTGTTGTTTTAGCTAAAGGATTAGATAAAGTTGAAGACATTGCTAATGGTATTTTAGGAGGGCATTTAGTTACTGCTCAAACAAGTGCTACTGGTAAAAAAGTAAACAAAGTGTTAATTGCACAAGATGTTTATTATCCTGGAGATGAAGAACCAGAAGAGTATTACATGTCTGTTTTAATGAATAGAGAAACTGGTAGAAACATTATTATGTATTCTACAGAAGGAGGAATGGATATTGAAGCGGTTGCTGAAAATACACCTCATTTAATATTTAAAGAAGAAATTGATCCAAAAATTGGTTTACAAGGTTTTCAAGCAAGAAGAATTGCTTTTAACTTAGGATTGTCTGGTCAGGCATTTAAACAAATGGTAAAATTTGTTTATTCTCTTTATGCTGCTTACGAAGGTATTGATGCTTCAATGTTTGAGATTAATCCAGTATTAAAGACTTCAGATAGTAAAATTATTGCTGTAGATTCTAAAGTAAGTGTTGATGAAAGTGCTTTATATAGACATAAAGATATTGCTGAAATGAGAGACACTACTGAGGAGGATCCAGTAGAATTAGAAGCTAGTGAAGCAGGATTAAACTATGTAAACTTAGACGGAAACGTTGGTTGTATGGTTAATGGTGCAGGTTTAGCAATGGCAACTATGGATATCATTAAATTATCTGGTGGTGAGCCAGCTAACTTTTTAGATGTTGGTGGTACTGCAGATGCTGAAAGAGTTGAGAAAGCTTTTAGAATGATTTTAAAAGATCCAAACGTAAAAGCTATATTGATTAACATTTTTGGTGGTATTGTAAGATGTGATAGAGTTGCACAAGGAGTGGTTGATGCTTACAAAAACATTGGTGAAATTCCAGTGCCAATTATTGTAAGATTACAAGGGACTAATGCTGAAGAAGCAAAACAAATTATTGATGCTTCTGGATTAAATGTTAAATCTGCAGTATTGTTAAAAGAAGCTGCTGCTAAAGTAAGTGAAGTTTTAGCTTAAGATTAGCATTCATATAGAAACAAAAAATCCCGCTAATGCGGGATTTTTTGTTTCTATAATTAAAGTTCTATTTTCTGTTTAATGTCGGCTTTGTTTTCCAAGGTAAAAATAGATTCATCTGGTTCCAAACGTTCACCAGTTAAGCCTTTTTGATCGTAGGGGATAGAGTTTAAAACATATCTCATTGCTTCTTTTCGGGCGTAATCTTTATCATTTCCTTTTATTACTACCCAAGGGCATTTTTCTGTACCCGTAATTCTGAACATACGCTTTTTGTAATGAGTATAACTTTCCCATTTTAATTGAGCTTCCATGTCAACACTACTCAATTTCCAACTAGTTAATGGGTTTTCTTTTCGCTCAGTTAATCTTTTCTTTTGCTCATCTTTATTAATAGAGAACCAAAATTTAATGATGTAATAATCATCATCAACAAGCATGTCTTCAACAACCCTAACTTGTTTTAAAAACTTAGTGTATTGTTTTTTAGTACAAAAATCCATTACGGGCTCAACTACAGCTCTGTTATACCAGCTTCTATCAAAAAAAACAATTTCACCTGGGTTAGGTAAGTTAGAAATGTATCGTTGAAAATACCATTGACCTTTTTCTAACTCAGTAGGAACACCTAAAGCAACAACTCTGTAAAATCGTGGGTTAATATATCGAATAAAGCGCATAATAGCACCGCCTTTACCAGCACTATCTCTACCTTCAAAAAGTATTACTACTTTCTTTTTATTTTCAATTACCCAATTTTGCATCAGAATCATTTCCTCTTGGAGGTTCATGTATTCCGGATCATTTTCTAAAGAATAAAATTTCATAGATAAGATATATTACATACAAAATATAATTTAAGTTTATTTCATACCTCCATTTCCGCCATCAGGAGAAATACCCATAGGGTTATAAACT
>JARGOE010000034.1:0-21674 GCA_029210015.1 Vicingaceae bacterium
TTTAAACCTTTAGAGTTATCATTTAAAAATTCTTCAATTTGCTTATTAATATTATCTTTTATTCGAATACCTAATTCTAACTTATCGTACTTACCTACTTCTTTCCTTTTTACCTCAGGATATAACCATGACATTTTAAAATCACTACTCACAATATTATAAGGAGATAATTTTTGAGACTTCAAAAAGGTTAAATTGAACAATAATAAACTAACAAATAGTAAAAATCTACACATAATTAAAGCCTCTCAATATTTTCATCATCCACAGCATGATATAAAAAACTCACCAAATATAACATTTGTTCACGTCCTTTTCTCTGACCATATTTTGCAGTAAGATAAATAATAGAAAACAAAAAAGCTGCTACTGGAAATGCCCATATAAAAATAGACTCCTTACCTAAATTCCATTTTACCAAACCATACATACCTCCAAAAAGTGCTAACACTCCAATACCAACATAAAAAAACATTAGCATTAACCATATTGATTGTTTAGGACCTAAAACACATCGTATACTTGTTTTTGATTCATCATCATAGTAATTTTTAACTTCCACCTCCATTGTGGGAGACCAATAATGTTGATTTTTAAAAGGAATTTTCAAAAATGCATGACTTCCTTTTACTTCTCCAACAACATCTTGTTGCTTGGGTAATGCATTTACTATTTTATCTAAAATATCTTTTTCAGTAAAACACGTAAGAAGTCTGAATCTTGGTCGGATTTCAATATTATCTTTATTATGACTATTAAATAAGCTCATTTAATGTTAAAAATATTTGAGTTGTTTATTACTTTTGGATATCTTATAAAAATATAAAAAATGCCGGAATTATCAAATAGAGGGTTTTCAATGCCTGAATCTCCAATTCGTAAATTGGTTCCCTATGCAGAAGCTGCCAAACAAAAAGGAAGAATTGTCTATCATTTAAATATTGGTCAACCTGATATTGAAACTCCAGCTGAAGCTATTGATGCATTAAGGATAATGGACAGAAAGGTGATTGAATACAGTCATTCTGCTGGTGGCTTAGGTTACAGAACTAATCTAACCAATTATTATAACAAACATGGTTTTAATATTACTCCACAAGATATATTAGTAACAACTGGTGGCTCTGAAGCATTAATGTTTGCTTTTAACTCTTGTTTAAATGAAGGAGACGAGGTAATTATACCTGAACCTTTTTATGCCAATTATAATGGCTTTGCAATGGCTTCTGGAGTAAATATAGTTCCTGTTACTGCTAATATTAATAATGGCTTTGCATTACCTCCAATTGCAGATTTTGAAAAGAAAATAACATCTAAAACAAAAGCAATTTTAATTTGCAATCCAGGTAACCCTACAGGTTATTTATACAGTAAAGAAGAATTAGAAACTTTAAAAGATATTGTAAAGAAGCATGATTTATATTTAATTGCAGATGAAGTTTACCGTGAGTTTTGTTATGACGGAAAAACTCATTATTCTGTTTTTAATTTAGATGGAATAGATGACAATACCATTGTTATTGATTCAGTATCAAAAAGATATAGCATGTGTGGTGCAAGAATTGGGTGTTTTATTTCAAAAAATAAGGCATTGGTTAGTGTAGCATTAAAATATGCACAAGCGAGACTAAGCCCTCCTACATTAGGTCAAATTGCGAGTGAAGCAGCCTTAAATACTCCTCAAAGCTATTTTGATGAAGTTATTGAAGAATACGTTGCTAGAAGAGATATACTGATTGACGGCTTAAATAAAATTGAAGGAATTAAATGTACAAAACCTGGTGGAGCATTTTATGCAATTGCTGAGTTACCAGTTAAAAATGCTGAAAAATTTTGTCAATGGTTACTAGAAGAGTTTGAGTATAATAACCAAACTGTTATGATTGCTCCTGCTGCTGGATTTTATGCAACTAAAGGGCTAGGTGAAAGAGAGGTGAGAATTGCTTATGTGTTAAACAAAGAAGCCTTAAGCAATGCTCTAATATGTCTAAAAGAAGCTTTAAAAGTTTATCCTGAGAGAATAGAAACTAAAGTTAGTGAATTATCTGAATAAAAATCAACTCACATAAAAAAATTGAAAAAGCTTCAAGATTAATATAGTCTTGGAGCTTTTCCATTTAGTTTGGAACAAAAATTGTAAATTCGTCTAAAATCAAACCAAAAAATTTATACAAGATGAAAAAAGTATTATTAATTATTTTATTAGCTGGATTAGGCTTAACAGAAATGAAGGCTCAAGTAGAGTACAAAGTTGTAACTGTTGTAGAATCTATTGTCCCTATGGGATTGGGTCGTTCTAGAATTGTAGAGGCAACCTCACCTATTGACTATCAGAATTTCACAACTTCTAGATCAGATGGAAAAGATAGCAATCAAGGAAAAGTGAAAAGAGGAGATGCTAAAATTGACAATATGAATGAAACCAAATTATTAAACTTTTATAGTGGTGTTGGATTAAATTTCCAAAACATTGCTTCAAACGATGCTTTAATTACTTCAATGGTAAATAAAATGGCCAAAGATGGATGGGTGCTTTTCACAGTTAATTCTGGTGTTGAAAGTGCTGGATACAAAGATAATGCTGGTATCTTTATAACAAGATTTATATTCAAAAAGTAATTTCATTTTTGTAAAAAAAGCCTTGAAGAAATATCTTCAAGGCTTTTTTTTATAATATTTCTTTTTGCACGGTATTAATAACATGCTTTTCATAAAGCTGTGCAATAATACCGTCTGCTAAACCTACTTTAGGAACAAAAGTATTTTTCACATTAGCTACTTTCATTACCTCTAAATATATTTTTGCTGCATGTGTTATAACATCAGCCCTATCTGGCTTTAACCCTAATTTAGTTATCCGTTCTTCAACACTATACTTGCTAATGAATTTACTCATTTGTTTCAAATCATTGTATTCAAAAAGTGCATAGTCTTTTAAACCACACAATTTATATAGCTTATTAATATTACCGCCTGTTGCAATAACCATTGAAGGTTGATTATTTTGGGATAATTCTTTTATCCAACTTTTTAAATCTTTCCATTTTTTATCCTTTACTAAATCATTTTTTAAACGAATAGTGCCGATTTCAAATGATTTAGAAATAACCTTTTCTCCATTATCAAATAGTGTTAATTCAGTACTTCCCCCTCCAACATCTACATACAAAAACACTCCTTTCTTATCAATCTTTTCAGCTATATGTGTATTGTATATTAATTCAGCTTCTTGTTCTCCATCAATAATCTCTACATTAACATTTGTTTGTTTTTTTATAGCCTTTATTATCTCTTTACCATTTGCTGCTTCTCTCATAGCTGATGTAGCACAAACTCTATAGTCAACAACCTCATATACTTCAGCTAAATTTTTAAATCCTTTAACTGACTGAATTAATTTTGAAATATTTTCATCAGATATTACACCATTAATAAAAACATCCTCTCCTAAACGAATAGGCAATCTAACTAACGATGTTTTCTTTAAAGTATAATCATTTTGATATGGATAAACATCACAAAACAATAGCCGTACAGCATTAGAACCTATATCTATGGCAGCAAATCTCATCCATTAAAACTACAAAATATATTTTATTGAAAAAACTAATCTAAGCTAGTTGACCTTTTAAGTAAGCATAAATTGCCTCTTGAGACCTTACTTTTTTTATAGAGTCAGTTACCCTATATGAATTATTATTCTTGGTATTTACTAACCTAGCTTTACAATTATCAGTTAATTGAAAATTCAAGATATCCTTTATTTCTTTTTGTAGTTTTTCGTCATAAATAGGACAAGCCACTTCAATTCTTAAATCTAGGTTACGACTCATCCAATCAGCAGAAGCTAAATAATATAGCTCATTTCCATTATTACAAAAAACAAACAATCTATTATGCTCTAAAAAACGATCAACAATACTGATTACTTCTATATTTTCTGAAATACCTTTTACACCAGGAACTAATGAACAAATACCTCTTACAATCAACTGAATTTTTACACCATTTGAACTTGCCTTATAGAGTTTCTTAATGACTGTATCATCAACTAGATTATTTAGTTTAATAATAATATATGCCTCTCTACCCTCTTTTGCATTTTTAATTTCATTATCAATTAAGGTTCCTATTCTCCTTCTTGCATTAAAAGGAGATACAATCAAGTGTTTAAAAGTAGGTCGTTCATATGTATTCTTAAATAAACGAAATATCTTACTAATTTCATTTGTAATTCCAGGATGAGATGTAAGCAAAGATGTATCGGTGTATATAGAAGCATTATTTTCATGAAAATTACCAGTCCCAACATGTCCATACTTCACAGTCTTTTTACCTTCTTTACGATTTATTAAAATAAGCTTTGCGTGTACTTTCAATCCAGGTATGCCAAATATTACCTTAACTCCTTGATCTTGTAATTTATTTGCCCAATTAATGTTTGCTTGTTCATCAAACCTAGCTCTCAACTCAACTATTACAGTTACCTTTTTATTATTTTTTACTGCATTTATCAACGCATGAATAATCTTAGAATTTTTTGCAACTCGATATAAATTAATTTTAATAGATGTTACATTTGGATCTATTGCGGCTTCTCTAAGTAAATTAATAATATAATTAAAGGATTGATATGGGTAATTAAGTAAAACATCATTCTTTGAAATACTATTTAATATACTTATGTTTTTATTTAATACCGGATGCTCTAAAGGTGGTAATTCCTTAAATCTTAATTTTTTAGTCCCGACATTTGGAAACCCTATAAAATCTTTAAAATTATGATATTTACCAGCAGCAATTATGCTATCACTCTCAGAAGGCTCAGCATTTTTCAAGATATAATCTAACAAATCTTTTGGGATAGCCTTATCATAAATAAACCTAACCGGACTAGCAGTTTTTCTTAGTTTCAAGCCTTTAGTTAAAATATCTATATTACTTTTAGATATATCATCATCAATATCAAGTTCTGCATCCAAAGTAACTTTTATCGTATAAGCCTCAATTTTTTTATAATCAAAAATCTTAAAAATATCATGCAGTTTGTACCTAATAATATCATCTAGTAATATAACATACTTTTGATTATTGACAGCTGGTAACACAATAAATCTGGGAACAACCATAGAAGGTATTTCCATTATTGCATAGTCTGTTTTTTTCTTTGAAGTACTTAACTTAATTGCAAAATAAATAGCATTACCACTTAATTTAGGGAAATTACCCTCCTTAAGCATGATGGGAACTAAAGTTGGCAATACTTTTTCCTCAAAATAATCATTAATTGAACTAATATGCTCAGGCAATAAATTAAAATGATCAATAATATGAATCCCCTCAGATTTTAATGCCTTATTTATGATTTGATAATTTTTTTCAAACCTACCCTGTAATTCAATGGTTTTTTGATTGATTTGTTTTAGTAATTCATTAGGATTGATATCTAAACCTTTTAACTTATTATCAATAGCGGCCATTCGTTTTATAGTAGCAACTCTAACTCTAAAAAATTCATCTAAATTATTCGAGAATATTCCCAAAAATCTGAGCCTTTCTAGTAAAGGAACTGAAGTATCTTCTGATTCTTGAAGAACCCTCTCATTAAAGTTTAACCAACTTAATTCTCTATTAACAAATGGAAATTTCACACTTTTCCCCATACCTTTAAATAATAACTAACAAATATGACCTTTACATATTAACCCTTAATTAAATTAAAGTTAAAAAAAGAAATTTTTATTATCAAAATGGCTAATCGTTAATAACTTTGTTGATAAGCTGTTAACAATCACTTAAAATGACCTTGGCTATCTTATATTTTTGTATCAATTAATAAGTAAAGATTTATGTTTGCTATCTTCGGTAAGAAGAAAATAAAAGAAGATTTAGTTGCTAACATTTTTGTTAATTCAATGTTAGATACCATTGACAACGGTTTTCCTGAAATAGCTGGAATCATTAACGACTCTCCTGAATTTGTTGCTTGTCCTAATATTGACCCTATAAACTCGGATAGCTTTACATTAATTGTTATTGCTGCTAATTTATCTTTTATACCTTCTCATTTACACAATTCTAAAGACGAGCGTATATCAAGTCTTATCTTATCAAAATTTAGCCATGTTTTTGATGTGGAAGAAGATAAGTTTGCTCGCGTAATAAAAAACTACACCTGTTATTTAAACAAAGTAAATCATCCATCTAAAAACATGCACTACGCTATGTCTAAAGGTATTTTTGGTAAATACCAATTAAACCAATTTCAGGATGAATACTTTAGAAATATGAATAGTCCTAACCCAATGTTTTTAAAACGCATTGATGAAGCGATGGATAGCTTTATTTGGAATTGGGAGTCATTTAAACAAAAGTATCAAATTACCTAAACAACTTTCTTATTGTCTTTAATAAGGTAAACTACGTTAATGGTTACAATTGCCGCATTTGTAAGTATTATTGGTATTGAATATCCAAGTAAAATCCCATAAACTATAAAAATAACGCAACCCAAAGTGTTGACCAATCTCAATGTTTTAATTTTTTTCATTAAAAATGAAAGCAACACAGCCAAAGAAGCTAAGTATCCAATAATTTCTGTCGAAGTAAAATATTCCATTAGTTTAAATTAAATTGCTTTTCAGCCATATCACAAATTGCATCTCCTATTGCTAAACATGATGTTGCTGCTGGAGAAGGTGCATTTAACACATGGATACTTTTATCTTTATACTCTATTCTAAAATCATCACGTGTATCACCATCCACACCCAACAACATGGCCCTTACTCCTGCTCTACCAGGTTTTAAATCATCCATAGTTAAATTCGGAATTAAACGTTGTAAGGTTTCTAAAAATAATTTTTTAGAGAAAGCTCTACGATATTCATTTACTGCAAACCCAAAATTATTAAACAATAGTTTCCATGTTCCACTATACGACAATGCATCTGCTGTATCTCTAAAGTTAAAATCTGTTTTACCATAGCCTTCTCGCTTAAATGTAAACACAGCATTTGGACCACATTCAATATCTCCATTGACCATACGAGTAAAATGCACACCTAAAAAAGGAAAAGCTGGATTAGGAACAGGATAAATCAAGTTTTTAACCTTATGCTTTGCTTGATCTGTTAAATCATAATAATCACCTCTAAAGCCAACCACTTTTTCTTTTAATTTAACTCCATCTTTCTTTGCCAACCTGTCCGCCTGCAACCCTCCACAAAACACCATATACTTAGTTAAGTATTTGTTTTTAGAGGTAATTACTTCTGTTTTTTCGCCTTGATGAATATAATCTTTTACTTCCTCTCCTAATACAATTTTACTTTCAGATTGTTTAGATTCAACTAATTCTGCTAATTTTTCTGTGGTACCTCTAAAATCAATAATACCTGTGCAAGGCACCCATATACCACCAATACTTTTAACATATGGTTCAATATCTTTTACTTGATCGGCATTAATTTTTTCAATTCCTTCGGTATTATTGGCTAATCCATTTTGGAAGATTTTATCCATAAATGGCAATTCATTTTCATCAGCTGCAGCAACTACTTTACCACATACATCGTGCTTAATGTTGTGATCTTTAGCAAATTTCACTAATTGATGTCTACCATCTACACAATTTTTTGCTTTGTAAGAACCCGGTTTATAATACAAACCTGAGTGAATAACACCTGAATTATGACCCGTTTGGTGATCTGCCAACTTATCCTCTTTTTCTATAACTAAAATTTTAAGGTTAGGAAATTTGAGTTGAATTTTATAGGCAGTAGCTGCCCCAACAATTCCTCCACCAACTATAGTGATATCGTAAATCTTTTGATTTTTCAAAGCCAAATAATTTTGCTGTAAAAGTAAGATTATTGAAGGAACTTAAGGTTGATTTCTATAGTAGAAAAGCAATTAATAAAATCAATTACCTCTTAAAGCCTCGCTTTTAGGAACTCTTAGTAATAAAACAAACCCTACAATAAAAAAAATAATTAGCATCAGTACGGATTCTCTAATACTAAACATCCCCTCAATAAAACCAAACCCAAAGGTTCCGATAACAATACCTAATTTTTCAAGTACGTCATAAAAACTAAAATAAGATGCATGATCTTCTGTTTCGGGTAATAATTTAGAATAAGTAGAACGTGACAAAGATTGTATCCCCCCCATTACAAAACCAATAGTTGCTGCTGCAATATAAAACTGCGTGGGTGTATAAACTAACGCGTATGAACCTATACAAATTAGCACCCAAATAAAAACTATTATACCTAACGCCTTAATGTTACCTATCTTTTTAGAGATAAAAGCTGTTAGATAAGCTCCTGCAACAGCTATAAACTGTATTACTAAAATACTTATAATAAGTCCTGTATCTTTTTCTTCTGGAGAACCCCATGCAATTTCTTTAGTCCCAAAAAAAACTGCCATTATCATAATGGTTTGCACTCCCATACTATAAACAAAAAAGGAAGCTAAATAACGTTTTAAAGCTTTATTATCAGAAAACTGATGCCAAACCTTTTTAAGCTCTTTAAATCCTTTTGCAAATCTATTTCCTTCTGGTTTATGACCATAAACATTACTAGGCAACCCCCTAAATGTTATTTGACTAAAGCCAATCCACCATAAGCCTGTTAGAACAAAAGTATATTCTGCAGGCACTTTAAATACCATAATCATTACTAAACAAATAATTAAAAGTGATGAGCTACCAATATACCCTCTTGAAAATCCTTTAGCACTTACTTTATCATGCAAATCGGGTGTCGCAATTTCAGGTAAATAAGCATTGTAAAACACCAAACTACCTGAAAAACCAATACTACCTAACAAAACAGATAGCATTCCCCATCCAATATAGTTGACGTCAAAAAAGAAAAAAGTCATGCATGCAAATGCTCCTAAATAACAGAAAACTCTCATATAACTTTTTTTGTTGCCCGAATAGTCAGCAATACCCGAAAGCAAAGGCGATAAAAAAGCAACAATGATGTAAGACAATGAAATTACATACGAGTATAACTCTGTGTTAACAAAGTTATGTCCCAAAAAATTTATTGTTTCATCTGTCTTGGCTTCGTAAAAAATAGGAAAAATGGCTGAGGTAATTACTAATGGATAAACAGAATTGGCCCAATCGTACATTGTCCATGCCCCAATAGTTTTTTTATTATTTAGTTCTATTGCCATTACTTGTCACAAGTCTTACAATATAAATCCTTTACTGCTATATCTTTTAATAATTGAAAGCTCATGTTGGGATAACCAAATAGTTTACAAAAACGTTTTTCATTCATTTCTTTTGCTCTTTTCATAAAAGCTTCATATTTCAACTGAGGCACTTTCTCTTTGTTATAAATAGCTACAGTTAAAAAGGTGAACAAAAACTCTTCATCTATATTTTCTTTTTCCGCAAACGGCTTCATTATTTCAATCGCCCAATCTATTCGTAATTGAAACATAAAGTAATTAGCTATTCTATAGGTTTGATTTCTATCTAATTTAGATGAAAGTAATATATCCTTAACTTCTTCCAAAGCTTTTTCTCGCTCTCTAAACATTTTATTATCATAATAATAATCAGCTGCAATTAGATTATAATTCAATATCAGTCTATTTATTTGCCATTTTTCGACACTTGAACTTGTATAAATTTGTCTGATATCTCTTAATAAGTATTTAGGGTCTTCTCTACTCGATTTTTCAGACCACAACAACAAGCGAGTAACCAGTTTGTTATACAACAAATAACTATTTGCTGGATCTATTCTTAACATAGTTTCTATATCTCTACCTAAATATTTATGTAAACTATCTGAATTATTTACATTAGCATCAAACCATCTGAAGGCAATTTGGTTATTTACTAAAGATGCTGATTCTTTAAAATGAGGAATTTTAGTATTAATAATATCTTCTTTGGTAATTTTCCCATTTTGAATATTATTAAGCATTACTGATTGATAAACTTTAGCTTTAGCAAATTTTTTATTTTTTAGAGCATCAGCATATCGCTTTGGAAGCACTTTAAACAAGGCTTCGTCCATAAATATTTTTTCTACTGTAAGAATAACTTTTGCCTTCCGCTGATCCTCTAAATATGGCTCCAAATTATAATCTAGACTGTCGGAATTTATAATAGCTCTTAATTGCTCCTTAGTAAATTGTCTAAGCTCTACTTCATAAGGAGATCCTTTAATAGACTCGTAAAAACCATCCCAATTTTCAAGTGTTGTGATTTTTGTTTCAACATCTTGAAGCTTATATTTCTTAATGGCATTCAATATACTTTGAGCCCTCTTTTTTTGTATAATTTTATTTCCTTCAATAGCACCTTCAACAGAAGAATAAGCTACTACTTCTATTTTCTTCAAATCGTACCTATTCAAACTAATAGAATCTAAAAAAGGTCTAATATCTTCACTACTATATGATGACTTATTTCGTTCAAATGGGATTGTGAAGCTTAATTGATTCAATATTGAGTCTGCAGCTTTACTTACAGAAAGTGTATCAAAAATAAAATTTAAATCTAACGACCTTAAATTCTCTCCTCCCAAACTATTGAATACTACGGTTTGACATAAACAGTTATCTTGTAAAATCATTACATTAAACTCAACATTATTCGTATCAACAAAATCTGGAATTGGACCTAAAGAAATTTCAATTTCTTTACTCTCTTTTAACTCATTTTTACTTAAAATATAAGATTTAGAAAAAGGCTCTAACATTATCCCTTTATGTATAGGTGATGGATAGTATTTATTCCCTTCTCCACAGGCAAATTGATCTCGAGATACAATATCAACGGCAATTCCATCTCCAGCTTCATCCATTAAACCTTCGAACAACTCTAAATCATGAAAATAAAAATAAATTTCTCCATTTTTAAAGAAAATATTATCAGACATTAACTTTGGCAAATAACCAAACTTTGATTCAAACTGAGTACATTTTGTTCGATTATAAGGCTCTATATTAAAATCATTTTTAGACGGTTTAACTCCATCAGGTAATTTAAAAGGTTCAGATGCATATAGTTGAGTAGCAATAATCATTTTCTTTTTTTCATCTATAGCAAAAGCAGTGATAATTTTAGTAAAAGTTGGGTTCAACAACATTTCTTTTCCACCTTTAGCATCTATCCATTCTCTTGCTACATAATCAGCGACATCTTTATATGACTTTATAATTTTCCCAGATTTTTGACCAGGAAGTCTTACTCTAGCACCAATAGCTATTTGTTGACAATTTTCAGAAACATTACCATGCATTCCATCAAAAAAGATTACTCGATCAAAAGCAGTTGCTTTCTTTTTAATAGGTTGGTCATGTGTGACTCTTCCTGATTTCAATATATAATCTGATTGATCTTGAGCTGCAGGACGTAAAGTTTCATCTATTACAAGTTCTACTTTACCATTTTCTGTTCTAAAGCTATTAATATTTTGCTCTATTAGCTTTGCTAAATACTGAGGATAAAACTTTTTAAATTGAACATCATCATTAGGCTGTTGTCCCATCAACAAAGATGAACAACAAAAAGCTAATATGAATAAAATAAATCTCAACTATCTAATTTTAACTTCTAAAGGTAATAATTTCGAATTAATCAACTATGATACCACAAAATAGATATAGACACCATAGCTTACAAATAATAAAAAACCCCTAACCCTATTTATTTTATAATTAATAATCATCAACGGTAGTACTAAAAATGATATTGCTAGAACCCAAAAAATATCATTATTAACAACCTGAAGGGATACAGGTATTTCTTTTACCAAAGATGTGATACCCAATACTCCTAAAATATTAAAAATATTAGACCCAATAAGGTTCCCAACCGATATATCAGTTTCTTTTTTTATTGCAGCTACTACCGATGTAATTAACTCAGGGACACTTGTGCCAAAAGCCACTATAGTTACTGCTATAACATGCTCACTTACACCAAAATCAGAAGCAATAGTAACTGCTCCATCTAAAAGCCAACTTGCACCATATGCTAAACCAACACATCCTATTATAATAAAAAGAATTTGAACAAAAATATTTTGTTTTCCAGCTTCATCCTCATCAACATCTAACTCTACCTCATCTTTCTTCTTTGCAATACTCCTAAACATATAAATATTAAAAGCTATTAAGCCTAAAACAAATATTAAACCTTCATACCACTGGATGCTGTTGTCTATAATAAAAATATAAAACAATATTGTTGCAGCCATCATTATGCTCCAATCTATTTTAGCTGTAGAACGCTTTACTGCAATTGGTAAAATCATTGCAGTTAACCCAAGAACTAATGCAATATTTGCCACATTAGAGCCTACAACATTACCTATAGAAAGTTCTGGATGCCCATCGAGAGCAGCTTTTAGACTAACCAACAATTCAGGAGCTGAAGTTCCAAATGAAACTATAGTCATTCCAATAACTAAGGTTGGTATTTTGAATTTAAGAGCTATCCCTACTGCTCCTCTAACCAGAGCTTCTCCTGCTATTATCAGAGTAATTAATCCGCCTATCAATAAAACGTATTCCATTTACTCTTTTTCAGTTGTTGGTTCAGGATCACTATTGGGATTTTGAGGCTGCTTAGCTTCTCTTTGAACTGCGTTAAGAGGTGGCTTTATATTAATTTGAGAGGATTCATTATTTTCTGCAGCAATATTAGCTGTAACTTCTTCTTTAGAAGCCGATTTATCCTCTTTAATCATCTTCTCAACTTGCTTCTCTAAATTAGTAAAATCTTTCGCATTATTAACTTCTCTTGCCCCTTCTCTTATTTCTTGTTGAATATCATTAGTTGCATTCTTAATCTCTCTCATCCCTTTACCTAGACCCCGAGCTAATTCTGGAATCTTTTTACTTCCAAAAAGCATAATTATAATGAGAACTATAAACACTAGTTCTCCACCGCCAGGCATACCTAATAATAAAATGTAACTCATTATAATTCTTTGGTTATTACTAACAAATGTAAGAAATTATCTATCCCTCACTTAGCATATCACTACAATTTTAAATAACAAAAAAAGCCTTTCTAATTAATCAGAAAGGCTTTTTTTATTTATCTAAAGTTAATTACTTTTTCTTTTTTACAGATTTTCCTGCAAAATCATACATCACTGGTGATGCAATACACAATGAAGAGTAAGTTCCTACAATTACACCAATTAATAATGCGAAAGAGAAACCTCTAATAACTTCTCCACCAAAGAAGAAAATCATAGCTAATACAAAAATAGTTGATAGCGAAGTATTAATTGTTCTACTTAACGTACTATTAAGAGCATTATTAACTACTAAACTCATTTCTTGTTTTTTGTATGAACCTAAATACTCTCTAATTCTATCAAATACTACCACGGTATCATTAATAGAGTACCCAACCACTGTTAATATCGCAGCAATAAATGCTTGATCTATTTCTAATGAGAACGGTAAAATTCCGTATAACAGTGAGAATAATGATAATACCATTAATACATCATGGAATAATGCGACTAATGCTCCCATACCAAATTGCCATTTCTTAAATCTAAACACGATATATAAGAAAATGATAATTAATGAGAATACTATCGACCAGAAAGAATCTGTCTTAATATCATCAGCAATAGTTGGTCCAACTTTTTGAGAACTCATTATTTCATATCCAGAACCTACTTGAGCTAAACCTTCGTTTAATTTTGCTTCAACTTGATTATCTGCATCTTCAGCATTACTGTCTATCATATAAGAAGTAACAATCTTAACTTGATTACCATCACCAAAAGTTTTTACTTCTGGAGCATGTTCTAATGGTGTAGTTAACTTAGCTGCAACATCTACCGTTGATACTTCACCTTCAAATCTTACTGTGTAAGATCTACCTCCTTTAAAATCAACGCCATATTGTAAACCTTTAGTAGCTAAAGATCCAATACCTGCAATAATAATTATACCTGAAAGGATATAAAATTTCTTTCTATTTTTTAAGAACCCAAAATTGATATTTTTAAAAGCTCCTTCAGTTAATTTAGTAGCAAAAGATAATGTTTTATTCTTAGCTAAACCACTTTCAAAAATGATACGAGTAATAAAAATTGCTGTAAATAAAGAAGTAAATATACCTACTACTAACGTTTTAGCGAAACCTGCAACTGGACCTGTACCAAAAACAAGTAATACAACACCCGTTAATAAAGTAGTAACGTTTCCATCAATAATAGATGAATATGCAAACTTATAACCATCAGCAACAGCCAAGCGAATACCTTTACCTGCTGCAATTTCTTCTCTAATTCTTTCGAATATAAGTACGTTAGCATCAACTGACATACCTATTGTTAAGATAATACCTGCAATACCTGGTAATGTTAAGGCAATTAATGAAGGGAAAGCTGCTAAAACACCAAATATGAAAAACATATTTGCTAATAAAGCTACTACTGAAGCAATACCTGCTCTAGAGTAGTAAAAAACCATATAAGCTAATACTACTAATAATGCAATCATAAATGAATTTAAACCTTTACTAATAGACTCACTACCCAAAGTTGGTCCAACAACTGCTTCTTCTACAATACGAGCAGGAGCAGGTAATTTACCCGCTTTAAGAATGTTAGCAATCATTTTTGCTTCTTCAATCTCAAAGTTTCCTGAAATACTAGATTGTCCACCAGAAATTTCTCCATTTACTGTTGGGAAAGAATAAACTAAATCATCTAAAACAATAGCAATAGACTCACCAACATGTCCTCCTGTTAAAATTCTCCATTTATTAGCACCTTCACCATTCATGCTCATTGAAATTTCTGGAGCTCCAGAAAATTGATCAAACTGTTGAGAAGCATTAACAATAACATCACCTTCTAAGGCTGCTTTACCATCTCTGTTATCAATTTTAATAGCAATTAACTGAACAAACTTTCCTTCTTCATCATAAGGTTTAGCAGTCCATAAAAACTTTAATCTTGGAGGAAAGAATGATTGTACCTCTTTCATTGCTAATAACTCATTTACACGAGCAGTATCTTTAACCGCAACCATACCAACCACCGGACCAGTTCCATATTCATATTGTTGATTTTCTGGGTTTTGAAAAATTGCTGGTCTCATAACAGCAAATAATGGATGCTCTTTAGCATACTCTTCAAAATCTTGATTAGTTGTATCAGTTACATTACTATCATTTCCTGCAGCTAAATCCTCTAATAATGAAGATGCAGCATCTTCTTCAGTAGTATCTACAGAAGCTGTATCAACAACTTCAGCAAGTTCTTCTTCAGCAATAACTTCTGCTTCTTCTGTATTATTAGTATCAGTAACATTCGAGTCTATAACATCTTCTACAATACCATTTAATACTTTACCTAACTTGATATCAGCTTGCTCTAACATTGGGTAAACTTCTCTGTTTTCCCATGTTAACCAAAACTCTAATTTTGCTGTTCCTTGTAATAATTGACGAACTCTTTCTTTGTTTTTTACACCTGGTAATTCAACCAAAATTCTATCAGAACCTGTTAAACGTTGAATACTAGGCTGAGCAGAACCAAACAATCCAATTCTAGTACGAATTACATTAAAAGAACGCTCAATAGCATCATCAGCTTCAGTTTTCACAAATTCTAAGACCTCTTCATTAGTTGCATTTGGAGACAATTGATCTTTATTATCAAGCGTATAAAATATACCTGCAAGTTTTCCATTTGGATTACTAGCTATATAAGCTTCACCAAATAAAGTAACAAAATCTTGATTTGTTTCTAATTGCTTTTTCTTAGCGTCTCTAATTGCCTGATTGAATGGCACATCTTTGTTAAATGATGATAACGCTTTCACAACTTCTTCAATTTGTACTTCAAGTGTTACATTCATACCACCTTTCAAATCCAAACCTAAGTTTAACATTTTAGTTCTTAGTTCTCCATAAGTATATCCAATTACTGGGTAAACCTCTTCAGAAGCCATTGAATCTAAATAAGCATATTCTAGATCAGAATTACCGTTAGCATATTCTTTCGCATCGCTTTCTACACTCGTAGCGAACCATGTTAACGATAGTGAAAATAAACATCCTATCGCAAAAAGTATTGTGAATCCTGTTAATAGTCCTTTGTTTTGCATCTTTTATATATTATTCTTCCTAATTTTTTATAAGCCTGCAAATATAGAATTTCAAATACTATTTAACAATAGAAAATACCAATAACTTTAATTCATTTTTAATCTCCCTTAAAAGGTTTAATTTTACAAGCAACTTAAGAGTTTAAACTAACGTCAATATTATATGAAATATAACTTAAAAATTTTCTTGTTCATTTTCGCTCCATTCTTTTTAAACACTGAAGGTTATAGCCAAACTAATTTTAGCAAACATGACAGCATTATTGTTTTAGACGATATTGGAGATACTTTAGATAATCCTTGGGCTGGAGGCTTTAATTCAGTTCAATTTTCCGAAATAGATGTCAACATAGATGGGAAAATGGATCTTTTTGTATTTGACAGAACGGGTCATCGTATATCAATATTCCTTAACAAAGGAGGCCCTAACCAATCAGTTTATACACATGCGCCTTTTTACAATCAATCTTTTCCTGACCTTCATGATTGGGTATTATTAAGAGATTATAACTGTGATGGAAAGATGGATATATTCACATACTCTTCTGGAGGTATGGCTGTTTATAAAAATACCTCAACTACTTTTTTAAGCTTTAGCTTGCAAACAAATTTGCTTTTTTCTGATTACCAACCAGACGCTGCACCAAACTTTATAAATTTGTATGTTAGTTCATCTGACATCCCTGCCATAGACGACATTGATAATGATGGTGATTTAGATATTCTTACTTTTAGTATTACTGGATCTTACGTTGAATATCATAAAAACTTATCTATTGAGAAAAACGGCAATTGTGATAGTCTAGATTTTCAATTGAACAATAAGTGTTGGGGCTTCTTCAAAGAAAACTTAACAAGCAATTCTGTTACCCTATTTGATACTTGCTCATTTAATGTCAATAACCCCCAAAAATATAGCGGAGGAAACAAACATGCCGGATCTACACTTCTTACCTTAGATGTAGATTCTAACAACTCTAAAGATTTAGTTTTAGCAGATGTTTCTTATAGTAATTTCACTCTTCTTATCAATCAAGATGCTTCTCCAAATTTAACTGCCTCCTCAATTATTAGTCAAGACTCTGTATTTCCTAGCAATACAAATTCAACCATTGCTACCGATATTGACATCTTTCCTGCAGGGTTTTATCTTGATATAAATAACGATAATATTAAAGACTTAGTAGCATCTCCAAACTGTTTTAATGGATGCCTTAACAAAGATAATGTTTGGATGTATAAAAACATTGGAGCAAATAACAAACCTGATTTTAGTTTTGTAAAGAATAATTTTCTACAAGGAGGCATAATTGAAGTCGGTGAAGGAGCCCACCCTGTATTTTTTGATTACAATGCTGATGGTTTAACAGATATAATAATTGGTAACCAAGGAATATACAATCCTTCTTCTGGCCCTCTTCTTTATGAATCAAGCTTATGGGTTTATGAAAATATAGGCACTGCAAACAATCCTAAATTTCAATTAGCCGATACTAATTACGCTGGAATATCTTCTATGAATTTAGATATTACTAATAGCAGACCTACACTAGGCTTAGCTCCTTGTTTTGGAGATATGGATGGTGATGGTGATGATGATATGTTATTAGGTGATTACAATGGATATATTCACCATTTCACTAATACTGCTGGTCCAGGAAACCCCGCAGCATTTACTTTAACCACCCCTGAGTACTTAGGAATTGATGTCGGAAATGATGCTACACCAATTCTTTACGATATTAATAAGGATAATTTAATTGATATTATTATTGGAAAAGAAAATGGTACATTCTCCTATTATGAAAACAAAGGGAATAGCACTATACCGAATTATATATTTAAAACAGATAGCTTAGGAAAAATTTCTACAAGAAGACAATTCGACTTTCAGGGAAACAGTAATCCAATTTTAATTGACAGTAATGGTGTAACCCACTTATATTCTGGATGTAAAAACGGCCGACTATATAAATTTGGAAATATTGACGGTAATCTTACAGGAACTTTTAGCATAGATAGTAGTTTTAACAACATAAGAGAAGGCATAAACTCATTTGTAGCTATAGAAGATATTACCAATGATGGGATGCTAGATATGTTAGTAGGTATATATAATGGAGGTATAAGTTTTTACAAAGGAGATATGAATGTAAATATCACAGACATGCCTGCTGAGTTAGATAATATAAATATTTATCCTAATCCAACTCATAATTTAATTACTATTGATCTTGGAACTAACTCAATAAAGAACACAAGTATTCATATAATTGACATATTAGGTAAAACTTTGTACGATGGAACTTTTAACAACAAACAAAAAGTTATTAACCTCAGTAATTATAGAAAAGGTATTTATCTAATTAAAATAAACAATAAAACTAGTAGCAGAGTTTATAGGGTGATTAAAAAATAACCTTTTAGTTAATTAAAACTAACTCTCGATTATCATAATCAATTACTGCATTATAATAGTGTAAAATATCTCCACCTAATATACCATCAATAGGTGCTATGTCTAATTTTTCGTAAGATGTATTTACATGAGATAAATCTAAAATGGTAGCTTCATAATTATTAATACAAATATCTCCTATTTGCAACTTATCTAGCGTAACTTTTTTACTGACCATTGTATTTGTTCCCAAACCAGAAGATAATCTATCATGGTCTTCTAATTCATCAAAATTAATATAATTAGTTATCCTTGTTTCATCAAATACACTTCGGGATGCACCAGTATCAATAATTACATTGGCACTTTTACTATTTACCAACAATGTTGTTTTCAAATGGTAACCATCATCCTCTATTGGAAATATTTCTATTGGAAGTATTGTTTTCATAAGTTTCATCATATAAAGAAGCCGGAACAAGTCCGGCTTCATAAAAATATATTTTAGACAATTATGCTAAAACACTATCTAAAAGACCATTAGTCTTTTTAACACCCTCTGCACTTTCTGACAATTTAGCTTTTTCAGCATCAGACAATTCTATCTCAACAATTTTTTCAATACCGTTTTTACCTAATACACAAGGTACACCTATTGATAAATCATTTAATCCATATTCACCTTCTAATAAAGCTGAACAAGGGAATATTTTTTTAGAATCTTGAGCAATTGCTCTAACCAGTTCTGAGACTGCTGCACCTGGAGCATACCAAGCGCTTGTACCTAATAATCCAGTTAATGTAGCCCCACCAACTTTAGTATCTTGCACTATCTGATCCATTCTCTCAGCAGTCAAAAATTCCGAAACAGGAACACTGTTTCTTACAGCTTTACCAATTAATGGCACCATACCAACATCACTGTGACCACCTATAACCATTCCATTTACATCAGAAGAAGGGCAATCTAAAGCTTCAGCAATCCTATATTTAAAACGAGCAGAATCTAATGCTCCACCCATTCCAATTATTCTATTTCTTGGAATACTAGTAGTTTTATGAGCTAAGTAAGTCATTGTATCCATAGGATTACTAACTACGATAATAATAATATTTGGAGAATGTTGTAATAAATTTTCAGTTACTGTTTTTACAATACCCGCATTAATTCCAATCAACTCTTCACGAGTCATACCTGGCTTACGAGGAATACCACTTGTTATAACAGCAACATCACTACCTGCTGTTTTTCCATAATCATTTGTACTTCCTGTAATTTTGGTGTCAAAGCCGTTCAATGAAGCACACTGCATTAAGTCCATTGCTTTTCCTTCTGCATAACCCTCTTTGATGTCTACTAACACCACTTCAGATGCAAAGTTTTTAATTGCAATATACTCAGCACAACTAGCTCCAACTGCTCCTGCTCCTACTACTGTTACTTTCATTTCTTTATTTTTTAAGAGATTTAACTATAAATTTTAGGTTGACTAAATTAACAAAAGAATATCCTTTAAACAAAGTAAATTAGCATTAGATTTCACTCAATTTAACTCACTTTTTTTTATCTCTAAATTATGATGTAAAAGTGTTTGAATTATTTATTTTTGTCGGGTTATTAAAATAAGATTTTAGCATGAAAGATTTATTATACAAATTTGAAAATAAAACTCCTGAAATAGTTTTTGAATGGAATGATGCAGAAACTGAAGCACAAGGGTGGGTTGTAATTAACTCTTTAAGAGGTGGTGCTGCTGGAGGTGGAACTAGAATGAGAGTTGGATTGGATAAAAGAGAAGTTGAATCTTTAGCTAAAACAATGGAAGTTAAGTTTACAGTAGCTGGGCCAGCAATTGGAGGAGCAAAATCTGGAATTAACTTCGATCCAAATGATCCTAGAAAAGAAGGTGTATTAAGAAGGTGGTACGCTGCTGTTACTCCATTATTAAAACATTACTATGGCACAGGAGGAGATCTAAATGTTGATGAAATTCATGAAGTTATACCTATTACTGAAGATTGTGGCGTTTGGCATCCTCAAGAGGGAGTATTTAACGGTCATTTTCAACCTCGTGAAGCTCAAAAAATTCACAGAATTGGTCAGCTAAGACAAGGTGTTTTAAAAGTAATTGAAGATAAAAACTACAGTCCTGACCTAAACAAAAAGTATGTTGTTGCTGATATGATTACTGGTTATGGTGTTGCTGAATCTGTAAAACATTATTACGATGTTTATGGTGGAAGTGTTAAAGGTAAAAGAGTAATTGTACAAGGTTGGGGAAATGTTGGTTCAGCAGGAGCTTATTACCTAGCTCAAGATGGAGCAATTATAGTTGGTATAATTGATAGAGTTGGAGGATTAATTAAAGAAGAAGGTTTCTCTTTAGAAGAAATCAGAGACTTATTTTTAGCTAAAGATGGCAACAAATTAGCAGCTGATAATATGTTAAGTTTTGATGAAGTAAACGATAAAATTTGGGATCTAAAAGCAGAGGTTTTTATTCCTTGTGCTGCATCACGATTAATAACTCAAAACCAAGTTGACCGAATGGTTAATGCAGGAATGGAGGTGATTGCTGCTGGAGCAAACGTTCCATTTGCAGACCCAGAAATATTTTTTGGCGCTATCGCAGACTATACAGATAATAAAATTAGTGTAATCCCTGACTTCATATCTAATTGTGGTATGGCTAGAGTTTTTGCTTACTTAATGAGTAATGATATTGGCGTAATTGATGATAAATCAATTTTTGAAGACACTTCAAAAATCATTAAAGATGCTTTAATAAAATCGCATTCGAAAAATAGTAGCAAACAGCAAATTGCTAAAACTGCTTTTGAAATAGCTTTAGGACAATTAATATAAAATACTATTTTTGAATCACTGATAACTTAATTTAAATAAAATGGAAATATTTATAGTACTCGTATTTGTAGTTGGTTATTTAGCCATTACATTAGAACACAGCCTTAAAATAGACAAGTTAGTTCCTGCTTTATTAATGATGGCTTTAGCTTGGGCAGGTGTTGCTTTTGGGATTGATGGTTTTACTGGCTGGTTCGATTCTCATTTAAGTCAAATGCTAGATGGAACTAATGGTACAATTGATTTTGCTTCCGCTGGTCATGAAGATAGACTTCA
>JARGOE010000034.1:21774-24755 GCA_029210015.1 Vicingaceae bacterium
CATGCTGAAGATCATGGGGCCCATGGAGCAAGTCCAACATTCAACGCTCTTGCAAAAATTGAAATGCCTTCTATCCTATTCTTTTTAGGAATTTTAATGACTGTAGCTGCGCTAGAATCATTAGGGCTAATCTTCACTTTTGGACAAGATGTTAGAGGCGCTATGGATTTAGATGTATTTGTAATGCTATTAGGTGCTGGTTCTGCAGTAATTGATAATGTACCTTTAGTTGCTGCGAGTATGGGAATGTTCGATCCTGCTTCATTCGCAATGGATAATTCTACATGGCACTTTATTGCATACTCTGCTGGTACAGGAGGAAGTATGTTAATTATTGGTTCTGCTGCAGGTGTTGTTGCAATGGGGATGGAAAAAATATCTTTTTTCTGGTATCTTAAAAAAATTGCTTGGCTTGCATTAATTGGATTTGTTGCTGGTGCAGGAGTCTTTATGTTAATGAGAGAAATGTTAGCTTAAATAAAGCTATAACAATAAAAAAAGCCAACTCAATGAGTTGGCTTTTTTTATTGTTATATATCTAAATCAACAACCACAATCTTTATTTCCTTCAGTGATATTAACCACACTCCTTAAAGTTGCTGTTAATTCTTCTGGACAATCTATACATGTCTCGCAATTATCTACATAAATACCTACAATTCTACCGTCAGCTAATATAGATTGAATATAATGTTCAGGACATGGTTTACGTTTTACTGCACTTTTATCGAAATCTACCTCAGCATTAGCCCAAAAAGTACTATCCATAAAGTTTAGTGGTAAATTATTGCATTCTATTTCACATTTTAGTTGTTCACTCACCTCCATCTCATAGTCTTCTAAAAACTCTAATATTCTGCCTTCTGGCAACCATGAGGCTCTTTCATCTCTCCCATTATAAAGTGTCGCCCAAACCACAATTAAGCCCATTCCAACACCTATACCATAAAATTTTAATCTGTAAAAAAGCTTTTTCCTATCTACTCCCATTACATTGCCATTAATAATAAATTGATATCCTTATATGGCAAGCTAAAAGTTTCTGCCAAATATTTATTCGTTAAAACACCTTTATAGATGTAAACCCCATTTTGTATTCCTTGATAAGACTTTATCATGGTTTCTAGCCCACCAAACTCACCAGTATCCATAATTGTAGGTGTAATTACATTACTTAAAGCATATGAAGCTGTTCTTGCAACTCTAGAAGCAATATTGGGAACACAATAATGTATCACACCATATTTAGAAAATATAGGTGCATCATGGCTAGTTACTTCTGATGTCTCAATACACCCTCCCTTATCAATACTTACATCTACAATTACAGAGAAATCTTTCATATGACTAACCATTTCTTCTGTAACTACAACTGGAGTTCTACCAAAAGGAGAGCCTAAGGCTCCAATTACAACATCAGCAGATTTTAAAGCTTTCCCTAATACTTTAGGCTGAATTATAGAAGTATATATTCTTTGTCCCAGCATTGATTGTAACCTTCTTAACTTATGTGTGTTGTTATCAAAAACCTTAACTGTTGCACCTAGCCCTAATGCTGATTTAGCAGCAAATTCACCAACAGTACCAGCCCCAATAATTACAACTTCAGTAGGCGAAACACCTGATATACCTCCAAACAACTGTCCTTGTCCTTTATGTAAAGTACTTAAATATTCTGCAGCAATTAATATGGATGCATTACCTGCAATCTCACTCATAGCACTTACTATTGGCAATATTCCTTCAGGATCTTTAATATAATCGAAAGCTATAGCGGTAACTCTTTTATTAATTAATTTCTTTAAAAAATTCTTAGGTTGTATTGGCAATTGTAATGCAGAAATCAATAATTGACCTTGCTGCATTAAATCTATTTCACTTAATGTTGGTGGCTCAACTTTTAAAATCATATTAGCCTTATACACCTCTTCTGTTGTGAAAACAATCTGTGCTCCAGCTTCCGAGTAATCTTTATCGGTAAAACTAGATCCTTCTCCAGCTCCAGTTTCAATAATAACTTCGTGTCCGTTATTAATTAAAACAGCAACAGCATCTGGCACTAAGGGTATTCGTTTTTCTTGTATAGATGTTTCTTTTGGGATACCTATCTGTAAGCTACTCTTTTTACGAGCAACTTCAAGCATTTCTTCTTGAGGCATAAATCCTTGAGCTAAGGACTTTAATAAATCATCTGATGTTGACATATTGTAGAGGTTTCTACAAAGTTAAAAAATAGTAAACATCATCCAATATTTTTTTCACGTATATTGTGGCTTTTAATTCTCTACTTAAAAAGTTAAATGAATCAACATCATCACTTTATAATATACAAACCACAAGGGGTGATATCGCAATTTACTACCAATCAAAAGAAAGGCTACAAGAAAAAACTGTTGGGTGAACTCTATAACTTTCCTGAAGGAACCATGGCAATTGGCAGATTAGATGAAAACTCAGAGGGTTTATTATTATTAACTACAGAAGGAAAAGTAAGCGAGCAAGTACGAAGCAGAAAGGTTGAAAAAGAATACTATATACAAGTAGATGGAGAAATTACAACTGATGCAATTGAGCAATTAAAAATAGGTGTTGAAATTGGAATAAAAGGTGAAAAATATACCACCTTACCTTGCAAGGCTTTTAAGCTAAATAAAGCTCCGAATTTTACACCAAGTACAAAAAAGATAAGAGATGACAGGCATGGCCCAACAAGTTGGGTTTCTATTACAGTAACCGAAGGTAAATTTAGACAAGTACGTAAAATGAGTGCCGCTGTTGGCTATGCAACATTAAGACTGGTAAGAGTTAGGGTTGGAAAAATCAAGTTAAACAATATGACTGCAGGCGATGTCATTAAAGTAGATCATTTAAAGTACGATTAATCATCCAACCTCAATCAGCCTTTCATTATTACCCCCTAATTCAATTTTAAGGGTTACAGTATCTTCAGGTAATAAGTTGGGTATTTTTTCTGGCCATTC
>JARGOE010000035.1 GCA_029210015.1 Vicingaceae bacterium
TTGTAATAGGACCAGGACAAGTAATTGTTGGGTTTTCTGCATCTACTACAGTAACAGTAAATGAACAAGTTGATGTTCCAGAACCATTTGTATAACTAAAAGTATTAGTAGTTGTTCCTACAGGAAATGCCGAGCCACTAGCTAAACCAGCTGTTTGTGTTGTTGTATAAGAATCACAAGAAAAAACAGTAGGCATAGTATAATTTACTACAGCATCACAATTTCCAGCATCATTATTCACGGTAACATTACTTGGGCAAGTTACTGTTGGAGCTCCTGCTGGCGCATAGAAAAACTCTACTATTAAAGTTTGTGAAACAGCATTACATGTAGGTCCATTTATACCTCCCCAATTTTGGTTTGCAATTTCGGGTCTAACTATATAGCCAGTAGCACATTGACAATCATTTGTCCAAGTATGTAATTCAACAACACCATTACCACAACCACTACCACAGCCTGGATTTACTGTCCATGTTATACTGTTAGAAGTTCCTGAATAATTAGTTGCGGTTCTAAGGGCATTAGCTACAGCAGTTGCAACTATAGGGTCTGTACAGGTAATCCCTGTCATATCTTGACTACCTCTCATTGTAAACCCTGTATAGCAATAAGACGCTAATAATTGTGACCTAAATACACCCCAAGCAGTACACTGTGTTGTAGCTGTTTGATTTTGTATAAAAGCCTCGTTATATGTAATAGTTTGCGCTTGTCCTTTAAAAGAGACAAGAGATAACCCTATTACAGCTAATAATATGTATATATTTTTCATAATTAGTTGATTTTTAAGTTAAATGAAAATAGCGCTTGAGAAGCTCCATCATTAAAAAGAATTAAAGTGTTGTTATCAGTTTCAACAAAGCTATTCGCTTTAACAGAATATGTTGTTTCATTAACAACAGTTTCTCCACCTTCATTTAAAGTCCACGAAAAATCAATAGTTTGATTTGTTGTGTTTTTAAATTTCACTTTTAGGTAAGAAACTCCATTTAATTCAAAAGGAGTGCATGTTACTTTAATACCGTTTTGGTTGTGTACAGCTATCCAGCTATCATAGCTTTCTGAAGTGATTTTTGTTTTAAGATTGTTTGTAGCTATTGCACTGCTTCCAATAAAAATGAAAGCAAAAGCTATCAAACAAACTTTTAATTTGTAGTTTAATTTCATATTGTTTATAGTTAAAAAGTTAATATTTGGCGAAGATATATCATTTTGTCGATAAACAAAACAAAAGTGAGGACTAACGCAAAAAACAACAAGTTAGATAGAAAGTAATGATTTTCTATACTACAAAATTTACAATCTTCTTTGGCACCACAATTACCTTTTTAGGGGTTTTACCATCTAAATATCTAGCGGTTTGTTCGTTTGCCAGAACCGCTGCTTCTATATCATCTTTACCCATATTGGCAGGTAATTCTAGCATAAAACGCATTTTACCATTAAATGAAACAGGGTATTTATGATTGCTTTCTACTAAATATTCCTCATTGTGTTTTGGGAAAACAGCATAAGTAATACTTTCTACGTTGCCTAATTTAGCCCACAATTCTTCTGCAATATGAGGTGCATAAGGAGAAAGTATAATTAGTAAATCTTGCAAAATTGCTTTCTTGTTACACTTTAAAGCAGTTAGCTCGTTTACACAAATCATAAATGTAGAAACTGGTGTATTAAACGCAAAACGCTCAATGTCTTCTTTTACTTTTTTAATGGTTTTGTGTAAGCTTTTTAACTCTTCTTTTGTTGGCTCATCATCACTAATATTCAATCCATTGTCATCGTGGAACAAACGCCACAATTTTTTTAAGAACCCATTTACACCCGTAATACCTTGAGTATCCCAGGGTTTGTGTTGCTCTAATGGGCCTAAAAACATTTCGTAACAACGTAAGGTATCCGCCCCGTACTTTTCTACCAACTCATCTGGAGTTTGTACGTTGTATTTCGATTTAGACATTTTATCTATCTCTCTTTTACAGATAAAATCATCATTTTCTTCTGTTATAAACTCAGCATTTTTATATTCTTCTCGCCAATTTTTAAATTGCTCTAAATCTAATTTGTCTCCATCTAAAAAATTAATATCTACATGTTTTGGATAATATATTAACCCATGAGTAGATACTAACTTGTACTCTTTTTCGCTCAATTTTTTCTTAAAAATTTCTCTCATATCAGCAGGTGAATATTTCCCACTATTAATCCCCTGCATATATTCATTTGAAACAAAAACATTAGAGCCAGATATTTGAAATATGATAGCACTATTCCCCTGAATCATTCCTTGGTTAATCATTTTTTGGAACGGTTCTTCAAAAGGGATGTAACCCATATCGTATAAAAACTTGGTCCAAAAACGAGAGTACAATAAATGCCCTGTTGCATGTTCAGCACCACCTATGTATAAATCTACATTTTTCCAGTAATCAACCTTCTCTTTGGCTACAAATTTGCCCTCATTGTTAGGGTCCATGTAACGTAAAAAGTACCAAGAAGAACCTGCCCAACCTGGCATAGTATTGTATTCCATTCTATCTCCAGGACATTCAACATTCCAATCTTCTTTTTTAGCTCTTGCCAAAGGTGGTTCCCCATCTTCAGTAGGTAAATATTTATCTACTTCTGGCAATTCAACCACTTCATTTCCTTCAAATAAGTAAGGTGTATCTCCTTTGTAATAAACCGGAAATGGTTCGCCCCAATATCGCTGACGAGAAAATACGGCATCTCTTAATCGGTATTGTGTTTTGCCATTTCCAAAACCTTTTTGTTCAATTTCGTAAATGGCTAGTTTAGTAGCTTTCTTTACAGATAAATCATTTAAAAAATCAGAGTTAGCTATTACTGCATCTTTTTCTGCGTAAGCTGCTTCGCTAATGTCTTTATCTTTAAAAATGTTTTTAATCTCAATGTTAAAATGATTGGCGAAATCCCAATCACGTTGGTCGCCACAAGGAACAGCCATAACAGCTCCAGTTCCATAGCTTGCTAATACATAATCGCCAATCCAAACAGGCACTTTCTCTCCAGAAAAAGGATGAATTGCGTAAGCTCCAGTAAATTCTCCAGTAATGTTTTTAATGTCTGACTGTCTGTCTCGTTCCGATTTTAAAGAAGCTGCTTTTTTATAAGCTTCAATTTTATCCTTTTGTTCAACAGTTGTTATTTGGTCAACCAAAGCATGTTCTGGTGCTAACACCATAAACGAAACTCCATAAATGGTGTCAGGTCTAGTTGTAAAAACTTCTATCTTTTCATCAAAACCATCTAAATCAAAAAACACAGAAGCACCTTGGCTTTTTCCTATCCAATTTCGTTGTATATCTTTTATCGAGTCTGTCCAATCAACAGTATCTAAATCTTTTAATAAACGTTCGGCATAAGCAGTAATGCGCATACTCCATTGGCGCATTAATTTTTGCTCAACTGGATGTCCACCTCTTTCAGAAACACCATCTTTAATTTCATCATTAGCTAAAACAGTTCCTAAAGCAGGACACCAGTTTACCCATGTATCTGACAAGAAAGTTAAACGGTAGCTCATTAAAACTTTTTGCTGTTCTTCTTCGCTCCATCCATTCCATAGCTCAGCAGTAAAAGGAATGTCACAATCTGTAATAGCATTAATCCCTTCATTACCTGATTTTTCAAAAGCAGCAATTAGCTCACTTATCGGCTTAGCTTTATCATCGGTTTTACAATACCAGCTATTAAAAATTTGTTTAAAAATCCACTGTGTCCATTTGTAATAATTAGGTTCAGAAGTTCTTACTTCTCTATCCCAATCAAACGAAAAACCAATTTTATCTAACTGGTTTCTATATCCAGGGATTACATTTCCGTCTTTGTCAGTACCACCTTCAATATTAGTTTTTGTAGTAATTGCTGGATGCTGTCCTGTTTGTATAGCGTATTGCTCTGCAGGCAAACCAAACGAATCGTATCCCATTGGATGCAATACATTAAAACCTTGTAATCTTTTAAAACGAGCAAACACATCAGATGCAATATATCCTAACGGGTGCCCAACGTGTAATCCTGCTCCTGATGGATAAGGAAACATATCTAACACGTAATATTTAGGTTTTACACTGTTATCTTCTGCAGCAAAAGTTTTGTTTTCTGCCCAGTACTTTCTCCACTTGTTTTCAATCTCGTTAAATTGATATTGCATCGTTAATAAGTCTTTAAATGTGCAGCGAAATTAACAATATTTAAGAGTAATTTTGAACAAATCTGTTGCTAATCAATGGCTTTAATGTTAGTTTAGCAGCTCTATTAACTGTATATGTCGAAATCAGGAAATAAACAAACAGCAAAAAGGTTACGAACAAGTTACCTTACTACTATTATAAGTATTTCTTTAGTGTTGTTTATGCTCGGAATTTTAGGGCTGATTTTATTAAATGCCAATCAAATTTCTAATCATGTAAAAGAAAATATTGGGTTTTCTATTATTTTAGATAAAGGAGTAAAACAACAAGAGATAAAACACATTAAAGATTTGTTAGATGCAGAGGTTTATGTGAAAGATATTGTTTATGTCGATCCAGATGCAGCAGCTAAAGAATTTCAAGAAGCATTAGGTGAAGACTTTGTTCAGTTTATTGGAGAAAACCCATTGTTACCTTCTTTTGATGTGAAGTTGGCCGCTGAATATGCTAACCCAGATAGTTTGACTGCAATTGAAGCTGAACTTTTAGAAAACACTAAGATAAAAGAAGTGTTTTATCAGCCAGATTTAGTTGAGGCGGTAAATACCAACATGAAAAAAATTAGTTTTTACTTGTTAGGGTTTAGCGGATTGTTGTTGATTATTGCAATGGCATTAATTAATAATACTATTCGCTTATCTATTTATTCTAAACGATTTGTAATAAAAACAATGCAATTGGTAGGAGCACGTCATTCTTTTATCAGAAAACCTTTTGTGTTAAGAGGAATTGGAAATGGATTGGTAGCTGCATTTATTGCAATAGGTTTAATAGTTACCTTTTTATATTACTTACAACAACAGTTTCCGGAGTTAATTAACTTTAAAGATGTAGAGCTTTATGGAGCACTATTTATTATAGTAGTAATTTTAGGAATTATTATATCGTGGATTTCTACTAATTTAGCAGTCCGAAAATATTTACGAATAGAAACGGGCGACCTTTATTAAAATAAGAATTATGAGTGAAGACAATAAATTAAATCAAGATTTTGCTTTTGGCAAAAAGAATTACATATTAATAGCTGCAGGTACCTTGTTAACTATAATTGGTTACTTTTTAGTTTCTGGTGGTGGTTCAGATGATCCAGCTGTGTTCAGTGAAGAGTTGTTTAATACTCAAAGAATGTATGTTGCTCCAATTATGATTTTAGGTGGTTTAGGAGTTGTAGCTTGGGGAATCCTTAAAAAATCTGAAGATTAATATCTGGTATTTTTCAGAGAAAATCATTGAAAATTTATGACATTGTTTGACGCTATTATTTTAGGTATTATTCAGGGATTAACTGAATTTTTACCTGTAAGCAGTAGTGGTCATTTAGAATTAGCTAAAGTTATTTTGGGAGGCGACTCTGTGCCTCAAGAAAGTATGTTAATGATTGTTGTATTGCATGCAGCAACAGCATTAAGTACGATAGTAGTTTTTAGAAAAGATTTATTGGGTATAATAAAAGGATTGTTTCAATTCAAAAACAATGATGAATTAAAATTTTCTTTAAATGTTGTTGTTTCAATGATACCAGCTGCTGCTGTTGGAGTGATGTTAGATGAAGAAATTGAAGCTTTTTTTGGAGGTAAAATATTGTTAATAGGTTCAATGTTATTAGTTACTGCTATACTTTTAATTTTTGCAGATAAAGCAAAAAGCACTGACAAGAAAGTAGGGGTAGGACATGCAATCATTATTGGAATATCACAGGCGATTGCAATTTTTCCAGGTATTTCTAGGTCTGGAGCTACCATTTCAACTTCTGTATTATTAGGTATAGATAGAGAAAAAGCTGCACGTTTTTCTTTTATTATGGTGTTGCCATTAATTTTAGGAAAAATGGCTAAAGATATTTTAGATGGAGCTTTTAATGATGTAAGTGGTTCTATGATGACTTATGTAGTTGGATTTATTGCTGCATTTATAACAGGTATTTTGGCTTGTACTTGGATGATTAAATTGGTTAAAAATAGTAAGCTTAAATACTTTGCGCTTTATTGTGCAATAGTTGGTATGGTTGCTATCGTTTATACTTTTGTTTAATGGAAGCTCCGCAAAACAAATTTCAAACTGGACAAATTCTTTTAATTGACAAACCATTAACTTGGACTTCATTTAATGTAGCTAACAAAATAAAGTGGCTCATCAAAAAAGAGTTTAAGCTCAGAAAAATAAAAGTTGGTCATGCAGGAACATTAGACCCATTAGCCACTGGTTTGATAGTTGTTTGTACAGGTAAATTCACTAAAAGAATTAATGAAATACAGGTTGCTGAAAAAGAATATACAGGAGTAATTACTCTGGGAGCAACCACACCTTGTTATGATTTAGAAAAGGAAGTTGATGAAGAGTTCCCAATTGAACATATAACAGAAGAATTAATTCAAAAAACGGCAAATTCATTTTTAGGAGAACAAGAGCAGGTTGCACCTATTCATTCTGCAAAAAAAGTTGATGGAAAAAGAGCTTATGAATATGCTCGATTAGGAGAAGAAGTTGAGCTAAAATCTAACACTATTACTATAAAAGAATTTGATGTTGAAATTTGTGATTGTCCGATTATTGAGCAGTTTGAAGACTCCAAAATAAACCAAGCAACAGCATACCAAAAAGGAGTACACATTAAGTTTAGAATAGTTTGTACTAAAGGAACATATATTCGCTCTATTGCTCGTGATTTTGGGTTAAGAGTGGGTTCAGGAGGACATTTGTCTCAGCTTAGAAGAACTCGTATTGGAGAGTATAAGGTTGAGGATAGTTTAACTATTAACGACCTGGAGAATCTTTTTTAGAGTAGTGTTTATTTCATCAGCATTATCATACACCATTAAATGACTACCGTTATTGATGTGAAAATTATTGCTGGTTAATTCCCAGTTTTGTACTAACTCATCTTTTGTTCCTATAATGTTGAAGATTTCTGTGTTAGGAATCATCTTAAATTTACTTTTTCGAATTTGTTTTAACGACCATTTGATGAATTTTGGATTTGTGTCTCGCATCATTTCAATTAAGCCTTGTTTGGCTTCTTCGGATACATCACCAAAACCCTTCACAGCTTGTTTGTCGAAAAATTTTAGTTTGAAATTTGGGATAAGGTTGTAGAGCCTTAGATCTAACAAGAATTTTAAATGAGGTTTTAAACCATTTTTATCTTGAAAGCTCGAAAGTAAAATGACTTTTTCAGCTGAGGTTTGTCTGGCTATTTCTATAGCTGCTAAGCCACCAAATGATAGGCCTATTATTATATCATTTGCTTTAATATCATATCCTTTTATCAGCCTAGCAATATAATTACTAAATGCTTCATTAGGAAGATTAGGTATCCACTCTATAAAAACATTTTGATAATTATCAAATTCCTGAATTTTAGTGAAGGCTCTACTGTCTGCCCCAAGTCCAGATATAAAGTAGAGTTTATTCATAAGAAAATTATTCTCCTAACAATTCAAATAACTCATCTAATTTAGGTGTAAGAATTACTTCAATTCTTCTATTCTTTTTTCTTCCGTCAGCAGTATTGCTTAAATCTAAAGGTAGGTATTCGCTTCTGCCTGCAGCAGTTAAACGTTTAGGATCAACCTTACTGTTTTGAGTCATAATTTTAACAACTGAAGTAGCACGTTTTACACTTAAATCCCAATTGTCCTCAATATCTCCGCTTCTTTTTAGAGGAACATTATCAGTATGCCCTTCAACTACTATATTAATGTCTGTACTTGTTTCTAAAACTATAGCTAGTTTTTTAAGTGCATCAACACCTCTAGTTCCAACTGAATAACTTCCAGAAGCAAACAATAAACTTTCATCTAAAGAGACATAAACCTTTCCATTTTTTTCTTCAATGGTTAAACCATTGTTTTCAAAACCAAGTAACGCTTCTTTTAATTTTTTCTTTATAGCAGCTAATTTCTCATCTTTAGCATTAATTAGGGCCTCTAATTCTTTTACGCGTTTTTCACGCGCTTCTAAATCAGCCATTAATTGATTTAATTTTTCTTCTTTCTTTAAAAGCGAGCCTTCTAAAGCACGAAGAGCATCTTCTTGGTTTTGTAAATCTTCTTGTGTTTTTTGCAACTGCTTCATTAGTTTGTCAGTAGCCGATTTGCTTTTTGCAGATTCTTTACTGTTTTGTTCAACTAATAAATCATAAGTCTTTTTTAGATTATCACAACTTGCTTTGACTTTGTCATAGTCAGTTTTTGTCTGTGCATAATCAGCTTCAAGGGTTTCAGTATGCTTTTTAAGTTGTGCTATTTCAGATTTTAACTCTTGATTTTGCTCTTCTAAAGTTTGGTTGTTTGCTTTTAAGGCAGTCAACTCATCAGCACAAGCTTGTTGTTTTGCCTTTAATTCTTCGTATTTTTTTGCAGGAACACACGAAAAAAGTAACCCACCGATAAGGGCATAAACTAAATAATGTTGTTTTAAAGCCATCAATATTTCTTTTTTTATACAATAATATCTTTTAATATTGTAGTAATATTAAGGGGTTGGGCTTATTTATAAACACCTAATTATTAAAAACAATTAGATATTGAAATGTGTTTTGAAGTATTAAATAAATTCCTACCTTTGCAAACTTTCACTTAAAAAGTACGTTTTGAGAGCATTAAGTGATTTTATTATAAAGTTTGAAGGGTTAAAGCAAGGGACTCATTTTTATGAGTTTGATGTGGATACCAAGTTCTTTGAGGAGTTTGATTGTTTTGAGTTTGATAAAGCAACTATAAATGTTGATTTAGAATTTGAAAAGCAATCGACTATGATGTTGTTAAATTTTGATTTTTATGGAACTGTAACAGTACCATGCGACAGATGTTTAGATGAAGTTGATGTTGATATTGAAGGGGAAGAAAAATTAATTTTAAAATTTGGCTCAGAGTCTTATCAAGAAACGGAAGAAATAATTATTTTGCCTGATAGCGCCTTTGAGATTAATTTAGCAGCAAATATTTACGAATTTATTATGGTAAATATTCCTCAAAAAAGAGTACATGATGAAGGCTTATGCAATCAAGATGTAATTAGTGAACTAGAAAAAATTGAAGAAAAAGAAGATAATGAGATAGACCCAAGGTGGTCAACATTAAAAGATATTAATATCAAAAAATAAGTAAAATGGCACATCCTAAAAGAAAGACATCGAAGCAGAGAAGAGATAAAAGAAGAACGCATTACAAAGCGGTAGCACCAACTATGTCTAGTTGTTCAAACTGTGGAGCACCAACATTGTATCACAGAGTATGTGGTGAGTGTGGTTTTTACAGAGGGAAACAAGCAGTAGATAAAGAGGTAGCTCTTTAGTATCTATCAAGAAATAGATTAAAAAAGTTAAGAAACTTACTGATTCATTTTTATGAGTCAGTAAGTTTTTTGTTTTATATGATTATAGAACAGATATATTTTATACTTTCGTTTGTTCAATTCGCTAATTAAAGATTATGAGTAGAACTACTGCAGCAATTACAGCGGTTAATGGATATGTTCCAGAATACATTTTAACCAACAAAGAGTTGGAGAAAATGGTAGATACCACAGATGAGTGGATAACATCTAGAACTGGAATTAAAGAAAGAAGAATATTAAAAGGTGAAGGACAAGGGGCTTCTGTAATGGGAGCTGAAGCTGTAAAAGGACTTTGCAAAAAACGAGGGATCTCTCCAGAAGAAATAGATTTAATTATTTGTTGTACAGTTACAGCAGATCATATTTTTCCAGCTACAGCTAATATTATTTCTGATAAAGTAGGAGCAAAAAATGCTTTTGGATTTGATGTTAATGCAGCTTGTTCAGGATTTTTATATGGATTAGTAACAGGTTCTAAGTATGTTGAGTCGGGCTCACATAAAAAAGTAGTGGTAGTTGGTGTAGATAAAATGTCTGCAATTGTTGATTATGAAGATAGACAAACATGTATTATTTTTGGAGACGGATGTGGGGCGGTGTTATTAGAGCCAGATGAAGAAGGGTTTGGTGTAAAAGATTCTATTTTAAGAAGTGATGGTTCTGGATTTCAGTATTTACACCAAAAAGCTGGAGGGTCTGCTTACCCACCATCGTTAGATACAGTAAATAATAAAGAGCATCATATTCATCAAGAAGGTCAAGCGGTATTCAAATTTGCCGTTACTAATATGGCAGATGTTTCTGCTGAAATAATGGAAAAAAATAATCTTTCTGCAGATGATGTAGCTTATTTAGTTCCGCATCAAGCAAATAAAAGAATTATAGATGCTACAGCTCGTAGAATGGGAGTAGGAGATGAAAAAGTGATGTTGAATATCCAAAAATATGGTAATACAACATCTGGTACTATTCCTTTATGTTTATGGGAGTGGGAAAACAAACTCAAGAAAGGAGATAATATAATATTAGCTGCTTTTGGAGGTGGATTTACTTGGGGGTCAATTTGGATAAAATGGGCCTACAATTCTTAAATAAATAAGTAATTTTAACAAAAATAAATTATAAAATCAATATAAATTATGAAGCCAACAGAAATTCAAGATTTAATAAAATTTGTTGCGAAATCTGGTGTAAGTGAAGTTGAAATTGAAGATAAAGATTTTAAAATCACAATTAAAACTACCCCTCATAAAAAAGGAAAACAAATTATAGAAGCACAACCAGTTGTTCAGATGCAAGCACCTGTTGCTGCACCAGTTCAAGCGGCTCCTGCACCTGTTGTAGCAGCACCGGTAGCTGCTGCTGCACCTACTCCAGCAGCTGAAGCGCCAGCTAAAGATGATGACTCTAAATATGTAGCTATAAAGTCACCAATGATTGGAACATTTTATAGAAAACCATCTCCAGATAAACCATCTTTCGTAAATGTTGGAGATGATATTTCTACTGACACAGTGGTTTGTATGATTGAAGCTATGAAATTATTTAATGAAATTGAAGCTGAAATCAGTGGTAAAGTAGTTAAGATGTTAGTTGATGATGGTGATCCAGTTGAGTATGATCAACCATTATTCTTAGTTGACCCATCATAAGTAAAATAAAAAATTTTTAACAACTCAATTCACGATTTAGTGTGTTTTACAAGTTGAAATTTATAATTTTTTAAGATTATGTTTAAAAAAATATTAATTGCTAATAGAGGGGAAATAGCATTACGTGTTATTCGTACTGCTAAAGAAATGGGTATAAGTACTGTTGCTGTTTATTCTACAGCAGATAAAGATAGCTTACACGTTAGGTTTGCAGATGAAGCAGTATGTATTGGACCTCCTAAAAGCGCTGATTCTTACTTAAATATTCCAAATATTATTGCAGCAGCTGAAATTACTAATGCAGATGCAATTCACCCAGGATATGGATTTTTATCTGAGAATGCTAAATTCTCAAAAATCTGTCAAGAGAACGGGATAAAATTTATTGGAGCTTCACCAGAGATGATTGATTCAATGGGAGATAAAGCTTCGGCAAAAGCTACAATGGAGAAAGCTGGAGTTCCAGTTGTTCCTGGATCTCCAGGATTATTGAAAGATTTAGCTGATGCTAAGAAAACTGCAAAAAAAATAAAATACCCTGTAATGATTAAAGCTACTGCTGGTGGTGGTGGTAAGGGAATGCGTGTAGTTTGGAGTGAGGATGAAATGGAAGACCATTGGAATTCTGCAAGACAAGAAAGTGCAGCAGCATTTGGCAATGATGGAATGTATATGGAGAAGTTTATTGAAGAACCTCGTCATATTGAAATTCAAATTGCTGGAGATTGCACAGGTAAAGCTTGTCATATGTCAGAAAGGGATTGTTCAATTCAAAGAAGGCACCAAAAATTAGTAGAAGAAACTCCATCTCCTTTTATGACGAAAGCTCTACGTAAAAAGATGGGGGAAGCAGCTATTAGAGCTGCTGAAGCTGTGAAGTATGAAGGTGTTGGTACTGTTGAGTTTTTAGTTGATAAACATCGTGATTTTTATTTCATGGAGATGAATACTCGTATTCAAGTTGAGCATACCATTACTGAGGAAGTAATTAATTTTGACTTAATTAAAGAACAAATTAAACTGGCTGCAGGAGATAAAATTAGTGGTAAAAATTACGAACCTCAAATGCATGCTATTCAGTGTAGAATTAATGCTGAAGATCCGTTTAATGATTTTAGACCAAGTCCAGGTAAGATTGAAACATATCACGAACCAGGAGGGCATGGTATAAGAATAGATACACATGTTTATGCAAGTTATGTTATTCCTCCTCATTATGATTCAATGATTTCTAAGCTGATTACTGTTGCTCAAACTAGGGAAGAAGCAATTAAAAAAATGGAGAGAGCATTAGATGAATATATTATTGAAGGAATAAAATCTACAATTCCTTTTCATCAGCAGTTATTGAAGGATAAGAAGTTTAGAGAAGGAGATTTTACAACAAAGTTTATGGAAACGTTTGAAATAAAAGAAAAATAAAATATCTTTAAACACACTAAAAATTTAGTTATGGACAAAGAAGTTTACAAAGTATTAGTGCCACACGACTTTACAGTTGTTGCTGATTGTGCAGTTAGCCATGCTGCGAAAATTGCTAACTCTTATAATGGCGAAGTTTATTTATTACACGTTGTAGGTAAATCTAAAGAGGTAGATTCTGCTAAAGAAAAGTTAAGTAAGTTGGCTGCTGATTCACAAGCAAAGCATGGAATTAAAACTCATAGTATTGTTAGAATAGGAAATATTTTTGATGATATAGGTGATGTTGCTAAAGAAATGGGCGCGGGATATATTGTGATGGGGACTCATGGAGCAAAAGGGATGCAGAAAATAATGGGTAGTCACGCTATTAAAGTTATTTCTCACTCTAAAGTACCTTTTGTTGTTGTTCAAGAAAAAGGACCAAGTGATACTGATGCTTATGATGATATAGTTGTACCAATTGATTATTCAGATGTTACTAAACAAAAATTATCTATTGCAGCAAATATTGCTCAACACTTTAACAGTAAGGTGCATCTTTTTGCAGCAATTGAAAGTGATTCTTTTTTACAAACGAAGTTAGATAGAGAATTAGGCTTTGCTAAAAAATATTTTACTGAAAAATCAATTAGCTATACTATAGAAAATGCTCAAGACACAGGAGGATTCAAAAAGCAATTAATTAAATATGCTGCCAAAATTAATGCAGATATGATTGCTATAGTGAATACTCAAGAAGGAGCTTTAGTTCCTGATTTTTTTGGAAGTGAAGAACAAGAAGTGATAGCTAATGATGCTGGAATTCCAGTTATTATTACAAATCCAACTCAACACTTTGTGTCTAGTAGTGTTTTTGGATCATAATAGATTATAATATAATTAAAAAAAAGCCTCGAAGAAATTCGAGGCTTTTTTTATGTCCAACTCACAATACAATGTTTATATCAATTATTCGTTGGACTAATATTTGTCATTTATAAAAATACCTTTACTATAGTATAAAACCGATAAGTTATATAATTATGCATTTCAAATTATTATTAATATCAATTTTAATAAGTACTGTTGGGTTTTCTCAATTGCACACCTATAAATGGACTAATGGAAAAAAGAAAGCAGAAGGAGTGGTTAAAAATGGACTAGAAGAAGGGAAGTGGACTTTTTGGAGTAAGGATGGGGTTATACAGCAAGAAGTTAATTATAAAGGAGGAGAATTTAACGGCCAGTATATCAACTATAACGAAGAAGGTAAAAAACGTGAGGAAGGGACATTTGTAGATTCAAAAAAAGAAGGGGTTTGTAAAATTTGGTATGATAATGGGCAATTAGAAATGATTGGATATAATAAAAATGGATACCAAGATAGTTTATGGACATTCTATTATCCTTCTGGAAATAAAAAAGAAGAGGGTTCTTTTGTTAAGGATGCACGTATTGGTGAATGGATAACATGGTATGATAGTAAAGAAATTAAGGCTGTTAGAAATATTAAAGATGGTTTATTGTATTTAGATACATATTTCGATAAAAATGGTAAAGAAACAGTTAAAAATGGGACAGGTAGTTATAGCGATTTTTATTTGGTTGGAACTTTAAAAGTTAAAGGTCAATATAAAGATGGGAGAAAAACAGGTAAATGGATTGAGTATGATGAAAATAAAAATAAAATATCAGAAGGAAGCTATGTAAATGGTGTAACTACTGGTTATTGGGTTTATTACTGGAGTGATGATCAGCCAAGATTAAAAGGTAGTTTAGATAACGGAAAAAAACAAGGTAATTGGGAGTATTGGTATGAAAGTGGTCAAAAACTAAAAGAACTAACATTTTTAAATGATAAAGAAAATGGGCCAATGAAAGAGTGGTTTAAAGATGGTAAGTTGAGTGTAGAGGGAGCTTTTAGTCAAGGGAATAAACATGGCAAATGGATTTTTTGGTTGCCAAATGGTGAAAAAGATTTTGAAGGTAGTTTTGACAATGGCGAAAGAGATGGTCTATGGATATTTTATCATTCTAAAACTGGTGATATAGATTATGAAGGAACATACAAGAATGATAAAAAGAATGGAGTATGGACATATTGGTACCCTAATAAAAAAACTTGGAAAAAAGGGAGTTATTTAAATGATAAAAAAGATGGTGAATGGAGCTATTGGAGTGAAAAAGGTCAATTGGTTATGCAAGGTAACTTCAAAATGGGTAAGGAAGAAGGTGAATGGAAAAGTTGGTATGATGAGGGAGCAAAAAAAGATATAGGTAATTTTTCTAAAGGGATTATGGATGGAGAATGGCAAGGTTGGTTTGAGAATGGGCAAAAAGATTATAAGGGAATGTATAAGAAAGGCTTTAAAGATGGTATATGGGAGCATTGGTATGAAAATGGACAGCAAGAGTTAATGGACAGTTATATTGTTACTACAGAAGCTAAAAAGAGCTATTTAAAAGACAACAATAACAAATATGCTGAGTTTATAAATGATAGGCTTGTTTCTGTACAGGAAGGTGCTCATTATTATTGGTATAAAAATGGGAATTTAAAAGAAGAAGGAGAATACAAAGAAAACTTTCAAGATGGGGAATGGGTTTATTATTATGAAGATGGTAAAAAACAGTATGAACAAACCTTTGTAAAAGGCAAACAAGAAGGAAAAGTTGCTAGTTGGTATGCTATAGGAACATTAGAAAGTGTGAAATATTTCAAAAATGGGCGAGCTGATGGTAAATGGACTTATTACACAAAGAAAGCAGGGGATATAAAACAAGAGATCCATTTTAAAAATGGAATAAAAGTAGAAAAATAAAAAAACCACCTTATTGAAATAAGGTGGTTTTAAGAGTTTGTTTAATATCATTAAACAGTCATTATGTCTTTTTCTTTAGCATCAACCATTGCATCAACCTTAGAAACATAATTGTCTGTTATTTTTTGTACTTGAGCTTCAGCATCTTTTGCTTGATCCTCACTTAATCCATCACTTTTAATTTTCTTAACTTCATCATTGGCATCTTTACGAGCATTTCTAATACCAACTTTTGCATGCTCACCTTCAGCCTTAGCTTGCTTACTTAAATCTCTTCTTCTTTCTTCAGTAAGTGCAGGGATGTTTATTAAAATACTTTCTCCATTATTCTGAGGGTTTAACCCCAAATTTGCATGAGTAATTCCTTTTTCAATTTCTTCAATTTGAGATTTGTCGAATGGTTGAACAGAAAGAGTTCTACCATCTAAGGCAGTAACGTTTGCCACTTGGTTTATTGGTGTTAAAGCACCATATGCCTCAACCATAACTCGGCTTAACATTAAAGGGTTAGCTTTCCCAGCTCTAATTTTTTGAAGTTGAGTATCTAAATGATTAATTGCAGAATCCATTGCTTCTTTAGCGCTATCAATTACAAATTCTATTTCTTCGTTCATGCGTTTAAATTTTAAATTAAAGGTATAGAAAAATTAAAAGGTTACCAAAGTTCCAACCTCTGTTTCTTGGTTAACTACTTTCTTTAAATTACCCGGAGTGTTCATGTTAAAAACAATAATGGGTAATTTATTTTCATTACAAAGTGTAAAGGCTGTCATATCCATAACATTTAACCCTTTGCTATATACTTCTTCAAATGTAATTTCTTTGTATTTTGTTGCATTACTATCCTTTTCTGGATCAGAAGTGTAAATTCCATCAACTCTTGTCCCTTTTAATATAACATCTGCTTCAACTTCTATCGCTCTTAAACTTGCAGCAGTATCAGTTGTGAAAAATGGATTTCCAGTTCCTGCGCCAAAAATTACAACTCTACCTTTTTCTAAATGTCTAACGGCTCTTCTTTTAATAAATGGTTCTGCAATCTCTTTCATTTCAATTGCCGTTTGTAATCGTGTATAAACACCAACTCCTTCTAAGGCAGATTGTAAGGCCATACTATTAATTACTGTAGCAAGCATGCCCATATAATCCCCTTGAGTTCTTTCCATACCACCTTCTTCAGCTTGGATTCCTCTAAAGATATTTCCACCACCAATAACTATAGCTACTTCAATGCCGTCATCTACTAACTCTTTAATTTCTTTAGCATAAATTGCTAATCTCTCGTTATCAATTCCAAATTGTTTGTTGCCCATTAGAGCCTCACCACTAAGTTTTAAAAGAATTCGTTTATAAGCCATATTCAAAATTTGTTACGAAGATAAAAAAATAAGGTCAAAAAAAATCCCGTTCTGAAATTTATCGGAACGGGATTTATAATTTTATATGTTTTAGCCTAACATAATTCGCTTAAAGTCTGTAACGGTTAATCCGTTTTCAACTTCGTTAAGCATTTGGCTAACAGTTTTTTTGTTGTCTCTTACTGAAGCTTGGTTCAATAAAGTATTTTCTTTTAAATACTTTTTAACTGTTCCTTCAGCAATTTTTTCAACAATGTTTTCAGGTTTACCTTCAGCTATTGCTTTTTCTTTACCCATTTCCATTTCTTTAGCAATAATCTCAGCAGGAACGCTATCTTCATCAATAGCTATTGGATCCATTGCTGCAATTTGCATAGCAACTTGTTTTCCAGCATCTGCCATAGCTTCTCCAGCTTTATTTAAAGCAACAATTGAAGCTAGTTTGTTTCCTGGATGGTTGTAGGCAATTGTTTGTTCAGCTTCTACAACTTCGTATCCTGAAACATCAATTTTTTCACCGATTACACCTGTTTGCTCAATAATTTTATCAGCAATAGTTAGCCCGTTACCATCAAAACTTAATCCTTTTAATTCATCTAATGATGCAGGATTTTTCTCTATAGCGATATTTAAGATAGTATCAGCAAATTTTCCAAAATCTGCATTTTGTGCAACAAAATCAGTTTCACAGTTTACAACAACCATTACAGCTTTTTTGCTGTCTCCAGTTGTTTTTGCAATAACTAAACCTTCGTTTGCATCTCTATCACCTCTTTTTGCGGCAATCTTTTGACCTTGTTTTCTAAGAACATCAATTGCTTTGTCGAAATCTCCATCCGTTTCAACTAAAGCTTTTTTGCAGTCCATCATTCCTGCACCTGTTTGCTTACGTAATTTATTTACGTCTGCTGCTGTAATGTTTGACATTTTATATCGTAATTAAATGGTTGTATTATTTAGATTCAGCCTTAGCTTCTTCCTTAACTTCTTTTTTTGCTGCTGGCTTAGCTTCTTTGTCAGCTTTAGCTTTGTCTTTTTCGTTTTTTCTTTCAGATAAACCTTGAGCAACTGATGCCGTAAGGATTTCCATAATTTTTTCGATAGACTTTTCAGCATCATCATTAGCTGGGATAGCAAAATCAACCTTAGTTGGGTCAGAGTTAGTATCAACAATAGCAAAAGTAGGAATACCTAATTTTTTTGCTTCTGCAATAGCAATGTGCTCTTTCATAATATCAACTACAAAAATTGCAGCTGGTAATCTTGTTAAATCAGAAATAGAACCTAAGTTTTTTTCTAGTTTTTGTCTCTGACGAGATATTTGTAATCTTTCTCTTTTAGATAAAACAGCCATTGTACCATCTTCACCCATCTTGTCGATAGCAGCCATTTTTCTAACAGCTTTTCTAATAGTAACAAAGTTAGTTAACATTCCACCAGGCCATCTTTCTGTAACGAAAGGCATGTTAATAGAGGTAGCTTTTTCTGCAACAACATTTTTAGCTTGCTTTTTAGTAGCAACAAACATTATTTTTTTACCAGATTTAGCTATTTGTGATAATGCAGCTGATGCTTCTTCTAATTTTGCTGCTGTTTTGTGTAAATCGATAATGTGAATACCGTTACGCTCCATAAATATGTAAGGAGCCATTTTTGGATTCCATTTTCTTCTTAGGTGACCAAAGTGTACACCTGCATCAAGTAATTCTTTAAAATCTACTTTTGACATTTTTAATTGTTTACATTCCTTAATACTTCAACCATTAAGTAGCTAGCCAATGGCTAAGTCTTAACAGTTTAGATACTAAACAATAATTTATATTAACGTTTACTAAATTGAAATTTCTTTCTTGCTTTTGGCTGTCCTGGTTTTTTACGTTCAACCATTCTTGGATCTCTTGTCATTAATCCTTGTGCTTTTAAAGCAGGCTTATTTTCTTCATCAATCTTAACTAATGCTCTTGATATTGCATGTCTCACAGCTTCTGCTTGACCAGTAATTCCTCCACCAGCAACGTTTACTTTTACGTCATACGTTTTTGCAGTTTCAGTTACTTCAAAAGCCTGTTGAACTTTTCCTTGTAAAACTGTTGTTGGGAAAAACTCTTTATAGTCTTTTTTATTTACGGTAACATTTCCTTTTCCTTTAGACAAGTAAACTCTTGCTACTGCAGTTTTTCTTCTTCCTGTTGCGTTAGTAACTTCCATGTGTATTATTTAAGATCGCTTAATTTAATTGCTTTAGGTTGTTGAGCTTCTTGTTGGTGTTCTGCACCAGCATAAACGTAAAGGTTTTTGAAAATTGCTCTACCTAATTTATTTTTTGGTAACATTCCTTTAACAGCTTTTTCTACCATTAAAGTTGGTTTTTTAGCCATAACTTCTGCAGCAGTTGCAGTTTTTTGACCACCTGGATAACCAGAGAAAGTAATGTATTTTTTATCTTCCCACTTATTACCTGTTAACTTAATTTTATCAGCATTTATAACAACTACATTATCGCCACAGTCTGCGTGAGGAGTAAAGTCAGTTTTGTGCTTACCTCTAATTAAGTTTGCTACTTTAGAAGATAATCTTCCTAATGTTTCGTTTTCAGCGTCAATTAATACCCAGTTTTTAGTAACTGTAGCACTATTTGCTGATATAGTTTTGTAACTTAATGTGTCCACTTTAATCGTTTTTTTGTCTGTCTATTATTACAATGTACCCTAAATTGGGGCTGCGAATTTATAACTTTTTTTTTAATCAACAATAATTTATTAACAATATATTGTTGTAATTGAGAAAATAGTAGGGTTTTAATGAAAAAAGACCTCGATTTATATCGAAGTCTTTCAAATATGTAGTTTTAAACTTTTTTACTTTAACGTGCCGTTTGCTTTTGCTTCGGCATTAAATCTCCCTTGCATTTTTAACCAAATAAATAACCCTACAAATCCCAAAAGGATGGCAGCGTTATTTGGAATGTTACCTAATGGCTCTAATGTGTTTTCAAATAACCACATAAAAAAATCTCCAAATGCGTAAAAAAATTCTCTCATAACTTTAATTTTGATAGACAAATGTATAACTTATCTTTAATATTCAAAACACTTTAGTTTAAAATTTGTTGTGGAACTTTTATTTTAATGTTGTTTTACGAAATTAATTGCTTGTATATTTGTATTAATTCATAACTAAATATGTTAATAGGTCTTTTTAAATCCAATCAGCAATTGATGAATATTGTAGCAATTTTGCTGATATCATTAGTTTGGATAAGCGTTTTCTTTTTTGGAGATTATGTTGCCTCTGATTATTCGTTGGGATATATCTGGTTGGATATGGTAGTAGCGATTGGCTTAATTTCTTTTCAATTGTTTTTTGTGAGTTATATTGTTAATGAATATAAATTACTTGACTCAAATACATATTTACCTAGTTTGATTTTAGTTACACTAAATTGTGCAAGTATTTTTAATTTATGTTTTCATCAGATTATTGTAGCTAATTCGTTAATTATCGTTGCATTTTATCAGTTATTAAAACTTTATAATGTTTCTAATAAGTATGGGCTATTATTTAATTCAGGGATATTAGTCGGATTAGCTTCAATGCTTTATTTTCCGAGTGTTCTATATTTTGTTGTTATATGGTTGGTACTAATATATATGACAACACCAGTTTGGCGAGATTTTGCTATTTCTCTTATAGGCTTTGTAATCCCTTTAATATATTATATAGCTTATTTTTTTGTTTTTAAAGATTTGTCAGAATTAGTTTTTTTGACTGAAAACACTAAAATATTTGAATTTAATTTTTGGACGCTAAATATATGGAACAAGGGTGTTTTATTGATGTTAGTATTGCTAATGTTGATTTCTGCCTTTAAACTTTTAATTAGTGCAGGAAAAAGTATAGCTAAAGTTAGAAAAATGTTAGTGTCAGTTTTGCTGTATTTCCTAGTTAGTATATTATCACTATTCTTAAATCAGGGTGATGTAGTTGCAACACTATTATTGATGTCTGTTCCATTATCTATAATGATAGGGTTTTTTTTTCAAAATATCAGGAAAGCTTGGTTGGCTGAGGCTATATACTTTGTTTTAGTAGCAACAATTGTTTTTGGCTATTTTTCGTAAAAATGCATCTCAGTCACGTACTTAAAAACAGGGTCAGTCAATAAGTACTGGACATCCTTTTTTTCTTTGATTGCTTTTCTGATAAAGCTTGAGGAAACTTTCATAACTGGCGCATCACAAAGAGTAACATTTGGATGGTTTTCAAATTCGTTTTCAGTTTGAAGACTTAATTGTTCTTTTCTTTCATTCTCAGTTAAAGCTCGCGGGTAAACAAATATTTTATGATTGGTTATTATTTGTTCATGATTTTTCCATTTATGGAGTGTGCGCAAATTGTCTTCTCCCATTATTAAAGAGAAATCATAGTCTGGAAATTTTTCTTGAATATAGCTTAAGGTTGTGGTGGTATAAGAAGGTTTAGGTAGGTCAAATTCAATATTTGAAGCTTTCAATTTATTATTTCCTTCTACAGCAATGCGAACAATAGCTAGTCGATGATAATCAGATAATAAAGAGGCTTTATTTTTGAGTGGGTTTTGTGGGGTAACTACTAGCCATACTTGATCTAAATCGGTGTAATCAACCATGTAGTTGGCAATAACTAAATGACCAACATGAATTGGGTTATATGTTCCGAAATATAAACCGATTTTCATGAAACTGTTATTTTCGTAAAAAAGAACTTACGATTGTTAAAACTTCTTGTTGAGCAGTTTCTAATTTTTCATTTACAATTATTGTGTCAAACCATTTAGAATAACTTAGCTCTTCTTCAGCTTTATCTAATCTTTTCTGAATCTTCTCTTCATCTTCTGTCCCTCTGCTTCTTAATCGCTTTTCTAAAACTTCAACAGAAGGGGGTTTGATGAAAATAGCTAGTGCTTTTTCACCAAAATGTTTAGTTAGGCTAAGGCCACCTTCAACATCAACATCAAAAATCACATTTTTACCACTATTCCAAATTCTATTAATTTCTGTTTTTAGAGTTCCGTAATAACTGTCATTATAAACTTCTTCCCATTCTACAAATTCTTCATTTTCGATTCTTCGCTTAAAGTCTTCGGTATTTAAAAAATAATAATCAACACCGTCAACTTCATTATCTCTTTTTTCTCTATTACATGCAGAGATAGAGAATTCTAAACCCAAATCTTGAGATAAAAGAAATTTTGTAATGGATGTTTTTCCTGCTCCTGACGGTGCACATAAAATGATACACTTCCCTTCCATAGTTTTATAAAATATTTAATACCTGTTCCTTAATTTTTTCTAACTCATCTTTCATTTGTACAACTATTTTTTGTAAATTAGCATTATTAGCTTTAGACCCTAAGGTGTTAATTTCTCTGCCAATTTCTTGACCGATAAATCCTAATTTTTTTCCTTCAGAATTTGGACTATTTGCTGTTTCTAAAAAGTAGTTTAAATGTGTAGTTAGTCGTGTTTTCTCTTCTGTTACATCAAATTTTTCAATGTAATATATTAATTCTTGTTCAAATCTGTCTTTATTAACGTTGTTCTCACCCACCGCTTCATTTAGGTTATTTGAAATACGCTCTTTTATAGCTTCAATTCGAGAAGCATCATATTTTTCTACTTCGTTTAAAAGTGAAGAAATATTGCTAATACGAAGTTTTAAATCTTTAGCTAAGGATTGACCTTCAGAAGTTCTAAACTCATTTAATTTTTCAATAGCAGTAATAATTACTTTATTGATTGTATTCCATTCATTGTCATCCAACTCCTCTCTCTCTGTTTTTAAAACATCCGGCATTTTAGAGATAATACTCATAAAATCAGTGTTTTCAGATTGGCCTAATTCAGAAGCTAGAGCAGAAAGGTCCTTATAGTATTTTGTAAAAAGTTCTTTGTTTATCTGATGATTACTTTGTCCTCCTAACAATTCAACGTAAAGATTTAACTCAATCTTTCCTCGTTGTAATTCCTTATTAATGAAGGATCTAAGGGGAAGTTCTTTTTCTTTATAAAAAGATGGTATTCTAACATTAATATCAGCTTGTTTGCTGTTTAATGATTTTATTTCAACTGAAATTTTTTTGTTATTTATTTCTCCGGAGGCTTTTCCAAATCCGGTCATTGATTTTATCATAAACTATTTTTAAAACAACAAAGTTAACAATACTACTGATTTTTCAAGGTTTTTGTTTTACTAACCAAATATACTCCACTAAAAATTAGTACTGCTGCAGCAATTTTTATCCAGTCTAAACTATCTTTTCCTGCCCATATGGCAAAAACTGTAGCTAATAATGGTTGTAGGTAAATATATGTTGAAACGACTGAAGGACTTAATTTTTGTAACCCATAAATGTTGAATAGATAAGCTAAAAAAGTTGTTCCAACTATAACAAAACCAAATTTTATCCAAATATCTGAACTGAATGAACTCCACTCAATTTCTGTAAATTGAGAAACTCCGAAAGGAAGAACAAATATAAAACCAAATGTGAACACCCATTTAATAACTGTGATAGGGCTATATTTTCTCATTAATGGGACTGCTATAACTAAATAGACTCCATACGAGAGAGCATTTAAAAAGATAAACAAATCACCTAAAAGTGTTTTAGAGCCAAAAGAAAAATCTGTTTTAAATAACAAGAGAAATAGAGCTCCTGTAATTCCTAAAAATATTCCTGCTAATTTGGTTTTAGTTATTCTATTTTTTAGGATAATAGCAGAAGCTATCAAAACCAAAATAGGATTTGATGTCATTATAATCCCTGCATTTATGGGTGTAGTTATGTTTAATCCATAAAAAAACATTAATTGATTGGCAGCAACGCCAAAAAAGCCACAAATAGCTAGTAATAAAAAATCACGTTTTGCGACTTTCTCATAGTTAAAAGAATGCACTAGCCAAAACAAACCTAGGGCTCCTAATACTCTACAAAAAATAAAGCCAAAAGGAAGTATGTAATTTGGCATTACATCTTTAGCAATGGAGTAATTTAATCCGTAAATTACATTGGCACCTAATAGTGCTAAGTGAGCTTTTAGGTTAGAATTCATAATTTGTTTGCAACTGCTTGAATTGTTTTTTTAGCGTTTCCAACAAATATTTTATCATTAATAATAATTACTGGGCGTTGCAAAAAAGTGTACTCATCTAAAATTAAATTTTTATAATCTGTTTCAGATAATGTTTTTTCTTTTAGCCCCATTGATTTATATTTCATAGCTCTTCGGCTAAACAAACTTTCGTAAGACCCATTCATTTTTGCCATTTGTTCTAATTGCTCGGTAGTTATTTTGTTAGTTTTGATGTCTTGAAACTCAAAAGAATCATCTAAACCAAGTTCTTTAATGATTCGGGTACAAGTTGAACAAGTAGAAAGAAAATATATTTTTTTCATGCTATTTTATTTTAGGCAAAGATGTCCAAAACTAATCAAGTAAAAGAATTATTTACAGCAAAAAAAATTGCTATACCTATAGTTATAGGTTTAATGGTAGCAATATATATGTTGTGGCAAAATACAGATTGG
>JARGOE010000036.1 GCA_029210015.1 Vicingaceae bacterium
ATAAAACTAAAAATGGTAGTAAAGGAATCAATCAGCGGCTTTTCAGCTTCTTCAAATAAATAATTAATAATGTAATACAATAACACTGATAAAACGGTTCCTATACCTATATACTTTACATGAGTAGATAATTTCTGTTGGTAACACTCTTCAGGACAATCATGTTTCTGCCATTTTACCCAACCATAAATTCCAGCTACAACATAAAAAACATACAGCGCAGCTTCTGCATAAAGCTTAGCATAAACGAAAAAAAGATAAACGCTTAGTAATGAACCAATAATCCCATAGATCCAACATGAAACTCGACTTTTAGCAGCCAAAATCACATATATAATCCCAAAAATTACAGCAGCAATCTCAAGTATTAATTCTATATGATTAGATATCCAATCCACCATTCAATACCTTCATTACAAAAATTGCTTTACCATATTTTTCAAAAGAATCTTTTATTTCTTTTTGAAGAATAGTCATTACCTCATCATATTCACCAACAATGTGTGTGCTAGTTGCATTGGTTTTAACCAGAATGTTTTGATTAGATTTTACTCTACCTATAAAGTCTAAAATAGGTGGTTCATAATCTGCATTAAGGGGGTAGTTACTAATTTCTACAGTTGTTTTCATAGTTATTCTTATAAAAAATCCCACTCAAATATGGCGGGATTTTTAAAGGTTAATCAAATTTCTTAAGCCAGTACTTTATTTAAAGTATCACTTGGCCTCATTGCATTTTCCGTTAACTCATCGTTTGGTTTATAATAACCAGCAATGTTTTGAGGTTTACCTTGAGCACCAATTAATTCTTGGTTAATAGTAGCTTCATTATTTTTCATCGCCTCTGCTATTGGTGTAAACTCAGCTTTTAATTCAGCATTATCATCTTGATTTGCCAAAGCATCTGCCCAATACATTGCTAAATAAAAGTGAGAACCTCTATTATCAATTTGTCCAATTTTACGAGCTGGAGACTTATCATTTTCTAAAAACTTCTCAGTTGCAGCATCTAAACAATCAGCCAAAACTTGAGCTCTAGCATTTCCAGTTGTAACAGCTACATGCTCTAAAGAAACTCCTAATGCTAAAAATTCTCCTAAAGAATCCCAACGTAAATACCCTTCTTCAACAAATTGTTGAACATGTTTTGGAGCAGAACCTCCAGCACCAGTTTCAAATAAACCACCACCATTCATTAATGGAACAATTGACAACATTTTTGCAGATGTTCCTAATTCTAAAATTGGAAATAAATCTGTTAAATAATCTCTTAATACATTTCCTGTTACTGAAATGGTATCCTGTCCAGCTTTAACTCTCTCTAAAGTATAAGTTGTTGCATCCTTTTGAGATTTAATTAATATCTCTAATCCTGTAGTATCGTGATTTGGTAGATATTTATTTACTTTTTTAATAATTTCTCTATCATGAGCTCTGTTTTCATCTAACCAAAATACCGCAGGAACTCCAGTAGCTCTTGCTCTGCTAACTGCTAATTTTACCCAATCTTGAATTGGAGCATCTTTAACTTGGCACATTCTAAAAATATCACCCACCTCAACATTTTGCTCCATCAACACATTCCCGCTTGTATCAATAACTTTAACTGTTCCAGCAGCATCCATTTGGAAAGTTTTGTCATGAGAACCATACTCCTCAGCCTTTTGAGCCATTAAACCAACATTAGGAACTGTTCCCATAGTTGTTGGATCAAAAGCACCGTTCTTTTTACAAAAATCTATAGTAGATTGATATAGCCCAGCATAACACCTATCTGGAATAATTGCTTTAGTATCTTGTTGATTTCCTGCCGCATTCCACATTTGCCCAGAAGTACGAATCATTGCTGGCATACTCGCATCAATAATTACATCACTTGGTACATGTAAGTTAGTAATTCCTTTATCAGAATTTACCATTGCCACAGATGGCTTACTACTATATAAAGCATCTATCGCAGCTTTTACTTCAACTTCTTTTGTATGGCCAGCTAGCTTAGTATAAACATCTCCTAAACCATTGTTAACGTTTACACCAACCTCTGCAAATAAATCAGCATATTGTTCAAATATCTCTTTATAGAAAACTTCTACTATTGCTCCAAAAATTATTGGATCAGAAACTTTCATCATTGTCGCTTTCATGTGCACTGAAAACAAAACTTCTAATGCTTTTGCATCTTCAATTTCTTTTGCAATAAATGTTTTTAACGCAGATAAACTTAAAGCTGAGCAATCAATAATTTCTCCAGCTAGAAGTGGCGTTGAAGCTTTTAAAGTTTTCGAATTTCCATCATTCCCTACAAACTCAATTTTTACATCAGTTGCAGCATCAACAGTAACCGATTTTTCACTTCCGTAAAAATCGTTGGCACTCATACTTGCAACGTGAGTTTTAGAGTCCGAACTCCAAGCACCCATTGAGTGTGGATTTTTCTTTGCATAATTTTTAACAGCTTTTGGTGCTCTTCTATCAGAATTACCTTCACGTAAAACAGGGTTTACAGCAGAACCTAATACCTTAGCATACTTTGCTTTTGTAGCATCATCACCTGGGTAGTCTGGCAAAGCATATCCTTTAGCTTGTAATTCTTTAATTGCCGCTGTTAACTGTGGTATTGATGCAGAAATATTTGGCAGCTTTATAATGTTTGCTTCAGGTGTTTTTGCTAATGCTCCTAATTCAGCTAATGCATCCCTTACTTGTTGGTCCGCTGGTAAAACATCGGCAAAATTAGCTAAAATTCTTCCCGCCAAAGAAATATCCTTGGTTTCAACTTCTATATCAGAAGAAGCTGTAAAAGCCTTTACAATTGGTAAAAAAGAATAAGTAGCTAAAGCTGGTGCTTCATCTGTTTTAGTGTAATAAATTTTTGATTTTCCCGCCATTTTATGCTGTTTTTATAATGAAAATATTGTTCTGAAATTTGAATGCGAAGCTACTTATTTTAAGGCTTTTATTCAAGAGAATTGATAGCTAAATAACAAGTATTTTACTAGTGGTAAATATTATCCTTACTTTCGCCAATCTAAGGCTCAAAAAATATTAACATTTAATTGTTTGAATATTCAAATAAAAATGATTTATTTTGCAGTCCTCAAATTTTTAAAGAGAAAGAAAGATGTCAAGAGTTTGTCAAATAACAGGAAAGAAAGTAATTACAGGTAATAACGTGTCTCACTCTAAGAGAAGAACGAAAAGAAAATTTTACCCAAACTTACAAACTAAAAAATTCTATATTCCAGAAGAAGATAAATGGATTACGCTTAAAGTTTCTGGTGCAGCTATAAGAACTATCGATAAAAATGGTATTTCTGCTACTTTAAAAGAAGCGAAAGCAAAAGGATTTTACAAATAAGAAATAATTTACTTTTATATAAACGCTGTTACTTATAGTAGCAGCGTTTTTTTGTTTATAAAAACTTCTTCTCCCAACAAGGTAATTTCATACCTTAGCTATATGAAAAACTTAATTGTCCTTTTCTTACTTCTCCCAACAATTATCTATTCGCAAGATAATACTATAGAACTACCTAAAGACACTGTACCTTCGAACATTCTTTATGACAATGATTTATTACCAGCTGAATTTTTCAAAAAAAACAGAGAAGCATTAAGACAACTTTTACCCAACAATAGTGTAGCAATTTTTTTTACTAATCCTATCCGAAACAGATCAAATGATGTGGATTATGAATACCATCAAGACCCTAATTTTTATTACTTAACCGGACTAACTGAACCACATGCAGTTATTTTAATCTTTAAAGAAGAACAACGATTCAACAATTTTACCACAGATGAGATTATTTTCTTACAGGATAAGGATTTAAAAAATGAAATGTGGACTGGAAAAAGGCTTGGTGTTAAAGGAGTATTAACTTTAGGAATTAAAAAAGCAATGAAAAACACTGATTTTTTAAGTTTTGAATCTGATCTCAAAGACTTTGACAAAATCTTTACTTACAACATAAGAGAAGATATTATCAATCATGCTGATAATGGAGATTTGTTCGGTTTAATCCAATCTTTTCATCTGAAATCGCAAAAATTAACAAATACCGATAAAGAAGAATTAGCTTACATGATGGCTAAGTTAAGAGAAGTAAAAAAAGCGGAAGAAATTTTATTGATGCGAAAAGCTATTACAATGACTTGTGATGCTCAAATTGAATTAATGAAAGCATTAAAACCAAGTATGACAGAATATCAATCGGAAGCGATTGTTGAGTATGTGTTTAAGAAAAATGGTGCTGAATATCCAGGATTCCCTTCTATTATGGGAGGTGGCGAAAATAGTTGTATCATTCATTATACAAGTAATAGAAAAAAATTAAAAGGAAATGATTTATTAGTAAGTGATATTGGCGCAGAATATCATGGATATACTGCTGATGTTACCAGAACAATTCCCGTTGATGGACATTTTTCTGAAGAAGAAAAGATAATATACAAACTGGTTTTAAAAGCACAACAAGCCGGTATTGACTCTAGTAAAGCGGGTAATAAATTTTGGGAACCTCATAATGCAGCTACTAAAATTATTACTGAAGGTCTTTTAGAATTAGGAATTATTGAAAAAAGCTATCATGTACAACGGTATTTTATGCATGGCACTTCTCATTACTTAGGGTTAGATGTTCATGATGCTGGATTATATGGAACGTTACAACCTGGAAATGTAATTACAGTTGAACCAGGAATTTACATCCCTGAAGGAAGTGAATGTGACCCTAAATGGTGGAATATTGGAATTAGAATTGAAGATGACATCTTAATTACTGAAATTGGCCCAGAAAACCTATCTGCGAAAGCGCCAAGAACTATTGAAGCAATAGAAGCATTAATGAAAGAGGATAGTTCTTTTGAGTAAAATTTAATGCTGTATCATTAATTTACCCATCACTTTTTCTTGATTTAGCGACTTACCTATTGAGAAAAAATATAAGCCATCGCCCAAACTAAATGTATCAACATTAAAAGCATTATTGGTGCTTTTTTGAGTTGAAATTTTATTTCCCGATATATCAAATAAAAATAATTCAAACTCTTCATTTGTAGGGTTTTCATAATAAATTATAGCTTTTTCATTTGCTGGATTTGGTCGTATCTGAAACCCAAAATCTTTAGTATCTATTAGTACAATAGAAACGGTATTAGTAAATCCTGCCCCACCTAACTCTACCTTGTAGTAACTTTTAATATTTTTAATTGGGCTTGCATCTGTGAAATTATATGAGATTGGCGATGTTGAATTGCCACATATACCAACAACCTCACCTACGATTTCGTAATTCAAACTATCATCAGAACGCCAAACGATAATTCCATTACATGTATTCCCAGAACTTATAGTAACATCTATAAAAACTTTACCACTAATCTCAAACACCTTAAAATCATCCAAAATAGGATGCCCAGACTCTTCTGTTTGAGCTGTTAAGTTAACAGACAACAAAACAAAAATTAGTAATGTTATGTGTTTAAGTTTTTTCATTTCTAAAACAAAGTTAACGAATTGAAAATGAAATTGTTGTTGGGAATTGTCGAGAATATGACCAAACAAAATTAAATAGAACTATTTTCTAATTCGCCACATCACTCATAAACTTAATGCGAAGCAAACGCATTTCTTCTTCACTGTAAGCTCCTTCAAACTCTTCTAAGGCTTCTTCTATATCATCAGATTCGGCCTCCATAAAGTATTCAAAAACTTCTTCTTGGTCTTCTTCATCTACCTCTTCATCTATGTAGTAATTGATGTTTACTTTAGTCCCTGACTGTACGATATGTTCCATTTCTGTTAACACCTCATCTAAATCAATTCCTTTAGATTTTGCAATATCATCTAATGGCATTTTTCTATCAATACTTTGAACCACATAAACCTTTAATCCAGATTTATTTACAACAGATTTTACCACCATATCTAATGGTCTATCAATGTCATTTTCTTCTACATACTGCTCTATAACAGCTAAAAAATCTTCCCCAAATTTTTCTGCTTTACCCTGTCCAACTCCAGAAATATTAGTCAACTCTTCCATAGTAATTGGATAGCGAGTTGCCATATCTTCTAATGATGGGTCTTGGAAAATCACATAAGGAGGCAAGCCTTTTTTCTTCGCAATAGACTTACGTAAATCTTTTAATAAGTTATATAGGTTTTGATCGGCAGCACCTCCACCTTTCTGTTGTATTACAACATCTCCATCATCAACATCACTATAATCATGTGCTTTTACTAACATTACAGAAGTAGGATTTTCAATAAATGCTTTGCCTTTTTCACTTACCTTAAGGATTCCGTAATTCTCAATTTCTTTAATAATTAATCCTTCAATAATACACTGACGAATAATAGCATCCCAATACTTTTCATCTTTATCTTCTCCCTCTCCATGTCCAAACAACTCATGAGCATCGTGTCCAAAAGATTTAATATCTGAGCTACCATTACCAGCTACAAAATTGGCAACATATTTTGCCTTAAACACTTCGTTTAATCCTAACACACATTCCAATAAAATCTTTATTTCATCCTTGCCTTCAAAACGTTCTTTTGGATGCTTACAGTTATCACACATTCCCTTATCTTCACAGTCAGAATCTTTGTATTCCTCTCCAAAATAGTGAAGCAATTGTCTCCTTCTACAAACAGCAGTTTCTGAATAAGAAACCATTTCAAAGATTAATTGTAAACCTATTTCTAATTCTGCCACAGGTTTCCCATGTAAGAATTTTTCTAATTTTTCAATGTCTTTATAGCTGTAAAAAGCCACACAATTTCCTTCTCCACCATCACGACCTGCTCTACCAGTTTCTTGGTAATAGCTCTCTAAACTTTTTGGAATGTCATGGTGTATTACAAACCGAACATCTGGTTTATCAATACCCATCCCAAATGCAATTGTGGCAACAATTACATCAGCATCTTCCATCAAAAACATATCTTGATGTTTTGCTCTAGTATGTGAATCTAAGCCCGCATGATAAGGCAAAGCATTAATTCCATTTACCTGCAAAAGTTCCGCTATTTCCTCAACCTTCTTCCTACTTAAACAGTATATAATTCCTGATTTACCTTGATGCTGTTTTATATAACGAATAATCTCAGTTTTTACATCCTTTTTAGGTCGGATTTCATAGTATAGATTATCTCTATTAAATGATGCCTTAAAAACTTTAGCATCTGTCATTCCTAAGTTTTTCTGAATATCTTCTTGCACCTTAGGGGTTGCTGTTGCAGTTAATGCAATAATTGGCACTCTATCAATTTCTTCAATTATCGTTCTTAATCTTCTGTATTCTGGTCTAAAATCATGGCCCCATTCAGAAATACAATGTGCTTCATCTATTGCAAAAAATGAAATTTCAATGCTTTTTAAAAAAGCTACGTTTTCTTCTTTAGTTAAAGATTCTGGAGCAACATATAATAACTTAGTAACACCATTAGTTACATCTTCCTTAACTTGTTTTGCTTCTGTTTTTGTTAAAGATGAATTATAAAAGTGTGCAATCCCATGTTCGGTAGAAACACCTCTTATGGCATCTACTTGATTTTTCATCAAAGCAATTAATGGTGAAACTATAATTGCTGTTCCTCCACAAATTAAAGATGGCAGTTGGTAGCATAAAGATTTCCCACCTCCAGTAGGCATAATAACAAACGTATCATTCCCTTCAAGTAAGTTTAAAATTACTTTCTCCTGTTCTCCTTTAAACGTATTAAAACCGAAGTATTTTTTTAGATAATCGGTTAATGGTGCACTTAGTGTTTGCATTAAATAATTGTTGTTTTCTTTAATTGATGTACTTTTGTATATAAATATACAACATTAAATTGTTTTGAATTTAATTTTTTAAAAAAACTTATCGACTTGGATACACGTAATAACATCAGGGAAATTGCCGAACAAACCATTAAAATTGAAGCCGATTCGATTAACGGCCTTTTGCCTTTTATTAATGATGATTTTATTGATTCAGTAGAATTAATTTTAAAAAGTAAGGGTAGAGTTGTAATTAGCGGAATTGGCAAGAGTGCCAATATAGCTCAAAAAATTGTAGCCACTTTAAATTCAACAGGTACTCCATCTATATTTATGCATGCTGCAGATGCTATCCATGGCGACTTAGGAAACATACAAAAAGATGATGTTGTTATTTGCATATCAAAAAGTGGAGATACTCCAGAAATAAAATCGTTAATCCCTCTTATTAAAAACTTTGGAAATTCTGTTATTGCTATTACCGGCAATGAAAATTCTTTCTTAAGCAAACAAGCACATTATGTTTTAAATACTTACGTAGAAAAAGAAGCATGCCCGAATAACTTAGCCCCTACAAGTAGCACTACCACACAGTTAGTAATGGGAGATGCTTTGGCAGTTTGCTTACTAGAATGCAGAGGTTTTGACAGTAAAGATTTTGCAAAGTTTCACCCTGGTGGAGCTTTAGGAAAAAAGCTTTACTTAAAAGTAGCTGACATTTATCCTAATAATGAAAAACCTGAAGTAGCTCCAACAGCAAGCGTAAAGGATGTAATAGTAGAAATTTCATCCAAACGACTAGGGGTGACAGCAGTTACAGAAAACAAAAAATTAATAGGTATTGTTACTGATGGTGATTTAAGAAGAATGCTGGAAAGCACCAAAAATTTTGAAAGTCTAACTGCTGCTAAGATCATGACTGCTTCACCAAAAACAATTTCTCCTAATATTTTAGCTGTTGGTGCTTTAGAACAAATGCAAAACAACAACATCACACAACTAATAGTTGCCGAAAATGACATTTACTTAGGTGTTATTCATTTACATGACTTATTAAAAGAAGGAATCGTTTAAGTTACCTTAACACATTCAACCTTTCTGAATCTAACTTTATAAAGATAAAAAGTAGTATCGTGAAAGACCACAATGAAGATCCTCCATAGCTAATAAATGGCAAGGGTATTCCTATTACAGGAGCAAGCCCAATTGTCATTCCTATATTAATTAAGAAATGAAAGAACAGTATAGCAGCAACTGAATAACCATATATTCTACTAAAAATAGAACGCTGCCTTTCAGCTAAAAATATTAGCCTTAAGAAGATAGCAATGTAAAGAACCACCAAAACAAAAGTTCCCATAAAACCCCATTCTTCACCAATGGTACAGAATATAAAGTCAGTACTTTGTTCAGGAACAAAATCAAACTTGGTTTGAGTTCCATCTAAAAACCCTTTACCAGTGAACCCTCCCGAACCAATAGCAATTAATGATTGTTTAATATTCCACCCATTACCTTGTCTAAGCTCACGCAAGCTATAACGTTTAGCACCAATATCATCTCTAATTTGTTGTTTTTTCTCTGCGCTTATTCCCTCTACATCCCGTTGTAATTTCAGATTTTCAATTTGTTCTATCAACTTATCTTCTTCACCCAACAGCACTGTTATTCTTGTTCGCTGATGCTCTTTTAGCACCTTATTAAAAGTAAAGTCTATACTATAAATATACAGACAAGCAACTACAAATATCCCCACACCAAGATAATGCGAACGCTTACCTTTCATTTCTTTTCTAGTTGCTAAAAACGCTATCAAAAAGAATAGCAACATCCCTAGGCCATAGTAAATTAAGTTTTGTGATAACTCATAATTAAAAAAGACAAATACTAATCCTGAAAACAACAACAAGGAAACCAATGTTGCCTTTACATTAAACTTTAATAGAGTGTAAATAATAATGTATGCATAAGCTGCAGTAATGATAATATTAAATGGTCCGAACAACAAGGTTAGTACAAAAACAATAATTGCCAATATCCCAAAAAGCAAAATATTCCCAGACAACCCTTCACGGTAAAGCACTAAAACAAATGCTGCATAAACCAAGGTAGAACCTGTATCATTTTGCAACAAAATTAACAGTGCCGGCAACACTATTATTGCAATGGCATATACCTTAGTTTTAAAATCTTGCATCCTAATACTAAGCCCCGAAAGGTATTTTGAAAGAGCTAGCACAGTAGCAAACTTGGCAAACTCTGATGGCTGTATTTTTATGCTACCAATCTGAAACCAAGATGTAGCACCATTTACTTTAACCCCGAGCAAGAGAACAGCAATCAAAGAAAACATAATTACCCCATAAATAGGATAGGCAAAAGAAGTGAAAAAATGTCCTTCCAACATTAAAATAACAAGTGCTAAAATAAAAGCAAAACCAATCCACATTAACTGTTTCCCATATCGTTGAGAAATATCAAAAATACTATGGTGTTCCTCACTATAAACAGCTGCATAAATATTTATCCAACCAACAAAAACAAGTGCCAAATATATTAGAATTGTTGCCCAATCTACATTTGCGAATATATTGCCATAACGTCTCATTTTTTTGGAATCACATTCATTAAATTAGCATCTAATATTCTTTTCTCTTTTGCTAAATTTTTAGTAGAAATAGTGTCAGCCATATATTTTTCAATCATCAAACTAGCAATTGGTGCCGCCCAAGTTCCTCCAAAACCGGCATTTTCTACATAAACAGCTATTGCAATTTCTGGATTATCTTTAGGGGCAAAAGCTATAAAAACAGAATGATCTTCTCCATGTGGGTTTTGAGCAGTACCTGTTTTGCCACAAACAACGATACTATCATGTATTCTTGCTCTTCGAGCTGTGCCTCCTGGCTCATAAACCACTCCATACATTCCTTCAAGAATAGGGTCAAAATACTTTTTGTCAATACCCACATCATTTTTCTTTCTATAAATTGAAGGAATTGTATCTGTTTTATCTATTTCTTTAATTAAATGAGGTGCATAATAATAACCTTTATTAGCAATTATAGTCGCTAAATTTGCCATTTGTAAAGGAATAACCTCAACCTCACCTTGTCCAATACTTAATGAATAAATAGTACTAAACGCCCACCTTCCTTCACCATACCATTTGTTATAAAAATCAACTCCCGGTACATTTCCTCTTTTAATACCTGGCAAATCTGTTGCTAAGCGCTGTCCAAAACCAAACTTCTTTACTTGCTTAGCCCAAACCCCTAACCCCAACTCACTATCCTTAAAGATACTTTTAGAACGTCCCTGCATTAAAATTCTCTTAAATACACTGTAGTAGTATGGGTTACAAGACATTTTTACTGAAGCTGCCACATTCCCTGCAGAAGGATGATTATGACAGTTTACATAACTTTTAATACATGAAAACCCTGAATTTTCAGTTATCACACCTTGTTGCATCCCAATTAATGCTTGAACTGTTTTAAAAATTGAACCTGGTGGATATTGTGCCATTAAAGCCCTATTAAATAATGGATTTAAACTATCTTGGCTTAAAACAGGGTAATTCTTTTTAACTGCTCGTCCAACCAACATATTTGGATCATAATTAGGTGCTGAAACTAATGCTAATATCTCGCCTGTTTTAGGCTCAATAGCTACTATACTTCCCTTTTTATTTTGCATTAATAATTCTCCATATTCTTGTAAAAGGATATCCAATGTTGTTTTGATGGCAATTCCAGTAACAGCCATTGTATCAGTTGCTCCATCTTTATAACTTCCTTTTTCACGATTATGCACATCTACCAAAATTCTTTTAACCCCACGTTGCCCTCGTAACAAATTTTCATAAGAATACTCCAACCCACTTTTGCCAATATAATCTCCCGAACGATAATAAGGTTTATCATCAATTGTAGATTGATTTACTTCACCAATATAGCCTAAAATATGAGCCGCACTATTTCTAGGATACTTTCTTAATGTACGAGTTTGAACAAAAAATCCAGGGTATTTAAATAATTGCTCTTGAATATTAGCATAAGATATTGAAGATATTTCTTTTACAAAAGAGGATGGTTTATAAGAGGAATAATCTCGGGCCTTAGTAAACTTTTCTCGGTATTCAGCTGTGTCAATTTCTAATAGTTTACAAAAAGCAAGAGTATCAATTTTTTTAACTTGCTTAGGAATTACCATTAAATCATAAGCAGCCTCATTATAAACCAACAATTCTCCATTTCTGTCATACACCAAACCTCTTGCGGGGTATTGAATAATTTCTCTCAATACATTTTGATCAGAATCAACTTTATATTCATCATTTAGTACTTGAACACTAAATAATCGTATTGCAAAAATAACTCCTACAGCTAGAAAAATTAGCCCAACAATGAACTTCCTGTTGGATAAATTATTCATGACTTAGTTGTTGATTTATAATTAAACAACTGTATAATAAAAATCAATACTAGTGTAAAAAATGAACTCAACAATGCTCTTCCCATAGTTGGGAAAAACTGAGATAACTTAAATGATTCAATATAGAATAAAAATAAATGATGAAGCACAACTAAAATCCCAACAAAAAGTAAGTACCATAACAGTCCCATCATTTGCACATTAGGCTTTAATCCAAAATCATAACCACCTCTAGGTTGAATTAATTTTAATAAATAAGTTCTAGCAAAAGCCATAAAGACAGTAGCCGAAATATGCATCCCAATAGTACTCGTAAACATATCTACACAAAACCCTAAAACAAAACCAAGAACCAACACCAACCAATTTGGCGTTTCAAACGGCAACATTAAAATAAAAACAACATATAAATAAGGATTAATATAACCTCCAAGCTCAATATTATTTAATATTAATCCCTGAAAAAGGATTAACAACATAAAGCTGATAAAATATTTTAAAACTTCAACTATCATTCTTGTTCTTGCTCAGTTAATTCTTCTAACTTTTGTTGTTCTTCTTTTTGTTTATGTTTTACTATATATACATGTGACAACCTTTTATAGTCTACCGTAAATTCTACTGTTATATTATAAAAATTGTTTCCTTCTGGCAAATCAAATTTCTTAATTCTTCCTATCAAAATTCCTTCAGGGTATACCAAAGAATATCCGCTTGTTATCACAGTATCACCCACATGTAATTGAACATGATTTGGGATATCATTTAATTCTGCTTCCCGATAATTACCTAACTCCCAAACCAATGGCCCAAAATAACCTGAATTCTTAATCTTAGCACTTACAGCGTTTTTTTCATGCAATACAGACATTACAGAGCAGAAATTGTCTGAAACATTTTTAACTGTTCCAACAACACCTTTTGCGGAAATCACCCCCATACCTGCTTCAACACCATTAATTGCACCTTTATCCAGCGTAATATAATTACTTCTTTTATTAGTTGAGTTATTAACCACTTTGGCAGATGTATACAGATATTTTTGGTGATAAGTTGTATCCCTAATTTCTACAGTCGTTCCAAAAACTTTAGTGAAAGATGTAATATTTTGATTTTGTAAACGAGCGTTTTGTTCAGCAAGTTCAGCATTGACATCCTTTAAATTAAAATAATCATTCACATTCTCTATTGTTGAATAAAGGTTTCCAATTAAAAAGTTAGAAGAATTAAAAAATTTGGAACTTTGATAATTGTTATTGTTAACCAACAGTAAGAAAGCAACAAGTTCAAGAAATAGGAAAATAAATACAACCGAATTTTTAGATAAAAACCGTATTAAATTCCTCATTATTCAAACAATTACTTTTTTAGTTTTTAATTAAGAATGGGTACTTAGTTGTATTCTTCAATGCAATACCAGTACCTCTTGCAACACATCTCAACGGGTCTTCAGCAATATGAACCGGAAGTTTTGTTTTCATGGAAATTCTTTTATCCAATCCTCTCAACATAGAACCACCACCAGCTAAATACAATCCTGTTTTATAAATATCCGCAGATAATTCTGGAGGCGTCATTTCTAATGCGCTTAATACAGCATCTTCAATTTTTGCAATGGATTTATCTAAAGCATGTGCTATTTCTGAATACGAAACTACAATTTCTTTTGGTGTACCTGTCATTAAATCTCTTCCTTGAACTGCATAATCTTCTGGTTGAGTTTCTAATTCAGTTAAAGCAGAACCAACCTCAATTTTAATTTGTTCAGCAGAGCGCTCTCCAATTAAAAGATTATGTTGTCTTCTCATATACTCCACAATATCATTAGTAAAATCATCCCCAGCTACACGGATAGATTTATCACAAACTATACCTCCTAATGCAATTACGGCAATTTCAGAAGTTCCTCCACCTATATCAATAATCATATTTCCCATAGGTTCTAAGACATCAATGCCAATTCCAATTGCTGCGGCCATTGGTTCATGTATTAAATAAACCTCCTTACCCCCAGCATGCTCGGCAGAATCTTTTACTGCTCTTTTTTCAACCTCAGTAATACCAGAAGGAATACAAATAACCATTTTTAATGATGGTGTAAACAACTGCTTTTTAGTTGTCATCATTTTTATCATTCCTCTAATCATATGCTCTGCAGAATCAAAATCTGCAATTACTCCATCTTTTAGAGGTCGAATAGTTTTAATCTCTTCATGGGTTTTTCCATGCATTTGCATGGCCCGCTTTCCAACAGCAATAACCTTCCCTGTCATCCTATCTTTAGCTACTATAGATGGCTCATCAACAACAACCTTGTCATTATGAATTATCAATGTATTCGCTGTACCTAAGTCAATCGCAATTTCTTGAGTTAAAAAGCTAAATAATCCCATGTTTGCCTTATATAAGTTGGTTTTAAAACTAAGTAAATTTAGTACTAAATGTTTCTAATAAATTATGCTGTTTAACAATTGATAAACATCAAATTGTTAATGAACTTTCCAATTAATTTAGTGCCTAAAATGGCGAATTCCGGTCATCACCATTGCCATTTCATTTGCATCGCAATACTCAACAGAATCATTATCTTTTATAGATCCTCCCGGCTGAACAACTGCTGTAATTCCAGCATTTTTAGCAATTTCTACACAATCTGGAAATGGAAAAAATGCATCTGAAGCCATTACTGCTCCATTTAAATCAAATCCAAAAGCACCAGCTTTAACTATTGCTTGCCTTAATGCGTCAACTCTTGATGTTTGACCAGTTCCGCTAGCTAACAACTGTTGATTTTTTGCAAAAACAATAGTATTTGATTTAGTGTGCTTTACAATTTTATTAGCAAACTCTAAATCTGTTATCTCTAACGAGGTTGGTTCCTTTTTTGTTGCAGTTTTAAAATCATTTGCATTTGCCGTCTTTGAATCCTTATCTTGAGCTAATACCCCATTTAATATTGTTCTAAATTGTTTTTGAGGTAATTCAACAGACTTTTGAACCAAAATAACTCTATTCTTTTTTCCTTTTAAAACTTCTAAAGCATCATCATCATAACCAGGAGCAATTACTACCTCACAAAATAATTTATGAATTTCTTCAGCGGTAGCTAAATCAATTGTTTTGTTACAAATCAATACTCCTCCAAAAGCAGAAACCGGATCACCTGCTAAAGCATCATTCCATGCTTCTAACAAAGTATCTCTTGAAGCTAAGCCACAAGCATTATTATGTTTTAAAACAGCAAAAGTTGGTTTATCTGTAAATTCTGCAATTAAATTAACTCCAGCATCAACATCTAACAAGTTATTGTATGACAACTCTTTACCATGTAGCTTATCAAACATTGCATCCAAATCACCATAAAAAGTACCTTTTTGATGAGGGTTTTCTCCGTAACGTAAGGTTTGAGATTGAGTGATACTTAGTTTAAAGTTATCATCTCCATAATTATCAAACCAATTAAAAATTGCCGTATCGTAATGAGAAGATACATTAAACGCTTGTTTAGCCAAGTGTTTTCTATCTTCTAAATCAGTTAACCCATTTTTTTCGTTTAACAAGTTCAAAGTATAATCATATTGTCCTCTTGAAGAAACAATCAATACATCTTTGTAATTTTTTGCTGCTGCACGAATCAATGAAATTCCGCCTATATCAATTTTCTCAATAATATCTTGCTCTCCAGCACCAGAAGAGACAGTATCTTCAAAAGGGTACAAATCAACAATTACCAAATCAATTTCAGGAATTTCAAACTCTTCTAATTGAGCCACATCGCTATCTAAATCTCTTCTACTTAAAATTCCACCAAAAATTTTAGGGTGCAATGTTTTTACTCTCCCACCTAATATTGAAGGGTAAGAAGTTAAATTTTCTACAGCAGTAACTGGAGCTCCTAAATCTTCAATAAATTTTTGAGTGCCGCCAGTTGAATATATCGTTACACCCAACTCATTTAACTTATGAATAATTGGCTCTAAATTATCTTTATGAAATACCGAAATTAATGCGTTTTTAATTTGTTTTTGACTCATCCTTAATGGTTTGTGAGGTTATGCAATATTTATTAATTGTTGATTTTTTGAAGCTACAATTTTACACCTTTTTAACCCCTCAGCCAACTTGCTATCTGCTTATTTTTCGGTTTGTTGATAAGTGTTTATTTTTGTTGAAAATATAGGATATGATTATATACAATGTAACTGTAAATGTAGACGCTGAAATTCATGAAGATTGGATTAACTGGATGAAAGAAACACACATACCAGACGTGATGAACACAGGTTACTTTTTAGAAAATAAAATTTGTAAAGTATTAAGCACCCAAGAGGATGAGACTGGACATACCTATGCCATACAATACACATGTAAAACAATGGATGATTTAGATGAATACCAAGAAAAACATGCCACTGAATTGCAAGAAGACCACACAGAACGTTACAAAGGAAAATTTGTTGCTTTTAGAACTTTGTTGGAGGTTATTTAAGACGCAGTATTAATCAAACTAAAACTCCTTTCACCAGAATCATTAAAAGGGCCATCAATTAGATTACCATCTTTATCAATTAATTGAATACGAATTGTGTTATCAGGTTTTGGCAAGCCTGAGATTTGATAAGCTGCCCATTTTTTAATTATAAATTCTGTTTGGTTAATAGTAACTTTTACCTTGTTCCCATTTTCATTCAATGTAGTGTTCACTAAATAAAAATCTAAAATTGGTTCAACACCAATAGATTTTGGTAAGTAATAAAACAAATGTGGTTGGTTCATATCAAACATGTTTTCTATTTCTCCCACTACTGCATTTTTTAAAACTGAACCTTTATTACTTTTTATGGCCATGTTATTTTTATCGGTTAAAAAAGCTAAAAACACATTATTACCATACAAAAACTCCATTTCAAAAACATCAGATGAAAACTGACTTAAAAAATAATTATTAGCCAAATAAGAAATATTATAATCACTCATACCATTTACTGAAAAAGTTAAATGGTTTTTACCTTCTTTAAATTGATTAGTATTTAATGCTAATTCCGCTTTGCTTGACTCTGCTTTTATTTCCGTTAACTTAATCCCATCTTTTTCTAATACAACTACTTCTTCATCTCTAACTGGCTCAATCACTTTAGCTTCGCCAATAACTGTTTTTATATTTACAGCTAAAGAATCATTTTGCACAGAATCATTCGTAATTCTTGTATCCTCTCCACAGGAAATAAGAAATATTAAAACCATACTTAACAAAATAAGCTGCTTCATCTTACTCAATAATTATCACAGGCATTGCCTGTTAAGAAAAATTTAAAATTAATTCGTTTTTCTCAACCGTATCTCCTTTACTTACAGCAATACTTTTTATAGTTCCGTCAGTTGGTGATTTGATTACATTCTCCATTTTCATGGCTTCTAATATTAACAAAGCATCTCCTTTTGCTACCTGTTGTCCCACTTCAACATCAATTTCTAAAACCAACCCAGGCATTGGTGCTTTTAAGTTAGCTACTTTTTTACTAGCCAAATTATCCATCCCTAAGCTATGTAATAACTCGTCAAATTGATCTTTTACATTAAACTTATATTTATCTCCATTTACTTTTACAAAAAAGATTTTTTCTTCTTTATTTACACTCAACACTTCTAAGTTATAAGACTTATTATCTTTTATAATATGGTACGATTTGTCTTTAACCTGATGAATATCCCAGTTAAATGATTCACCATTTAAAAGTCCGCCTTCAGCACTTTGTAGGTCAACCTTATATTCTTTTTTATCTTCGCTTACTACTTTTACTTCACTCATTTTATACTTTCAATTAATTTTTAATTCATCAAAGATATGTAAACTCATTTACATCAAAAAAACGAACTTTACACTTATTTTATTCTATGCAGTTAAATTATAAAAAAATAGGCGAAGGACAACCATTAATTATTTTACATGGCCTTTTTGGCTCTTTAGATAATTGGATGACTTTATCTAAAAAATTAGGAGAGCAATTTGAAGTTTACATAGTTGATGCTCGTAATCATGGATTTTCACCACACTCAGATGAATTTAATTATGAGGTGATGGCTGATGATTTATTGGAGTTTATTAATGAACACAACATAATTGACCCTATAGTTTTAGGGCATTCAATGGGTGGAAAAACAGCCATGCAATTTGCTATGAATTATCCTGATAAATTATCAAAACTAATTATAGCAGACATAGCTCCAAAACCTTACCCTGTTCATCATGGTATAATACTAGAAGGTATGTTTGCATTAGATTTTGATAAAATAACATCACGAAGAGATGCTGATGAAGAGTTAGCTAAACATATTCCAGATTTTTCTACTCGCCAATTTATTTTAAAAAATTTATTTTGGAAAGAAAAAGGGAAGTTAGCCTGGAAATTTAATTTACCTGTTATAAATGATAATATAGAAATGGTTGGATTTGAATTAAATAATATCACTCCTTTTAACAAACCTACTTTATTTATTAGAGGAACTAAGTCTAATTACATTTTAGAGAGCGATTACCCTAAGATAAAGAGTGTGTTTACCAATACAAAGATTAAAAATATTGAAAGTGGTCATTGGGTTCATGCAGAAAATCCATCGCAATTTTTAGAAATCTTAAATATCTTTTTGAATTAAGTATTTTGCAACTTTTCAAGATAAATCAACGTCTTACTGTGCATAAGTATTAAATAATATTGCGTAAATCGCAACATATTTTGTATTATTGTCGTAATCTATTCATTGTCTTAACTAATTTATGTTAATGGGATTAAGGAAGTCTAACTTATTACTAACTCTAATTAGCTTGTTAATTTTTAGCAATGCTTTTGCTGGAGACTACTACTGGGTAGGCAATGGCGGGAATTGGAATGACCCATCTCATTGGTCAAACACTTCTGGAGGAACACCTGGTTATGGTATTCCTAATCAATCAGACAACATCTTTATTGACAATAAATCATTTACCAAGAACAGTCAAGCGATAAATATAAACACTAATGTTAATGTTAATAGCTTTAACATATTAAACCCTTTAGGAAATTTTATTTTAAAATCTCCACAAGCTGTTTCATTAAATATTTATGGAGAAGTAGATGTCCGTGGAGAGTTTGTTCATGACTTAATTGGGGATATAAACTTGCTTTCTATCACAAATGGAAGTAAAAACATCAATTTTGGTGTATGGAATTGGAAAACCAATTTTACCATTAATGGCCAAGGTAATTTTAATTTCACCAACCCAATATTAACTCCTTCCGGTTCTTTTACCATTATTAAAGGAGAGGTAACCCTTAATTCTAATGACATTGTTTGTAGTGACTTTATATCTAACTCTTCTCAAAAGAAAAAATTAATATCTCAGGGGTCTGACATCTTGGTTTATAATAGTTGGATTGCAAAAACGAATAAATTTAATTACAATTTTAGTCAGACAAATATTTACGTAATTAATAGTGCTTCATCTGCTATTGATAAAGATGGAGACAACTATCCTATACAACAATCAAAACCTAAAAAGGCAACAAACAAAACTATAACAAGTATTGTTATTAATAATGATACAGTTTCTTGTGGAAATAATTGTGATGGTGTTTTATATATTGATACGGTTGTTACAAACTGTATCCCACATGCTTATAATGTTATAAACTGGGTTGGAGCAGGACCACCCAATGGCCCACCATGGGGTGATACTATAACAAACCTTTGTCCAGGATCCTATACTGCAGTTGTTCAAGATTGTGATGCTCTTTTGGGTCAAGCTGCTGATGTATTTGGACACCCCCCTATTATTCCAATTTCTGAAATTGTTACTGACCCTAGTTGTAATGGTATTTGTGATGGGTCAATAGCTGTTACTGTTATTGGAGCAAATTACGCTAATTACACCTTTACCTGGCTTCCTGTAGGTGGTTTTGCTAATACCGTATTTACAACTACAACATACTCAATGTTGTGTACAGGTGTTTATACATTAAGAGCTCAAGATGGTTTTGGCTGTGACACTACTTTTACTTATACAATAACCGAACCCGATAGCTTGTATGCTAATGTAACAGCAACAGATGTGTTATGTAACAATGAGTGTAGTGGTTCAGCAACATCAAACCCTTTAGGAGGAAGTGCTCCTTTTAGTTATTCATGGACACCACCAACCGGAAACCCTGCTATTGATACTGCACAAACCTTTCCAAATCTTTGTGCAAATGTAAATTACAGTGTTACTGTAACTGATGCAAATGGTTGTGTAAATGACACTACTTTTTCCGTTAATGAGCCACCACCATTGGCCCTAGATTCTTCAACGAGAAACGTTACTTGTGGTGGCGCATGTGATGGTGTAGCAATAGCGACAGTTCTATCAGGAGGAACTGCACCATATAGTCATAGTTGGAGCACTAGTCAAACTAGTACAAATGCTACTGATAGTATTACTGGATTATGTCCTGGAACTTATACCGATACCATTAGAGATGCTAATGGTTGTGATACTGTACTTACTTTTGTTATTACTGAGCCTTCAATCTTAACAACTACTACAACTCCTTCAAATGTAAATTGTTTTGGAGCTTGTGATGGGAAAGCAATTACAGTACCTGCTGGTGGTGCTGGAGGATATACATACTCTTGGAGTTGTGGCCCTTCAACATTTGACAGTATTACTGGTTTATGTCCAACCCCACAATGTATAGTTACTGTTACTGATGCAAATAATTGTACCGTTCAAGATACTTTTAGTATAACTGAACCACCTATAATTGTAGTTAACCCAAGTTCTACAAATGTTACTTGTCCAACTTTTTGTGATGGTACAGCAACAGCTAATCCTACAGGAGGTACAGGTAACCCATCGGTTGACTTTTCCTATGTATGGACTGGTCCAGGCGGGCCCTATAACACTCAATCTATTTCTAGTTTATGTCCTGGCACCTACATTTTAACTGTAACAGATTCTAATGGTTGTACAATGGTAGATTCAGTAATTATTACTGAACCTCAACCAATTGTGTTAACAATGAATAGTACTGACGAATCTTGTGCCGGAGCATGTGATGGAACAGCATCTGTAAGTATTACAGGAGGAACAGGTAACCCTGCTGTTGATTTCACTTTTATTTGGACTTCAGTCCCTGCTGGTCAAGTAGGTCCGGGACAAGGAACAGATTCTATTTTTAACCTATGTGCTGGAACTTATACTGTTAATGTTACCGATTCAAATGGGTGTCCTGCTAGTGCAAGTGTAACTGTTAATCCACAACTACCTATCAATGCTAATTTAGTAACAACAGATTTAAGTTGTAATGGGATATGTAATGGAACAGCAACAGTATCTCCTACTGGAGGTGTTGCCCCTTATAGTGTTTCATGGAATGGAAACCCTGTCGTAGTTGTTCCTGCTGCTGGATCAAACACCATAACAGGATTATGTGCAGGACCTCAAACTGTAACAATTACAGATGCTAATAACTGTCCATTAACTATAAACTTTAATGTATCAGAACCACCTCTATTAACTACCAACACTAATACACAAGATGTATCTTGTTTTGGTGATTGTGATGGTACCGCTATAACAATACCTAACGGTGGAGTAGCTCCTTATGTTTTTCAATGGAATTCTATACCTTCTGCACCTCCATTCCCACAAGCTACTGACTCTATTAGCAACTTATGCGCTGGAACTTATTTTGTTACGGTAACTGATGATTCTCTTTGTACGGTAAACGATACTATTATAATCATTGAACCTGCTCAAATCTTCCCTAATGCTCAATTTACTGATATTACCTGTAACAACTCTAATGATGGGACAGCAATCTCTTTACCTACTGGTGGGGTTGCTCCATATAGTTATAGCTGGACTGGACCGGGTGGTCCATACAATACTCAATCTATTGGACCTCTTGGACCTGGAACATATATAGTTACAGTTACAGACTCAAATGGTTGTACTGGATTAGATACTGTAATTATAACTAACCCTCAATTATTAACTGTAAATGCAACTGCTACAAATGCAAGTTGTGGCGCAATATGTGATGGAGCTGCAACAGCTATTGTAAGCGGTGGATCACCAGGTTACACTTACCAATGGAATGATCCATCAAATCAAACAACACCTACAGCAACAGGGTTGTGTGCTGGAACCTATATGGTAACTGTTACTGACACAAATGGATGTTCGGCTCAAGATACTGTTACAATTAATAATTTAATAGTTATTCAAATAAATCCTTCCCTAATTAATATTAGCTGTAATGGAATTTGTGATGGAATGGCTACAGCTATTCCTTCAGGTGGTCAAGCTCCTTATACATATCAATGGAGTAATGGAGATACTACTCAAACAGCAGATAGTTTATGCCCTGGATTTGTTTATGTTACAGTAACCGATGTTAATGGTTGTGCAAGTACAGACTCTATTAACATGCCTGTAGCACCAAGCGTACTCGTTCCTAATGGAACCATTGTTCAGTCAATAAGCTGTAATGGATTATGTGATGGAATGGTTGCTTCAGCTCCTTCTGGAGGAACACCTCCATACAGTACTGTATGGACATTGCCAAACGGAATAGATACTAATAACGTATGTGCTGGTATTGCAATTGTAACCGTAACTGATTCTAATAATTGTGTTCAAGCAGACACTTTAGTTCTTATAGAGCCTGATACAATTTCACCAAATGCTATAATTGTTGATATTAATTGTAATGGAAATAGTACAGGAAGCATAACATTAAACCCAAGTGGAGGAACTCCTGGTTATGCATATGTTTGGGCTCCAAATGTAAGTTCAGGCCCAAGTGCTTCTGGATTACCCGCTGGAACATACACTATAACAATAACTGACACGAATGGTTGTTCAAGAACAGATAATTACATCATAAATGAACCACCTGCCTTATCAACAACACCAATTGGAGTTGATGTTAGTTGTAACGGTGATTGTGACGGTATAGCGGCAGTTATTGTTGGTGGAGGGACTGCTCCATATACTTATAATTGGGCTCCAAACGGACAAACTAATGATACTATTTTTAATTTATGCGCTCCTTTTTTAACAAACACTGTAACAGTTATTGATAGTAATGGTTGTATTGCCTCACAAACTATTACCATTAATGAACCACAACCATTAAATGCAAATGTAACTGGCACACCTGTAGGATGTAGTAGTAACTGTGATGGAACTGCAGTTTCTAATCCAACAGGAGGAACACCTGGTTACACTTACCAATGGTCAGTTAATGCTTCTCCTAACCCATTAAATGGTCAAAGCATCAATAATCTTTGTCCTGACACATTTACTGTAATTGTAACAGATACAAACGGTTGTACCGCAACTGGAACATATATCGTTACATCACCCCCTGCATTACAAGTAACATTAGATAGTACAAATGTAACATGTAATGGATCAAACGATGGAACTGCTACAGCAACTCCAACTGGTGGTTCAGCCCCATATACTTACTCATGGGTGGGTGGGTGTTTAACGGCTCCTGATACAAATGCAAGTATTTCTGGTTTATGCCCAGGTGTCTATACTGTTACTGTTACAGATTCTGCAAACTGTATTTTTATTGGATCAGTAATAATTACTGAACCACAACCTATTGATGATAATGAAGTTGTAGTTGATGCGAATTGTGGAATTTGTGATGGTTCTATAAATGTTTTCCCAACTGGAGGTACACCTCCTTACTCACACTCATGGTCTAATAATGTTTTTACACCAAATAACCCTAACTTATGCGCTGGATTTTATACAGATACTATTACCGATGCTAATGGATGTATTGCAATATTTACTATTGCGGTTAGTAATCCAACAGGCCCATCCGGTGTTGCAGCTACTGTAAATGATGCTACATGTTTTGGAGCATGTGACGGTTCTTTAAATGCTATCCCTATTGGTGGAACATCTCCTTATACATTTAATTGGACTTCAATCCCAGCAGGTGGACCTTATGCAAATGATAGTACTTTAACTGGATTATGTGCTGGAACATACAATTTAACGCTAACAGATTCTGCCAATTGTATATTAGCAACATCTCTTATAGTAGGAGAAGCTGATAGTATTATTCCTAAT